>JABXHV010000103.1 GCA_013373445.1 Paracoccaceae bacterium | reverse complement strand
GGCCACCCGATGGTGGTCGGACATCGCAAGTCAGGCAAGGCTGGCCCGCATGTGCTCTTTTATGGTCACTATGATGTGCAGCCTGTCGATCCGCTGGAACTTTGGAACCAGGACCCATTCGAGCCAAGTATCCAGACCCGCGAAGACGGATCGAAGATCATCGTTGCCCGCGGCTCTGCCGACGACAAGGGTCAGCTGATGACCTTTGTGGAAGCAGCCCGCGCCTTTATCGCAGAGACCGGAGATCTGCCGGTTGACGTCTCGATCCTGTTTGAGGGCGAGGAAGAAAGCGGGTCGCCGTCACTTCACCCCTTCCTTGTTGCCAACAAGGACGAGCTGACGTGTGATCTGGCGCTGGTGTGCGATACCGGCATGTGGGACGCGGAAACGCCGGCGATTTCCGTCATGCTGCGCGGCATGGTTGGCGATGAAGTTGTCGTCAAGGCCGCCAACCGCGATCTTCACTCCGGCTTTTATGGCGGCACGGCTCAAAACCCGAACCACATTATTGCCGATATTATTGCCGGCATCCACGACGCAGACGGCCGCATTACGATCCCGGGCTTTTATGACGGTGTGATCGATATGCCGGAAGAGGTCACCAAGATGTGGGGCGAGCTCGGTTTTTCCGTTGAGCGCTTCCTTGGAGAAATCGGTCTGGAGACGTCACGGGGTGAAAAGGGCCGCCTGCCGCTTGAGCACATGTGGACGCGCCCGACCGCTGAGGTCAACGGCATGTGGGGCGGCTATCAAGGCCCCGGCAGCAAGACGGTTATTCCGTCTGAAGCCCACGCGAAGTTCACCTTCCGGCTTGTCGGCGATCAGGATCCGCAAAAGATCCAGGAGGCCTTCCGCGCCTATGTCCGCTCCAAGGTGCCGGCTGATTGCACGGTTGACTTCATTGCCAAGGAAGGCAGCCCTGCCCTGCGGCTCGACTTTGACAGCCCGGCCCTGTCCAAGGGCAAGAAAGCGCTTACAGAAGAATGGGGCAAGTCAGCCGCGCTTGTAGGCTGCGGCGGTTCGATCCCGATCGTCGGCGACTTCAAGCGCATGCTCGGTATGGATTCGCTGTTGATCGGCTTCGGACTGGAAGACGATCAAATCCACTCTCCGAACGAGAAGTACAATTTGACTAGCTTTCACAAGGGTATACGCTCCTGGGCTCGGGTTCTGGAAGAGCTTTCCGAAGGTTAGGACCATTCCAGCAGCCAGCGGAGATGAACAAGCCTCTCCGCTGGCTGACTTCTCGTCGAATGGCGCAATAAAGTTCCATTTTCTCAACGGCTTCAAAGGTCTCATCGATGAAATCCATTTGCGTTTACTGCGGCTCGAGTTCCGGCAATGCGCCGAACTATGAAGAGGCTGCGACCCAGACGGGGCGACTGCTTGCCGAAGAAGGTATTACGCTCGTTTATGGCGGGTCGAAGGTAGGTCTTATGGGTGCTGTTGCTGACGCTGCGCTTGCGGCCGGCGGCACCGTCATCGGTATCTTGCCAAAGGCGTTGCAGGAAAAAGAACTCGCCCACGAGAGCTTGAGCGAATTGCACATCGTCTCCTCAATGCACGAACGCAAGGCGCTGATGGCAGAAAAATCAGACGGTTTTTTCGCACTGCCCGGCGGGGCCGGAACAATGGAAGAGATCTTCGAGGTCTGGACCTGGGGTCAGCTTGGGTATCACAAGAAGCCCTGCGGCTTCATCAACACCAACGGCTATTATGATCACCTGCTGGCGTTTCTGGACCATCAGCAAAAGGAAGGCTTCATGAAGCTGGAAATGCGTACCATGGTGCAAGCGGCGGAGACGCCGAAGCAGCTTCTGGAGCTGTTCCGATCCTATGAACCGCCTGCGGTTGCCAAGTGGGTCAAACCGGAAGAGCTATAATCCGCACCTAGAACAGCCGTTTTCCACCAGTGGATTGCTCAGCAACCTGTGCCTGCTTTTAATGGGCAAATCGAGGTGCTAAGAGCGTTTTCATATCGATCCCAACCTACCAATCCAAAACTCTCCAGGTATTTCTTCATGCGTTTCACGGCTTCGGGACTTGTTTGCCTTTTTGGTCTTCTGCTCGCGTCCTGTTCCCCCTCTGTCGATTACTCTGGGGATCTTGGTTCATCGTCCGCTTCAGGCCCCAAGAGGGATACCAGCCTGCTGCAGATTACCGATAGCGGCGTTGGTGGTATCACCGTTGATACAACGTATGGTCCCAAGTCGATTGCCGCTGTCATGCCAGGTTATACGACAGATGGCATTCAATCAGCTGTCGAAACGACGACGGAATGGGCAACGGTTGTGTTCAATGCAGACGGTTTCCAGGTTCTGCAGGCGTTCAAGGCCAAGAACGGCAAGGTCCGCGAAGTCCATGGCGTGTCCCCGTTCCTGCAAGGTCCGAACGGCGAACGGATCGACATGAGCTTTGACCAAATCGGCCTGAGCCGTCGCAATTGCCGCGTCGGCAAGGCCCTGTGGCGCGGCATGGCAATTTGCCAGGCCAAGAACACCTCGAACGTCGAACTGGTCTTTGCCATTCCACAGTACCAAGGTCCGTTCGACCGCCTGCCACCTGACGATGAGCTGCGCCAGGCAACTCTCCAGCGTATCTTGTGGACCCCAAACGCCTAGAGGCGTCGTTTCCCAACTTCCTCCGCTCGCCCCCCTGCGGCAAATTTACAGGTGACCGTTTGGGGTGAGTCAGGTAAGCCTTGAGCCATGAGTGCGCACACCAATGGCCCAGCGTTCGACCTTGATGACCTTGCCCGCGATCTGAAGGCAGGACAACGCGCTGCGCTGGCTCGCGCCATCACCTTGATTGAATCGCGCAAGCCCGAGCACCGCGCCAGAGCGCATAAGCTGCTTCAGCTCGTGCTTGCCGACACTGGCAAAAGCCTGCGCATCGGCATTTCCGGTGTGCCAGGCGTTGGCAAGTCGACGTTGATTGACATGCTCGGCAGTTATCTGACTGGCCGTGGCCATAAGGTCGCAGTGCTGGCAGTCGATCCTTCTTCCGTGCGGACCGGCGGGTCCATTCTGGGCGACAAGACCCGTATGGCCCAGCTCTCAATCGATAGAAACGCCTTCATTCGGCCGAGCCCGGCTGCAGGCACATTGGGAGGCGTGGCCGCCAAGACGCGGGAAAGCCTGCTTTTATGCGAGGCAGCTGGCTTCGATATCATCCTCGTCGAGACTGTCGGTGTTGGGCAGTCAGAGACCAGCGTTGCCAATATGGTGGATTTCTTCATGGTCCTGATGCTGCCTGGTGCGGGGGATGAATTGCAGGGGATCAAGAAGGGCATTCTGGAAGTCGCCGACATGCTGGTGGTCAACAAGGCCGATGGCGACAACCGGGAGCTGGCGCTTTCAACGGCTTCTTCCTACCGGCGCGCACTGGAACTATTAATGCCCAACACGCCAGGTTGGACACCCCCGGTGCAAACCATGTCAGCGCTCAAGCTGGAAGACATGGCACCCCTTTGGCAAAATGCACTCGACCACCACGAGACATGTCGCAGCAACGGCGCCTTTGAGGCCCGCCGCAACGCACAGCGCGTGGACTGGTTCAAGGATCAGCTGATGCAAAGACTGATTGACCAGCTTTACCAGGACCGCGAAAAAGCGGCCCTGATGAAGACTTTGGAAGCTGAAGTCCAACAGGGATCAATTGAGGTCACGACAGCGCTCGAACGCCTGTTCGGGCCAATGCCTTTGAACGACTGACCCAAATGACGCGCAACACACGACCACCGAAATCACTTTTGATCACCGGTTTTGAACCGTTTCCCGGCATGCCGATCAACCCGACCAGCCTGTTGATCAAACGCTTGCCCATGCGGCTTCCAGACCTGTTTCAAAACACTCTTGTGCAGTTTGCCCTGCTGCCAACGACCTGGTCAGGCCGCAAGAGCGCCGCAAGCGTGCTTCGCGCCAAACTCCAGCCGGACGCAATCCTGCATTTTGGCGTGGCAGGCAAGCGTCGCAACATCAGCATTGAAACCCGTGCCGTGAACTGTGCAACGCGTATCATACCTGATGCTGCAGGCGTCCATTTCCCTCATGTGGTTCTTGAAAAAGACGCCCCCGCTGCGCGCTATTCCACGCTGCCGGTCAAGGCGTTGCAGCAAGCCTCGCTCAGGGCCGGTGTGCCCACCAGTCTTTCCAGGGACGCGGGCACCTATCTTTGCAATGCGACCTTGTGGGACAGCCTTCGCGACGGCTACAAAGCTGCTTTCGTTCATGTTCCACCGTTGCCGCACCCCAACGACCGAACCCGTCCGGGATACCTTCAGGTTGAGCAGGCCTGCATCAACATCATTCTTGAAACCGCCCGGCGTATCTAGAAGCGGCACGCGCTTTGCTCCGTTGTTGGTATGAGCAAAGCAGAATCCCAAACTGGCACACAGGCCGGTTCAAAACGTTCGAATTTGTCCCGTCGCGGTTTTCTCGGCGGCGTAGCCCTGTTTCTTTCCGGGACAGCCGTTCCAGCTGCCAGTGCAGCCATCCGCATGGCCGACTTGCGCGGTTCCATGGAAGCTGCCGAAGTCGGACTGCTTCCCAATGCGGCCGGTGATCAGACGGCTCTGTTTCAGCATGCAGTTAATCGGGCGGTTGAAAATGGCAAGGCGCTGTTCCTGCCTGCGGGCAACTATCCCGTTTCAAACATCCGCTTTCCCTCTGGTACCTTGATTGTCGGCGTACCGGGTCGCACACGTCTGGTCTACCAGGGCGGCGGCGGCCTTTTAGCGCGCGCTGAAGGCGTTTCCAACGTCACCCTTTCCGGTCTGACCTTCGATGGTGCCAATCGCAGCATCGGTGACATCACGGAAGGCCTGCTGCATTTTCTAAGCGTCCGAAATCTGTCGATACACGACTGCGAGATCATGGGATCCGCCAAGACCGGCCTCTTGATGGACCGCACCTCCGGAACGATTTCCGAGTGCGTCATCTCAGGCTCCGCGGAGACCGGTATCTGGTCACGCGATGCGAAGGGGCTGACACTTTCACGCAACACGGTGCGTGATTGTGCCAATGGTGGGATCTGGGTACATCGCTGGAAAGACGGCGAAGATGGCACGATTGTCACCGGTAACCGAATTGAACGGATCGCCTCCAAGAATGGTGGCACCGGTCAATGGGGCAACGGGATCAACATCTTTCGTGCTCATAGCGTGGTGATCTCCAACAACCGCATTGCTGACTGTGCCTTCTCGGCCATCCGCGCCAACTCCGGTTCAAACGTCCAGATCATCGGCAACTCCTGCATGCGTTCGGGCGAAACCGGCATCTATTCCGAGTTCAATTTTCAAGGGGCGGTGATCTCCAGCAACATTGTTGACGGAGCAACCATTGGTGTTTCCATCGCCAACTACCGCGAAGGCGGAAGGCTTGCCGTCTGCAGTGGCAATCTCATTCGCAACCTGACCCAACAAGGCCCCTACCCGCCAGAGGTCGCGGGCTTTGGTCATGGCATCGTCGTGGAAGCCGACACGTCCCTGACGGGCAATGTGATTGAAGGCGCGCCGCGGTTCGGTATCATGCTCGGATGGGGCCCTTATCTGCGCAATGTCGTGGCATCGCAAAACGTTGTGCGCGATTGCGGGACCGGCATCGCGGTCAGCGTTGCCAAGGGCGCAGGCCACGCAATGATCACCAACAACATGATCCAGTTTGCACGCAAGGATGCGATCGTTGGCTACCGCTGGCTTGAAAAGGCTACCCGCGAGCTGAACAACACAAGCGACTGGTCACACCTTCTGGTCAAAGACAACCAGGTGATCTTCGACAAAACCGGCTGATCTGTGCACAGGCCAAAGATCAGCCTGTTTCAAGGTGCTGATCAGCTTTGCAGATTGAACCTTAAGGACAGGCATGACAGCCCACCGTCCACCTTGGCCGCTTCATAAGTCGGCAGGACAACGGTTGTGAAACCCGCTACCTCAATGGCGGCAACTGTCTTTGGAAAGCCTTCGGAGACCAACACCACGTCGTTGACCCGAATTGCATTGGCCGCCGTCTCTTCACCTTCAGGCACCTCAACAACCTTGCGGCCATCGAAGAACCTGCTGCTTGCCAGCGTTCTGGTCGCCAGAACGACGCCATCGCCCAAGGTGGAGCATGCCGTCTTGAAATGCAGCACTCCGGCTGGTGTTTCCACCACGCGCGCTGCATAGCCCCAGCTCTCCAGAAGAGCGGAAAAGGCCTCCGCGCCTTCACTGTTTGTCCGTGCTGACAATCCGATGATGATTTCATCATCCATCATCAGGACATCGCCGCCATCGACAAATCCCTCACCCGGCAGGTCCACCACGCGATCAAAGCGCGCTTCCAGCCCAGCGCGGATGTGGGTCGTCTCGCCTTTGCGACTCTCGGCACCAGGCCGCAGCACAATCGCACCATCCGGCAGACAGAAGGCTGGGTCTTCAACGAAACAACTGTCGGGGTATTCCTCCAGCTGCGGCAGCACATCAACTTTCAGGCCAGCCGCTTCCAGTGCACGGACATAACCGGCATGTTCACGGCGAAACGCCTCAGCGCTCGGGTCTCCGCCGCGCTCGTCGGCACGCAGACCGTTACAAACGCTGTCAGCGGGCTGACGGGTAATGGCATGACTAAAGTGCCAGGACAGGCCCTTGCGATATGTCATTGAGAGAGCCTTCCACTGGGATCAGGTGAGCGCTGCTTTCAGCGCATCCAGGAATTCGGTGCTTGGGCGCACTTGACCGGCCTCAAACTTGTTGCGGGTTAGCACGGGCGGATTGACGTATTTATCCAATACCTCGGCCTGATCGCGGTCGGTTTCCAGCAGCACTTCCAGGACCGCGCCCATCATGGACTCCGCGCCGCGGGTCGCGCCGTCGTCGCACTTCAGCGCAATACCGATGCCCAGTTCTGGAACAGAGCCGCAAAACACGCCCTCTGCGCCGGTCTTGGCAAAGACCCGCCCCTTGAAAGCTGTCATGATATCCGTACAGAAGCGGTCCGACCCCGCCACCATGAAGGGGTTGTTCACACAGGCCTCAAACAGCCGTTCGCAGGCTTCGGCTCGTCCTTCGCTCAGACCTTCACCAGTTCCGAAAACCGCGAAGGCTTTTGCAAAGGAGCGCAAAGGGCTTGCGTAGGTAGGTATCGAACATCCATCGGTTCCGCAGACATCCGACGTCAACTCATCACCGGTCATCTCTTCCATCACAGCCTTGATTTCCTGCTGCACCGGATGGTCCGGCAGGACATAACCCTTGGTCGGTGCGCCCAAAACCTTTGCGAGCCCCAGAAACCCGGCGTGTTTGCCGGAGCAGTTGTTGTGAAGCGCCGATGGTCCCTCGTCGGCCCGGATCAGCTGCGCCACATCGTCCATCCGTTGGGGCCACTGGGAACCACATTCCAGATCGTCTTCGTCCAGCCCGGCCTTGATCAACATAACCCGTGCTGAGCTTACATGTGTTGCCTCGCCTGAGTGGGAGGCACAGCACAAGGCAAGCTCTGCCTCATCGAGGCCAAGAGCATCAGCGGCACCGCTTTCCACCAACGGCAGGGCTTGCATGATCTTGATGGCGGAGCGCGGAAAGACCCGCGCATCGACATCACCGATCGCACAAAGGGTCTCACCCTTGTCGTTTACAACTACCAGAGAGCCGCGATGCCGGCTTTCAACAAGAGTGCCACGGGTGACTTCTACAGTAATTGGGTTGGTCAAGCGGTGTCTCCGGATTGGCTTTACAGCAGGCAAATAATCGCGACTTGAATGTGGTACGCCGGACAGAGCTAAGATGCAATCCAGCGCGCCAGACGATCCATCGCCTCGTCTATCACATGGTCCTGCTTGCAAAAGCAGAAGCGAATGAAGTTGGTCGGCGCATCGCCGCCATAAAAGGCAGACACGGGCACGACAGCCACACCGGCTTTCTCAACCATCTTGGTACAGACCTCGACATCATTTGCGCCGATGCTCATCGAGCTGATGTCACAGGTCAAAAAGTAGGTCGCATCACACGGCAGGACATCAAATCCGAGATCGGCCAGACGCACAGCCATGCGGTCACGCTTAGCCTGGAGGTCGCCCGCCAAGTCATTGTAATAAGAGTCTTCTTTTGCCAGCCCGGTAGCGACAGCCTTTTGCAAGTGCGGCGGCGTGGTGAAGGTCACGAATTGATGCGCCTTGGCCACCGGCTCAATCAGGTTCCTGGAACCGGTGATGTATCCGACCTTCCAGCCTGTCAGTGAAAAGGTCTTGCCAGCGGAGCCGATGCGAATGCAGCGCTCTTCCATGCCCTCAAGACACATCAGGGGAAGATGCTCTTTGCCGTCGAACACAAGGTGCTCATAGACTTCATCGCAAATCGCGAACACATCATGCTCAACGCACAAGCGGGCAATGGCCGACAGTTCTGCCTTGGAGAACACCTTGGCTGCCGGGTTCATCGGATTGTTGATCAGAATGGCCTTGGTCTTATCGGAAAAAGCATCAGCCAGTGCATCGAAATCCAGTTGCCAGCTTGGCGGTGTCACACGGATGCGGACAGGTGTTGCACCTGCGCGTTTGACCAGCGGCAGATAGCAATCATAGAGAGGCTCGACAAGAATGACCTCATCGCCCGGCTCAACCAAAGCCATGATGCAATCGGCCAGTGCCTCGGTTGCACCGGACGTGACAATCACCTGGCTTTGCCAATCGATGTCCAGACCATAGAAGCGCTTGTTTGCAGCGGCCACTGCCTGACGCAGTTCCGGCATGCCCAGCATCGGCGGATATTGGTTGGGACCATCAAGCAGCGCCTGCGCCGCCTCTTGGCGGATGTCCAATGGGCCATCCACATCCGGAAACCCCTGCCCCAGGTTCACAGCCTGATGCGCCATGGCAAGGCGCGACATGGTTTCGAAGATGGTCGTTTCCAGTCCGGTAAAAACAGGATTCGTCGGCTTCATGGTTTCTCCTGAGATTTTCGATGCTTGTAGTCATCTCAGAAGCCGTCGTCGAGGATTTTTGTAAGCGGCAGACAATTGATGCAACCGCGTGCCGCTTACAATGCTCTAAAGATCGAGTTCCAGATGCGGAACACCATCAGAGGTTTTCTCCCTGGTTGATCCTTTGGGCCCGATCAATCCCCTCACGCGCTTGCGGAAGGAAGAGAAGCTGTCAAAGGTGACAACATCAACCGCTTCATCGAGATCCAGGGTCACGCGCATCCAGTCCTCACCAACCATTTCAACGGCGAGCACATCCGCTTCAAAGGGCTGGGACAAGTAACGCCCCTTGATACGGTCCCCGACCGAAACGAGTTTGGGAGGCCGGTTGCCGATCGCGGCAAACAGCGTGTTCCAGTCCCGGTACCCATGCTGGTGGGCAACGATCTCAAGCGCCTTGCAATGGCTGATGCCCTTGCCGTCCGCTTCAAGTGTGGTGCGCAAACGCTTTGCCTGTGCCTTGGCTTCGTTGATGGAGGGCAGCTTGCTTGTCATGACACGCTCCTTCCTGACCCCGGACAGGCGATCCAGGTTTTCGCCTGATGAGCATGTGCATGTTTTTCGAACGCCATGGCGCAGGTCATGGCGCGACCGACATGAGCGTCGATTCTGGTTTCGGATCCAGATTCAAGTGTGGTGTTGGACGACATTTCAGTCCCCTTTCCGACATTTCGAATTTCTCTGGAGGGGCCCGCGTTGCCACCGGCACGAAATGCGTCGAGGCTGTCAATCAATCGTCTAAACCAGACCTTTACCAAGCTCTATGAGCTGCGGGCGGCAGGCGTCTGGATGCCTTGCAAAGGCGAAATAGCATAGCCAGCGCCGAAGTCAAGCAGCCTGCCCGCGAACCCGTTGAAGTGTCCGTGATCTGGCGCGCTGCTAGAGCGAGGCCATATAGGTTGGCAATTCATCGAGTTGCGGCACCACGATCATCTTCTTGACCTTACCCGACTTAAATGCTGACAGGAACTTGTTGTAGTCCTTGAAGGCCACGCATCCGTGCGATCCGTTGGTGCCGCGCACCAGGCTTGTGTGGGTCAGCATGCCATCACGTCCGCGCATGGCGGCGACATCCACTGGCAGCATGCGAATGGCTTCGACACCATGATACCGGCGCTCCCGCATCCGCAGATTATAAACATTAGGCGGTGTCGGACCGCGGTTCTTGCGATAGACGTATTTCGGATTGTCTTTCATCTTGCCAAGACCGGAATGGGCTTCCAGCTTGGTTCCGTCGGGCATATGAACCGTCGCCGTCGAAATCTCATAGACGGCGATGCCCATGTGCTTGCCTGGCAGTTCGATCTTGCCTGACTTTTTGAAGACCTTTCCCAGCCCGTCGAAAATCCCACCTTTGTTGGTCTGCAATTCAGGCGCCGGGGCATAGGCCAGACCGGCAGCAACCGGTTTGCGAGGGGCTTGCGGGCGGGCGCTTGGTACAGGGACGACGTCTAGTGCCAGGGAGGCGGTCACCAGCGCAGTCTGGGCTGCCGTTTCCGGCGCGTCCTGCGTTTGGCTCTTGCCATCTGAAAGTGCGGCAACGACGGTATTATGGTCCGGCTTGGGTGCAGCTTCAGGAACACTGCCTTGTGCCGCATCCATGCGGGCCATCAGCATGTTCTTGAGCGTCAGCCTTGCAAGGCCTGCAGCGAGCTCCGCTTTCGCGGTCTGCATTTGCAGCTGCAGTTCGTGCTGAAGCTTCTGGTAGAGAGTCTCCTGGGCCTTTTGAGCCTCAATTGACGCCGATACCGGAGGATCCGCTGGCTGCATGCCCGAACCGCTGTCGCTCGAAGAGGAGATCAGACGCCGTTTTTCATGGCGTTGATAGTCATGGGTTTCTTGATCATTCGCATCATGCACTGCGACGCTGGTGCCCAGGTTACCAGATATCTGGCTACCAAAGATCTGGCCGCCAACGATCAGGCCACCCAGAATCAGACCGCACCAAATGACAGGGGTGCGCCTTGCGACACGACCGCGCTTTTCCCGCTTGGGAGACTTCGAAGGCTTACTACTCAAAACAACTGCCTAATTTCGCTTGAACTGACAGCCCATACGCGCTGCCGTATTCGGTAAACAGACCTCTCAGATGTCTTCGTGACATCCAAAGCCCCAGTCCCAAGCTCCACAAAGAATGAACAAACTTGGTTTCCAGGAAGTTTACGGAATGATGTTTGTCGGCGTATCGGTACGAAAAACAGCCATTTTGTGGCAAAATAGCCTTAACGGGCATGCTCAAACCTCCAAAAACATTGATCTTTTTGTTTACGTTAACAAAATCCAACTCCTGGGTTTCTTCTGTCCTGCCGTGGCAAATCCGACTCTTGAACACTGAATAGTGCTGACTACTGATCAGCCCTTCACTTTTTAAATAGGGATACCAAGGGGCGTTGAGACCTGCGGTGTCTTGCCGCAGAAGGTATCTTTGAGTAGAAGAGCGACAGATTACTTTCAAAACACTCGCGGCAATGACCTTCATGCATTGCCGACCTGATCCTTTCAGGGACATGCAGGCAGCCACCTCCCATGGTTGCCTCACAGATTAGAATTGGAGCTGCTCTTGTCCGGACGCGCCGAGACACCCTTGCCTGCAACTTCGACGAAATTGAGCCCTTCCGTCATCAAGACCGAAGTGCTTGCCGGTCTGACTGTTGCGCTGGCGCTCGTTCCCGAAGCTGTGGCCTTTGCCTTTGTTGCCGGGGTCAACCCACTGGTTGGTCTTTACGCTGCCTTCATCGTTGGTCTGATTACCGCTCTGTTCGGCGGTCGCCCAGGCATGATTTCCGGTGCTACCGGCGCCCTGGCCGTGGTCATGGTGTCGCTCGTTGCGACCCACGGCGTTGAATATCTGTTCGCGACCGTCGTGCTGATGGGCATCATTCAGATCGTCGTCGGCCTTTTGAAGTGGGGTAAATTCATCCGCATGGTTCCCCATCCGGTGATGCTCGGCTTCGTCAACGGGTTGGCAATCGTGATCTTCCTGGCCCAAATGGGACAGTTCAAGGTTGCCGATGGTGCCGGCGGTTATGAATGGCTCACGGGTATGCCGCTTTACCTGATGCTTGGTCTTGTGGTTCTGACAATGGCTGTCATCTGGGTCCTGCCAAAGATCACTACGGCCTTTCCTGCTCCGCTTGCCGGCATTCTGGTTGTCTCTGCACTCGTGATCGGGCTCAATCTCGACACACGCTCGGTCGGCGATCTTGCGTCGATTTCAGGCGGGCTGCCTGATTTCCATATTCCAATGGTTCCGATCAACCTGGAAACGCTTCAGATCATCGGGCCCTATGCGATAATCCTTGCAGCCATCGGTCTGATTGAATCCCTTCTGACCTTGAACCTTGTGGCCGACATGACCGGCACCAAGGGCGGTGCATCCAAAGAGTGCCTTGCTCAGGGCACGGCCAATGTCGTGACGGGCTTCTTTGGCGGAATGGGTGGCTGTGCAATGATCGGCCAGTCCATGATCAACGTGAAATCGGGAGCACGCACGCGTATTTCCGGCACGGTTGCGGCGCTGTTCCTGCTGTCATTCATCCTGTTTGCCTCCAACCTGATTGAGCAGATCCCTGTCGCCTCACTGGTCGGCGTGATGTTCATGGTGGTGATTGGCACGTTCGCCTGGAACTCGTTCAAGATCATGAACAAGATCCCGTTGACAGATGCACTGGTCATTATCGTCGTGACCGTTGTGACCGTCTATTCCGACCTTGCCATGGCAGTTGTGGTTGGCGTGATCATTTCCGCCCTCACCTATGCCTGGAACGCAGCCAGCCGCATTGATGCGCGCACCGGAGTGTCGAAGGAAGGCTGGAAAGTCTACCGCCTCTCCGGCCCGCTGTTCTTCGGGTCGACAACAGGGTTTGTGGATCTCTTCGAGATCGAAAAAGACCCGGATGACGTCGTCGTTGATTTCATGGAAAGCCGTGTGGTTGATCACTCGGGCCTGGAAGTGATCGATGCGCTTGCCTCAAAATACGAGGCTGCCGGCAAACGTTTGCACCTTCGCCATCTGTCACCCGACTGCCAGAAACTTCTGGCCAAGGCAGGCAATCTGGTCGAAATTTCGGTTCTGGAAGATCCGGATTATGAAGTCGCCGTCGACTACGATGGCTTCGAAAAGCAGACCTGATCGTCTTCAAAGCAAAAACAAAAAAGCCTCGGCAAGGAATTGCCGGGGCTTTTATTTTAGCCGCTGTTGTTTCCAAGCTTCTGTTTGCTGACCTGCCTTGGGAAAAGCACCGCACTTCAAAAGCGCGCGAGGTGACGGCGCTATGACTGCAAGACCGGCAACTCTGGTTCTGCAGCCATCGCGCGGATCATTCCGATCGTCTTGCTGTTGAGCTCCAACGCCTCGCTCAGACTCAACTCATCCCAGTGGGTCGCAAACCAGAAGTCGATTTCACGTGCGGCTCCAAAGAGCGCGGCGGCGATCAGGGAACGGGGCATGTCCTTGCGGATTGCGCCGGCGTTCTGCCCCTCGCACAGCAGCTCCTCGAGCTTTTGCCGTATCATGCGCATCAGACCGCTCGATGCCCCTTGCGAGGTTGGCCCTTCATAGAGACCGCGGGCAAGCGCTGCCAATGTTTCATCTTCCTTGAAGACCGCGGCAAGACGGTCAAAGAATACCCCCACCTGGCGCCAGAAGTCCTCTGCTGCCAAAGGGGTTTGCCAGGCCAGTCCGATCCGCTCCACTAGCCGCGCAAGCGCGCGCTCAATGACGGCACCATAAAGATCTGCCTTGTCCGAAATGTAGTAGTAGGCCTGCCCCTTGCTCATGCCGGCAGATGCTAAAATGCGGTTTAGCGAAGCTTTCGAATAGCCGTGCCTAGAAAACTCCAGCTCCGCAGGGTCCAGCAGTTGAGACTGCTGCTCGGTGGATAGCGCTCGCAATCTGTCGCGCGGCGACACCTTCGAACCTTCCCCCATGATCGCACCCCTGCCTTGAACGCTCGTGAATGAGCTGCACTTGCATCTATCAGACCAGTGGTCTAAAAACAAGTTAGACCACTGGTCTAACCCGATCTGTTTGCTCATCACCAGCCCTTGAAAGGATAGCCCCATGCGGTGGCGCGGTATCAATCACGTTGAATTTTCAGTGCTCGACTACGACACATCCATCGCATTCTACGACCGGATGTTTGGCTGGCTTGGCTACAAGAGTTTCTGGACGCTCGATCTGGGTTACCGGTCCACATACTACATGGCGCGCTTTCCCTTCCCGCACAGCTACATCGGCATACAGCCAGCGAAGACCGGCCCCAAGCTCGACCACGATGCCCGGCCTGTCGGCGTTCATCACATCGCCTTGTGGGCAAAGAGCAGGAAAGAGGTCGACCGGTTCTACGAAGACTTTCTGGTCGCCAACGGAATACCGGTTTCAGACAAGCCGTCTGCCTATCCTGTCTATGCACCGGGCTACTATGCAGTCTTCTTCGACGATCCCATCAATGGTCTGCATTGGGAGCTGGCGCATATCCCAAGGCTCCCCTCAATCAAGGACTACCTGGCATGGAAACGGGCGCTGAAAGCTGGAATTCAAGAGCATCCGGAGCTCGGAGCGGACGCGGAGAAGAACTTTTGGCGGACGCTGCCCGGCAAAGAAAGTCGATGAAACCCAAATCATAAGAAAGCCCCGACAAGTGATTGTCGGGGCTTTCGTTTTAACTTCTGCTTTTGCGCTGAAGACGCTGCGTCTATTTCTTGCCCAGCTTTGGGAAAGGCGTCACGCTTGCAGGCTTGTCCGAGGCCACAGTGCGCGGCTTTGCAGCATCAGGACGAAACAGGCGTCCCGGCAGCGGGTCTTTTAAAACACGCACCGACTTTGCCTGTTTTGCCTGCGAGCCACTGGATGCACCAGCTGGTTTCGACAAGGCGGTCGTTGGCGACCACGGCGCTTTGGATCTGGCGGTTGTCTTACGTCCATAGGTCATGACGCTTTCCTTTCAAACCGTTTTGAACACCTGCATGAATTCCGGATCGACATGCTGAATTGCGGCCGGGTCGATAGCACCGGTCCCATTCAGGCAGCCCTTGAGTGCTGCCAGATGACCGGGCACGAATTCGATCCCGAGAAATCTGTCGCGTTCGAGCGGGCCAGGCAACGTTGCCTGATCCAGAAGGCCTTGTGCAAAACCGAAGCGTGCGTAATAGGCATAGTCGCCCACCAACACGATGGAGCCATTGCCCGCATGCGCCACCTGGTGCAAGGCGTGGCGCATCAGGCGATCACCGATACGCTGGCCTTGAAGACCTTTTTCGACGGCAATCGGTCCCAGCATCAAGCTTGGTGAACCAGCCTCATCGGCGATCGACCACAGGCGCACTGTGCCAACAAGACGCTCATCATCGTCCAGGGCCGAATAGGCAAAGGCAGGCAAACGACCTTCACGCAGCCGTTCACTGGTCTTGAGATGCCGGTCGAGACCGAAACTCTGATCGAGCAAGGCCTCGCGGGCGCCGATGTGGTTCGGCGCCTCTTCAAGGATATGGATCATAACGCGCGTCTTTAGATGACGTATGAGGCGAGCGGTGCGAAACCGTTGAAGCCCACTGTGGAATAGGTTGTGGTGTAGGCACCACAAGCTTCAATCAGGATCTTGTCCCCAATCGACAGGCTGACAGGTAGCTCGTAAGGCGTCTTTTCGTACATGACGTCCACGCTGTCACAGGTCGGACCAGCCAGGACACAAGGTGTGGTCTGATCGCCATCACGCTCAGTGCGGATCGGATAGCGAATGGCCTCATCCATTGTTTCTGCAAGGCCATGGAACTTGCCGATGTCGAGATACACCCAGCGCACGTCGTCGGACGCAGACTTCTTGGAAATCAGCACGACTTCGGTTTCGATGATGCCGGCGTTGCCGACCATGCCGCGACCTGGTTCGATGATTGTCGATGGAAGGCGGTTGCCGAAGTGCTTTTTCAACGCGTCGAAGATTGCTTCGCCGTAGCTTGGCACGCCAGGTACATCTTTCAGATAGCGAGTTGGAAAACCGCCGCCCATGTTGACCATCTTCAACTCGATTCCACGGGTCTGCATTTCGTGGAAAACGCCGGAAGCCATTTCAAGCGCGAAGTCCCAGGCGCCCAGGTTTGCCTGCTGTGACCCGACGTGGAAGGACACACCGTAAGCAACGAGGCCGAGGCGATGCGCATGCTCCAGAACATCGGCAGCCATAACCGGATCACAACCGAACTTGCGGGACAGCGGCCATTCAGCACCGGCACCGTCGCAAAGGACGCGGCAGAAGACGCGCGAGCCAGGCGCCACGCGTGCAATCTTGTCGACTTCTTCGTTGCAGTCGACAGCAAAGAGACGAACGCCATACTCATAGGCACGCGCAACATCGCGTTCCTTCTTGATGGTGTTGCCATAAGAAATACGGGATGCGTCTGCGCCGGTCGCCAGAACCATTTCGATCTCACCGACAGAGGCACAATCGAAAGAAGAACCGAGAGCTTCCAAAAGCGAAAGGATTTCAGGAGCAGGGTTGGCCTTGACCGCATAATAAACGGATGTGTCCGGCAAAGACCGGGCAAATGCCAGGTAGTTTTCACGGACAATTTCAGTGTCGACAACTACGCATGGACCATCGCTTTCGCGGCTGCGCAGGAATTCACGGATACGTTCACTCATCGGGTTGCTCCCGTCCAATTTTAGGTGGCTGTCATTGCAGCCAGTCACGTCGCAGGGAGCCACATGCACGAAGGGGTTTTTCCGGGATGGAGGCGGAAACCAACGAGTTATGTGGCAACGGTAGGGCGGCGAAACTCAAAACGAGCTTTGACGACGCTTTCCCGCGTGTGATGCCTTAGATTGGAATCGGAAAAACCGAACCGCACGTCGGGCAATGATGTAACATCTGCTCTTCCAGCCATCTCTGAGATTGGAACCTCAGATAAGACTGAAAAAACCGTCTTACGTCGTTGCTTTAAGCCGTCCGGATCCTACTGCCCCGCCCCTTGGCGGTGTTTATTGGCAGAGGCCCCTTAAGAGATGTCTGAGTTAGGCATCCCATGAACGACCACGGGCACGTGCGAAGTTGGGCAAAAGCTAGATGCAACAATTCGTTTGCGAATTCAAGATTTTTTTTGGCTCTGTTGAAAAAAATCCGTGCGCCCGTTTCATACAGCAAAGCCGCCGGATGAATGTCCATCCGGCGGCTTTGGTTTGCAGGTACTGTCGGTCCGCTCTACAGGGTCAGCCGCGTTTGTGTTCGCCGCCGTGTCCGCGTTTCCCATGACCCCGCATACCGGGACCAAAGTCAGCCTTGGAGATCACGCCGTCGTCATTGCGGTCCATACGGTCCAGCATCATCTCGGCCTGCTTGGACTGCTCCTGTTGGGTCACGGAGAGGTCACCATTGGTATCCAGCGCCTGGAACTTGCGCACCGCATCGCGGTCATTGAGTGTCGCCCAGATGTTGGCAAAGTCGTCCAGTTCAAAGCCACCGGAACCATTTGTGTCGGCCGAAGCAAAGAGTTCGGCGCTCTTGGTATCAAATTCTTCCCTGGACACCTTGCCGTTGTTATCGACATCAAACTGGGCAATCAGAGCTCCAAGCGGCCCGCCCCTGCCACCGCGACCGAAGCGTCGACCGCCGTCACGCCCGCCCCGCTCGCCGTCGCGGACATGCTTTCCTTCGCCTTTGCCCCATTTGCCGCGACGATCATTGTCGTCGTCGTCATTGTAGCCGCCACGTCCGTAGCCCTCGCTGCGATCATCACTGCGACCCCATTTGCCGGCCTGCTCACCTTGGCCGCCTCTGCCGCCCATACGATCCAGACGGGCAAACATGCGCCCCGCGACGTCTTCATACTCGGCCTTTGTAACGGTCCCATCGCCATCAAGATCCATGCGCTGGAAGGTCCGTACCTGCTTCGGCATGGTGTTTTCCATATAGCTGACCTTGAACTCGGCCAGGGAGACATTGCCGTCGCCATCCGTATCCGTGCTGGCGAAATTCTCGGCTGTCGCTTCGCTCAACTCGGTCTTGTTGATGACGCCATCGCCATCTGCGTCGAAGCGTGCAAAGAACATCGCACCGCGCTCTTCTGAACCGCGCATCTGGCCGCCTTCTGCACGCGCCATCTTGAACTGCTGACCACCTGTTGCGGTCTGGGCATATGCAGCGCTCAAGGCACCGACGGAAACACTGGCAGTCAGGACTGCAGCTACAATTTTCTTGGTCATGGACATTTCAACAACTCCTCTTGGTCATTCCGATGACCTCAATCTAGGAACCGTTTGTCGCAAAAGTATCTGCAGAAAACCGCTGAAGTGTCGCCATGTGTGTCGTCTTGGAGCTTTGCGACAAACGGATACAATTTGATCCGTGCTGCAGAACGTTTTTCCAATATGACTAGACTGGATATTAAGTGTCTAAGGACATTGTTCTCTAAATGCTGGTGTTTGACGGGAGACAACTGTGACAGATCCGAGCCCACATATTCTTGTCGTTGACGACAATCGGGACATTCGCGAAACACTGGCGCGCTATCTCGTCAAGAATGGCTTGCGGGCCACGACGGCCGAAAGCGCGGCCCATGCGCGCAAGGCCATGAAGGCCGCCGTGATTGATCTGGTTGTCCTCGACATCATGATGCCGGGTGAAGATGGGCTGTCCCTTTGTCGCCATCTGGTAGAGACCGGAAGCACGCCAGTGATCCTTTTGACGGCAATGGCCGAAGAAACAGACCGCGTCATCGGCCTGGAAATAGGCGCCGATGATTATGTTACCAAGCCCTTCAATCCACGTGAGCTGCTTGCACGCATCAAGGCGGTGCTGCGCCGAACCAATGCAACACCCAAAGACAGAGACCCGGTGGAAACCGATGAGTTCCGTTTCGACGGCTGGCGACTAGATGTCACCAAACGTGAGCTGTTCGATCCGGAAGGTGTTCGTGTCGATTTGTCGAGTGGTGAGTTTCAGCTGCTCTGCGCGTTTCTCAAGCGTCCCAACATGGTGCTGAACCGGGATCAGCTTCTAGACCTGACTTCGGGCCGCTCCACCAACATGTTCGACCGATCGATTGACAACCAGGTTTCGCGTCTGCGGCGCAAGATCGAAAAAGATCCCAAGACCCCGGATTTTGTGAAGACCGTCTGGGGCGGCGGATACATGTTCGCGGCGAAGGTTGAGGACGACACCAAATGAGCCAGGGCCCATCTGCTGACAAAAGAAGGTTCTCGTGGCTGTCCAAGCCGGGTCTTGCGACCCAGTTCATGGGGCTCTTGCTGTTGGCCATCATCGTGGCGCAGGCCGTCAGCTTCATGATGTTCTTTGACGAACGCCGCATCACACTGCGAGACATGGCGCGTGAAAATATCCTGCGCAGAGTTGTCTCCATGGTCCGTCTGATTGATGAGACACCCGAAGTCTATCACCGCCGGATCCTGAACGCGTCCCGGAGCCAGCTTGCCCGCATCTGGATCAACGAGGAGCCTCTGCTCGACGAGCCCGGCAAAACCGTAATTGCGCGCAGATTGCAGGATACGTTGGCCAGTGAATTCCAGGACAATCGGAGTATTCGCGTGCGCTTGCGGACCGGCGATCGTCAGGACGGCGACATGCCTCGCCCACCGCCGCGCGAAAGCAGAGAGGGACAAGACGACGATGAAGATGAGCGTCCGCGCGATCGTCGCCGGTTTGACCGCGAAGGTGATCTGTCGATCTCGATCCAGCTCAATGATGGGCGCTGGTTCAACACGCGCACCTTGTTTCTTCCGCCAACCAAGACACTCATTCCCCTGTTGAGCCAGATGGCAGTCACTATGCTTGCGGTGATCCTGATCGTCGCGTTTCTGGTGCGACGGATATCGAAACCGCTCAAGGATCTATCGGTGGCAGCAGCCAAGCTCGGCCGCGGTGAACACCTGGAGACGCTGGAAGAAAGAGGTCCGCGGGAAGTCAAGGACCTGACGCGTGCCTTCAATGACATGCAGACTCGTTTGACCCGTTTCGTCTCTGACAGGACGCGGATGTTGGCGGCGATCAGCCACGACCTGCGCACACCGATCACGTCCTTGCGCCTTCGCGCCGAATTCATCGACGATGATGAGAACCGCGAGAAGATCATCGCAACGCTCGATGAAATGGCACAGATGACGGCAGCCACATTGGCCTTTGCACGCGACGAAGCGCAAAAGGAGCCCACCGTCCAAACTGATCTGACGAGCCTGTTGCACAGCATTGTCGATGATCAATCGGATATGGGGCGGCCAGTGTCCATGGCAGAAGACATACCCAAACAGGTGGTGTCGATCAGACCACTGGCGATGAAACGCGCGCTGATCAACCTGATTGAAAATGGCGTGCGCTACGGCGAAGCGGTCACCGTCTCCATGGCAAAGGAAAGCCAAGACATCGTGATCCGTGTTCGCGACAAAGGCCCCGGCGTGCCGGAAGACAGGCTGAAAGACATTTTCGAACCGTTTGTGCGGCTGGAGGACTCGCGCAGCGAGGAAACCGGCGGCATCGGGCTGGGTCTGTCGATCACCCGTTCCATTATCCATGCTCATGGCGGCATGATTCAATTGCAAAACCATCCGGATGGCGGATTGGAAGCGGTTGTCACTTTGCCGCTTTAGGGATTGATGGTGCCGTGAACAGAAAAGGCTCCAGGATACAGATCCTGGAGCCTTCTTTTTTAATCACGCACTGCGCAGAGTAACGACAGCCTGCGGTTATCCTGCCTGCTTGGCCTTGAACTCGATGCGGCGGCGATGCAGCACAGGTTCTGTGTAGCCATTTGGCTGCTTGCAGCCTTCAATGACCAGCTCACAGGCAGCCTGGAACGCCACGGACCCGTCGAAATCTGTCGCCATTGGACGATAGGCAGCGTCACCTTCGTTCTGCTTGTCCACGACAGCGGCCATCTTCTTCAGCGTTGCGATCACCTGCTCTTCGGAACAAACGCCGTGGCGCAGCCAGTTGGCAATGTGCTGTGAGGAAATACGCAGCGTTGCGCGGTCTTCCATCAAGCCGACGTCATTGATGTCAGGCACCTTGGAACAGCCGACACCCTGCTCGACCCAGCGCACAACGTAGCCAAGGATCCCTTGAGCATTGTTGTCGAGTTCGGCCTGAATGTCCTCAGGCGACCAGTTTGGACGCGTCGCAACAGGAACGGACAGAATGTCTTCGAGCTTTGCCGGTGTGCGGGTCGCCAGTTCCTTCTGACGATCTGCAACCGAGACCTTGTGATAATGCATTGCGTGCAGTGTTGCAGCTGTCGGAGATGGTACCCAAGCTGTGTTGGCGCCAGACATCGGATGTCCGATCTTTTGATCGAGCATTGCGTTCATCAGGTCCGGCATGGCCCACATGCCCTTGCCGATCTGGGCGTGACCCGGCAGGCCGCAAGCCAGACCCACGTCAACGTTGTTGTTCTCGTATGAGCTGATCCATGTAGCGGCCTTCATGTCACCTTTGCGGATCATCGGCCCTGCTTCCATGGAGGTGTGCATTTCGTCGCCTGTGCGATCCAGGAAGCCGGTGTTGATGAAGAACACACGATCCTTGGCAGCGCGGATACACTCTTTAAGGTTCACCGTGGTGCGGCGTTCCTCGTCCATGATGCCCATCTTCAATGTGCTGCGCTTCATGCCCAGTGCGTCTTCAATGCGATCGAACAACTCGCTGGCGAAGGCCACTTCTTCAGGACCATGCATCTTCGGCTTGACGATGTAGAGCGATCCGGCGCGGCTGTTTGTGTGCTTGCCGTTCGGACCAATGTCATGCAGGCCGATCATTGAAGTGATCATGCCATCGATAATACCTTCAGGTACTTCGTTGCCATCCTTGTCGAGCACGGCGCTGATGGTCATCAGGTGACCAACATTGCGCACCAGCAGAAGAGAACGGCCGTGCAGGGTCACATCGGAGCCGTCAGGAGCGATGTAAACCCGGTCAGGGTTCATCTTGCGGGTAACTGTCTTGCCGCCCTTTTCGAAGGTTTCCTCAAGGTCTCCCTTCATCAGACCAAGCCAGTTGGTGTAGACAACAACCTTGTCTTCAGCATCAACGGCAGCAACGGAATCTTCGCAGTCCATGATGGTGGACATTGCGGATTCAAGGATCACATCAGCGATATTGGCCTTGTCGACGGATCCAATCGGATGATCGGCGTCGATGACAATTTCCATGTGAAGGCCGTTTTTGGCCAAAAGAACCTTTTGAGGCTCAGCCGGATCACCAATGTATCCGGCGAACTGGGTTCCATCGGCCAGTGCAACAGGTTTGCCATCGAGCGTGACGGACAACGTGCTGTTGTCGATGCTCAGGCCTGTGATGTCAGCCCATGAGCCAACAGCCAGCGGAGCGCTTTCGTCCAGAACCTTGCGCGCATAGGAGATGACTTCCTGACCGCGCGCTTCATCGAAGCCGCCGCCCGCAGGCTTGGACCCCATGGCATCGGTACCATAAAGCGCATCATAGAGAGAGCCCCAACGCGCGTTGGCAGCATTGAGCGCATAGCGCGCATTCATGACCGGAACCACAAGCTGCGGTCCGGCAACCTTGCCAATTTCGGGGTCTACGTTCTGGGTCGAGACTTCGAAGTCAGGTCCTTCGGCAACAAGATAACCGATGTCGGTCAGAAACGCCTTGTAGGTCGCCATGTCCGGCACTCCCGGATTGGCTTTATGCCAGGCGTCGACCTGTTCCTGAAGCGCATCACGTTTGGCCAGGAGGGCCCGGTTCTTCGGCGCCAGGTCATCAACGATTTGCGAGAATTGAGACCAGAAGTGCGCCTGATCGACGCCTGTTCCAGGCAAAGCCTTGTCATTTACGAAATCGTAGAGGTCCTTGGCGACCTGCAGGGAGCCCACGTTGACACGTGTTGTCATATCAATCCTCCTGAAAGGGCACGCTCACATGCTTGGAGCGCCATTCAGCAAACCCGGCGGGGTTCGCGCAGTGAAATCATCGGTCACTTCAGACCATTTCACAGGGTCAATAGCAAGTCCATTTCAGTCAAATTTGGCGAGCCAATTGAACGTGGCGATCGCAGTTTGACGGAAGAGCGCTTGCTAAAATGAACAAAATCTGCAATTCGGGAGCAAATAACAATGATCCAGTGCGCAACCTTTGACAGGGCGCCAAGCCGTGTTTGCCGATAAGGATCGTCAAGGAAACCCATGGAAATCGCCCGCACGCTCTTCAGTCGCTACGTTTTTGGCAACCCCTATCTCTTGCTCATCATGGCCACCCTCTTTTGGGGCGGAAACACCATTGCCGGCCGTCTGGCCATTGGCCATGTTTCGCCGATGGTGGTGGTCAGTCTCCGCTGGTTCATCGTTGCCAGCGTCCTGATCGTCCTGACACGCGCCCAGCTAAAACGCGAGTGGCCCATCTTGCGCAAGGCTCTGCCGATCATGGCAGCGATGAGCCTGTTCGGCTTTGTCGCCTTCACCTCCTTCTTTTACATCGCGGCCCATCACACGACGGCTTTGAACCTTGGCATTCTGCAAGGGTCCATTCCGATCCTGGTCCTGATCGGCAGCGCTTTCCTGTTTGCCAACAAGATCCGACTGCTGCAGGCACTGGGCGTGGTTGCGACCCTGGTCGGCGTGGCGATCGTTGCCAGTCATGGCGACTTCAATGCGCTGCTAAACCTGCGCATCAACCCAGGTGACGGGGTGATGATGCTGGCGTGTATTTCCTATGCGATCTACACCTTGGCATTGCGCAACCGGCCGAAGATCCCTGCCCTACCGTTCTTCACCGTGCTGTCAGCCCTTGCAGCCATTTTGTCCCTGCCGGCATTTTTATACGAAATGCAAATGGGTGACCTGCAGTGGCCGGATGCTGAAGGTTGGCTGATCGTCTTCTATATCTCGCTCTTCCCTTCCTGCCTGGCACAGATCTTTTTCGTGCGCGGTGTTGAGCTGATCGGTCCGGCTCGCGCCGGGGTCTTCATCAACCTCGTTCCGGTATTCGCCGCGACGCTCGCTGTCCTCATTCTGTCGGAAGAGTTTCACCTCTATCATGCGCTTTCTATGGCGCTGGTACTCGGAGGTATCGGGCTCTCGGAACGCAAGGTACGCGAAGTGCCGCCGGTCGATTGAGACCTATTGATCCAAGCAGCTCAGTTAAAGTTCTGATTCAAAAGTAAAAGCCGCTCAGTGAGCGGCTTTTTTCTTGAACATTCATAGCGTTAGAATCGCCAAGTGATGTTGTTTTTCAGCTTTCTTCAGTATCACTTGAAGGTGCAACCTGCTCTGCAAAGTTCTGAAAGAACTCTCCTGCCAATTTCTTCGCGGTGCCGTCAATCAAACGGGATCCGAGCTGGGCAATCTTGCCACCAATCTTAGCATCTACATCATAGTGCAGGATCGTTGCGTCAGGACCATCGTCTTCCAGCTTCACATCTGCGCCGCCCTTGGCAAAGCCAGCGACACCGCCGGAGCCCTCACCGACAATCCGATAACCTTCGCCAACGACGATGTCTTCCAGCGTAACTTTGCCCTTGAAGCTGGCTTTCACCGGCCCGATCTTCAAAGTGACTTTGGCTTCCAACTCGGTGTCGGACGTCTTTTCCAGTTCCTGACAGCCAGGAATGCTGGCCTTGAGAACCTCTGCATCGTTCAAGGCATCCCATACCTTGGCGCGCGGCGCTTCGATGCGCTGGCTATCGGTCATTTTCATTGGAACTTCCTCCCCTATCGCAGGATTCTAATTGTTCTTCAGGATCGCCTGTCTTGTCAGGTCGTCTTGCTTTGGTCTGCAGCCATCTGGATCATACTGTACCAACCGGATTTCGCCAGCCCACAACCATCTCACGTTTTCCGGCAAATCCCTTTTGCTTTTGCACAGTAAAGCCAGCGGCCTGCAAATTGCGCCGGACCCAACCAGCCGACGTGTAAGTGGCGAGTGTCCCGGTTTCATTTGTAAGCTCAAAAGCTGATTGCAACAGGTCCAGCTCCCAGAGCTGCGGATTTTTTGCCGGACTGAAGCCATCGAGAAACCAGGCGTCGATGCCATCACTCAAGCCCTCTTGGCGATGTGCTTCGCCGATCAACTGCCGTGCATCACCAACGGCCAGGATCAAGGTTGCAGCCTTGAAACGCAGCACGTTCCAGCCGGGTGTCGGTGCCCATTGACCGACCAATTCACTTGCCTCGGCGCTCAGCTGCGGGAAAGCAGCCAAGGCTCGCTCGAGCTGCTCTTTAGAAAACGGATAGAGTTCGAACGACAAAAAGCTGAGATGGGGCGGCGCCAGCTCGGTGCGCACAGCGTTCAAGGTGGTGAGAAAGTTCAATCCTGTGCCGAAGCCAAATTCGGCAATTGCGAAGTGACTGCGACCTGAGAACCGCTCGGGCAAACCGTTGCCACCCAAAAACACATGCCGGGTTTCTTCAAGACCGCCTGCCCTTGAAAAATAAGTATCATCAAAGGCCGTCGCCCTGGGCACGCCATCGTCAAGCCACTGAAGCTCCGGCGCAACGCCCTCGCTTGCAATAGGTCGCGGATGCTCCGGGTTCTCTGGCTCTACTGGCTTTGCCGACATTAAATATTCCATGACCCTTGCACTTGTCTCTCCGTCCTTTTAATCGGGCTGCAGAGCGCAATAAAGAGCGTTTCCGTTTTCCCATTGCCGTGTGACAGGTTTTCCATGCCCCAATCGAACACAGACACGTTTGATCTTGCCGTCGTTGGCGGGGGCATATTCGGTATGTCGATCGCCTACCGCGCCCTCAAGGCGGGCCTCAAAACCATCGTGATCGAAAAAGACATGGTTGGAGCCGGGTCCAGCGGCGGTGTTCTGGGCGCCTTGATGCCCCATATGCCCGCACGCTGGAACCCGAAGAAGGAGTTCCAATTCCAGTCTCTGATGAGGATGGAGGCTGTCTTGCACCAGCTGGAGCGGGAGACCGGACTTTCAACCGGATATCGACGCTGCGCACGCATCCTGCCAATCACGACGCAAGACAAGCTTGAGCATCATCAGGAACGCGCTGAAGAAGCCAAGGAGCGCTGGCACCCGCTAGAGACCGGCTTCACCTACGAGGTGGAGCCGAAGGGAAGTCGCTCCGAATGGCTTTCGGCGGCATCTGCACCGTTTGGCATCGTCTATGAAACTCTGGCAGCCCGTGTCGCCCCGCGGGCCTATTTGGCAGCGCTCGCAGCCTATGTCCGAGAACATGGAAAGCTGCTAGAAGGTGTTGCTTTTGAAGACTTTGACGGTCAAAGCGGTGAGATCGTGCTGCTGGGAGCGCCCGACAGAACACCCAAGAGGATCAAGGCTCAGCGTTTGGTGCTTGCGACCGGCTCTGCGTCCTTTGAACAGCTTGAGCGCATGACCGGAGAGATGATCGGGCGAGGTGAAAAAGGCCAGGCTCTGATCATGGAGGGCAAGGGTCTTGAAGACCTGCCCGCAATTTATTGCGACGGGCTCTATGTGGTTCCCCATGATGATGGGACGGTTGCCATTGGCAGCACGTCCGACCGCTTTTTTGATGACGAGGTGGTCAACCCTGATCGCAGCGCCGAGCTGGTCGCGCGGGCAACAGCCTTCTGCCCGGCGCTCGCCGGACGCCAGGTTCTGGAGGAATGGGCAGGCATCCGCCCACGTTGCAACAAGCGCGATGCGCTGGTCGGCCCGCTGCCGGGTAGAGCCAACACCTATGTCGCGACAGGCGGTTTCAAGATTTCCTTCGGCATTGCGCATTTGATCGCAGACGCGCTCGTCTGTGACCTGACAGGCTCAGCCACAGAAGTTCCGCTGCCGCCCAGCTATCTGCCCGGACACCATTTTTCATGAGAATGATTTGAGAGTGTTTTGACGGCCTGCTTCTCGCAAGCCTGATCACATCAGTTCAAAGCCAGACCGGCCATGAAGTGCAGGACATAGAGGACGGCGAAGACCGTCGCCCAAAAGGCCACCTTCCTGGAAAAGCTCAAGAGCTGGAAGGCAATTCTTTTTGGCTCGATATGCGCGCTGCCTGATGAGACTGACATTGATGAATACTCCGGCAAGACACACAAGTTGGAACCAAGAACACCGCCACTATACTTACGATGCATTAACCAAGCGTGTATGCGTGTGGAACTTGATGCTGTTTCTTCAAGGCGTTAGCATCTCCTCCAACCCTTCTCATCCAACACCCCCACGAATGAAGAAAGCCATCATGAGCCTGGAAAGTGTGAAGTCCCACCTTGCCGAAGTCGCCCCCGACCTGACCGTACTTGAGACAACAGACAGCAGCGCGACCGTCGATTTGGCCGCCGCTGCGCACGGCGTTGAACCGGCACAGATTGCCAAGACGCTGTCGTTCAAGCTTAAGGACGATGTCTTTCTGGTGGTCGCACGCGGTGATGCCCGCCTGGACAACAAGAAGGCCAAGGCCGCTTTCGGCGGCAAGGTGAAGATGCTGGGGCTCGAAGAAGTTGAGGCATTGACGGGTCATCCCGTTGGCGGTGTTTGCCCGTTTGGTCTGGCCCAGCCGCTCAAGGTCTATTGTGACGAGAGCCTGAAAGCCTTTTCAGAAGTCATACCGGCAGCAGGTGCAACCAATGCCGCGGTGCGTATTTCGCCTGAGCGCATGGCCGAGATCACCGATGCGACCTGGGTCGATGTTTGCCAGGACCCTGCCGGAGCCTGAACATCTGGACTGAGCACTGTCTTGAAATGAAAAAGCCCCGGGACCTGAAGAGGCTCCGGGGCTTTGTGTTTGAATATGCTGTTGCTTACAGCGCCCAGATTGCCAGGGGTGGATAGAACAGCAGCAGTGCCAGAACAATCAGCTGCAGCGCGATGAAAGGCAGCAACGACTTGTAGATCTGGCCAAGCGTGATATCGCGCGGTGCGACGCTCTTCAGATAGAAGGCAGCCGGTCCGAACGGCGGTGTCAGGTAAGACACCTGCATGTTGACCGCAAACAGGATACCGAACCAGATCGGATCGTAACCGAGTTTTACGATAATCGGTACGAAGATCGGCAGGGTCAGCAAGGCAATGCCGATCCAGTCGAGGAACATGCCGAGCACGATCAGGATAAGCATCATCACCATGATGATGACGACCGGTGCTGCATCGAGGCCCAGAATGGTCGCCGATACAAAGCGGTTGCCGCCCATGAGGTTGTAGACACCGACCAGAACCGCAGCTGCGATACCGATCCAGATGATCATGCCGCAGGTTTCAAGCGTGTGAACCAGGCCTTCCTGCATCATCTTGAAGTTCAGTTCGCGCCGCACGAGCGATAGAACCAAAACAGATGAAACGCCGAGGGCCGCAGCTTCCGTCACCGAAGCAATACCGGCGTAGATCGAACCCAGGACGACCAGAATGATCAAGAACGGCTGAATCAGCGCCTTGATGGCACCACCAATGGATTCCTTTGCCCGATCTTCCTCGGACATTGGTGGACCCATCTCCGGATTGCGCCAGCAACGATAAAGCACATAGGCGACATAGGAGCCCAGAAGCAGCATCGCAGGCGTAATCGCAGCGACGAAGAGATCGGCAATGGAGACGCCCGCAACAAGTCCGTAGATGATCAAGACGATCGACGGCGGCATCATCGTGCCGAGCGAGCCGCCCGCGCAGACCACGCCAATGGAGAGGTTCTTGTCATAGCCAAGACGCAACATCTGCGGCAGGGCCAAAATGCCAAGAAGAACGATCTCACCACCAATCACGCCGGACATGGCGGCCATCAAAATGGCAACGATCAGGGTTTGGACGGCGACACCGCCAGGCAGTCGCCCAGCCAGGATTCGCATCCCGTTAAAGAGGTCCTTGGCGATCCCCGAGCGATCAAGAAGCGCTGCCATAAAGACGAACATCGGAATGGCGACAAGGGAATATTCGGTGATGAAGCCGAAGATGCGCGAGGTCACCAGCGGCAAAGCCATTTCGCCGAACCAGCCATATGTGAAGGCGAGTGCGACCAGACCTGTTACCCAAGCCAGCGGCTGACCGGTGATGAGCAGCGCAAAAATGGCGCCTACGAGAACATATGTTCCAGTTTCAATGCCGAGAGAACTGAGGTCCATATCAACGCCCTCCCTGAGAGGCGGATGTTTCCGGCGTCTTGCGGCGCAGAGCCTCAATCAGATGCAGGAACGACTGCACGAACATCAGGCAGACGCAAACAAAAATGATAATCTTCAGGAGCGCAGGGGTCGGAGGGTTCCAGGCCGTGCCTGTTCCTTCGAAGTGAATTGCGCCGGTTGGCGTGTGGGTTGCTTTCCACATCAGTGTCCAGCCCGCATGGCCGAGACCTGCAAAAAACAACATTGCGATCAAGGAATTGAGAACGTCGAGCCAGCGCCGCGTGGAAGCCGAAACCGCATCATAAATGATACGCACTCGGATATGCTTGTCGCGCGCCAACGCGATCGGACCACCAATCAGAAAGACGGCGGCAATCAGAAACGTCGTTGTTTCATGGGCCCAGTAGGTGGGGCTGTCAAAGACGTATCGTGAGATAACTTCGTAAACACTCACAATGAATGCCAGAAAAATTGCCCAGGCAAAAAGCTTGGAGCTCATTGCGATTGCAGAATCGAGGGGGGAGCGAACTGAACCGCCTTCACCAAGGTCTTCCTTGGCCGCGTCTACTCCGCTTTGCACTTCTAGGCTCTGGTCTTGCGCCTGAAGCCTTTCTTTATCCGGCATCTATTTACTCTCCTTAAGAGCCGAACGCCCGGCAGTTACCTGCCGGGCGCTTGAGGTTTTTATGTACTGGCTCGCTTAGAGCAGGTTCCGGCCTTTGAGGTAAGCCACAACCGCATCGTAGTAGCGCTGGGTCATTTCGGTCTTACCGGCCCAGGTTTCCCACTCAGCTTGAGCAATACGACGGAACTTTGCACGCTCATCACCAGACCAGTTAATGATCTCGATTTCCGGGTTAGCCTTTGCCTGGGCAACTGCCTCGGCGTCGAGCTGACGAACGGAATAGACGTGCTGGAAGATGAATACATCAACAGATGCATTCAGGATCGACTGCAGATCTGCAGGAAGGCTGTCCCAGATTTCCTTGTTGATCGACATGTCGATCAAAGGCAGGGAGTGGAAGCCAGGATACAGCGGGTAATGCGCAATATCGTTCATGCCCTGCTTCTGGTTTGCAGCAAAGACAGTGTAGTCAGCTGCATCCACAACGCCTTTATCAAGCGCGGTGAACACTTCAGAACCTGGCAGAGCAACAGGTGCAGCGCCAGCTTTCTGGAAGATTTCATAGACCATGCCTTCAGGTGCGCGAAGCTTCACGCCCTTCAGATCTTCAACAGTGCGGATCGGCACAGCAGCAACAAATGCTTCTGGCTCAGTTGCAGCAGCACCGAGGAAGTGAACGCCATAAGGCTCAACGAGCTCAGCGTAGAGTTCATTGCCGCCACCGGACTGCATGAAGCCAAGAAGTTCAAACGGATCGGACCATGCGCCAACGAGGTTGCCCATCATTGCGAATGCTGGGTCTTTACCGGCAAAGTAGCTTGGGTCAGTCAGGTGGCCCTGAAGGATGCCAGCGCCAACAGCTTCAAGCGTGTCGGTGTGTGGCACAACAGAACCGATTGGCAGAATGTCGATTTCGATACGACCGCCGGACATTTCACCAACAGCGTCAGCCCACTTCTGCTTGTTGATGTAGCCTGGCTCACCAGCAGATTCAGAAGTCTGAAACGTCCAGTTGTAGTCAGCAGCCTGCGCAGCGGCAGACATAGCAAGAACGGAAACCGTCACTGCAACGGTCTTCATTAAGGATTTGAACATGCGTGTTCCTCCCGAGAAACATTGTTTTGGAGGCCATCAAAATGTGGCGGCTTGATCACAAGCTCCGCCGGCCCTGCGCGGGAATGGAACATTATCGAGCAAAAAAAGCAAGGCCAAATAACCGGCAATAAGACCTGTTTTTTTATGATCTTGTGCAGTGCAACATTCTGATCTCATTACCGTTTTCTTGAAAAGCACCACCCTTCTCCCAAGGCCGAACCTGCAGGAATCCATCATTTTATGAGCCTACCAGTCAAGAATTATCAGGGTGCCGTTTGAACCGGGCCGCAACCACACTTTTCGCGCGAATTATTGTGCCACATACCAGTCGCGCCGATAGTTCATCGCGATCGATACATTGAGAACGAACGCACCAAACAGGGAAGCCAGAACGGCCTGCCAGTCGAGGAACGCGAAGCTGACAGCAAACAGGACCGCGTCAAAGCCAAGCTGGAACCAACCTGCGCGGAACCCCAGCCGCTCCTGTATATAAAGCGCGAGAATACCAACACCGCCGGCACTTCCCCCATGACGAAACAGGGCAATCAAGCCGACAGCCGCAGTGTAACCGCCGAGCAGACCGGCAACGAGCGGATGAAGAAACTCGAAGCTTATATAGTGAGGTGCAAGATCTGCCAGAATGGAGATGCCGACAGCCGAAACCAGAGACTTGATGACAAAGCGGGACCCCAGACGCATCCAGCCGAAAACATAGAACGGCAGATTAATCAGGAAGAACCAGGCCCCGAAGCTCCAGTCCGTTGTGAAGGACAACAACAGCGACAAGCCGGCGACCTGACCGGTGATCAGTCCGGCGCTCTTGAGCAGCACAACCCCGAAGGTCGCCATCACCACCCCGAACAACAGCCCCTGGATATCATCCAGCCAGCTGTGCGTGACGGCAGAGACCACGCCTTTCACGTCATCTGTTGGCACAGATGCAGCGTCTGACGGCGTGTCTTTTGGGCCCTTGCTCATGGTTCGTGGTCTTTGTTGTTGGAAAGGATGCAGCAGCACGCCAACCGGCGCTGTCCCCCTCCTAGCCTTGCCATGAGAAAAGTTCAAGATGATGCCCTGAAAAGCTTATACGAAGGCACTTGAGCCTTGGGTGGCTGGGGTGGCTGGGTCCCTACGCTCTGTTACATCCCCCATATTCTGCTCAGGATCCACACACCCATCAAAAACCCCGGAAAGACTGTCAGGGACATTGCTATGCCACGCTTTGTACTGTCGAAAAGGACGAAGTGAAGAACACGGCCCAGGAAGAATGATCCGAATGCAAGCCAAAGCCAGGTTGCCCCAAGACCTGCGACCTCTGCTGCCATCATTACAAGGGCCGTCAAAGGCGCTGTCTCCATGAAGTTGCCATGAATACGTATCCGCTTGAACAGGATCGCGTTACCTCCGTCGCCCCGCAACACCTTCACCTTGCCGCGGTATAGACCGACATAAGCGACCATTAATGTCATCAGGGCCGCGCAAATCGCAATGAAAGTCATTGAAACAGGAAACTGAAAATCGAGCATCACGGTCCTCACATCTGCATGGCTTCAGCAACTTCGATCGAACCGCCCAAGCTGAAAATCGGATTGGGCCGGGCAAGATCAAGCGCTGCTTCAATATCGGCGGCTTCAACGACAGTGTATCCCGAAAGTGGATCGCTGCCCCTGCCTTGCTTGTCGGATGCCATCAGCCAGCGCGATTTTCCGAAGCCCGCCCCTTTATCGACGAGGGCTGTTCCCAATCCTTCACTCCACCGGGTCCACTCTTCCATCATTTTCTGCCCCTCTTCCGGGGTCTTGGGCATCCCGCCGCGAAACGCCAAAACAAACCGTGCCATGTTGTTCTCCCTTGCTTGAGATGAAACGAATAGCACCCATCAAAATATGTTAAAGAACATATTTAAGAGCTCATCATATTTGCAGTGCTGCAAAATTGAACGTGCGGAGACCCTTGTTCCAAAGACCATGAGGCCAAGACGCGCGGCAGCGATGCCTTGGCAGCTTGGTGTTTGGCTTACATGGACGGGGTAGCGTGATGCTCAAACAGCAAGGCGCAGGCTTATTGCCAAAACAATGGCTGTCGCATGCCGCTTCAGAGCTGCGTTTGGGCGTCTTCAATTGTCAAATGGGAAAGCGTTGTGTGGCTGGGGTGGCAGGATTCGAACCTGCGCATGCCGGTACCAAAAACCAGTGCCTTACCGCTTGGCTACACCCCAACAACGTGGGACGGTATATAACGAGACGTTTTCAAATGCGCAAGACCTGGAACCGGCCCTAATTGCGCTTTGCCAAGCGTTTTTCCCCAACCTGTACCAAAACATCGTTGCCCCGCCGTTTCAGATCAAACTCGGCCACCCTAAAGGGGGCAAAAGACCCGGGTTTTAGCATATTCAGCGCCGCCGGATTGCCGCGTGTTCCCCAACAGCAACGCTGCCATAAATAGCTCTTCAAGCCAAACGCGCCCCATTGGGAAGTTACTCTGGTGTCCCAATTCATTGCCCCGAATTTCCTTAGCCCACGGCGACCCCAAAGGGTTAAGGGCTCCAACCAAATTACACGTCCGATTGGCGTCGTTGCGACACATCCAAAGCGAACCTCCTTTCGGGACATAGCCTCAAACTATGACTCCACTAAGATTTATGGATTAGCGGCAATTATCGATTACGCATCACACTCAGGGGAATTGGAAAGGCAACCATATCAAATTGCCTGCCAATAGGGAGGACAATCAAAGATGAAACTTACAGGGCGTTTGAAGAATGTCTCGCAGGAGAAGATTGTATTCACGATCACGCTTGTGATGTTTGCAGTCTTTGCTCTTACCCTCGATGGATTTATCGGGACGAGCAACCTTTTAGCGCTTCTGAGGAGCGTTGCCGTTCTCGGCATTCTGGGGCTTGGAATGCTGATTGTAGTGCTCGGACGCGGTATTGATCTATCGATGGTGGCCAATATGGCGATCTCGGTGGCCTGGACAATCCAGCTCGTTGGAACTGGCATGCCTCTGTGGGCGGCGCTGGCCATTGGCCTCGGCTTTGCCTTGGGCATGAGCCTGATCACCGGCATCCTTGTGGCATTCGCTGAAATTCCCGCCATTTTTGCCACGCTGGCGATGGGGACCTTCATTTACGGCTTCGGCCGGGCTCACCTTATCACCGGCACCGATGTTGTCTATCTGCCGTCTAACTTCGGTTGGGCTTCCCAGATTGGTCAGGGGCGCCTCTTGGGAATTCCGATCCCGATCATTCTAGCGGCGATTCTTGCGGCAGTGGTCTATTTGTTTCTGCGATTTTCAAAGCATGGCTGGAACACCTACAACATTGGCGACAACACACAGGCTTCGCGGATTACCGGCATCGCTGTGCGCCCGACCATCGTGTTGCAATACATGCTCAGCGGAACAGCCGCATATCTGGCCGGTCTCATCACCGCCACTGCAGTTCAGTCAATGAACACCCGCATGGTCAATTCCAACATGATCTACGACGTCATTTTGATCGTCGTGCTCGGCGGCGTCAGTCTTTCTGGAGGTAGAGGAAGCGTCCGCAACGTCATGGTGGGCACGTTGTTGATCGGCGTTCTAGTGAACGGAATGACCATCATGGACATCCAATACACCATCCAGAACGTCATCAAGAGCCTGATCCTGTTGCTGGCAATTGTGGCCGACAGCGTTATCAACCCTCGCGACGAACAAACGGGACAACAAGGCGATATCTGATCCGGCCAGAAGCCGATCAAACAATAAAATTAAATACTTGGAGGAGACTAATATGACTTTGAAGAAACTTGGCAAATTAGCGTTGATGACCGTTGCCAGCATCAGTGTGGCCGGTGGTGCTCTGGCACAAGAGCCCAACGATCCGTTCCGAGATCCTGCAATTGAATCTCTTGAAGGCAAATGGATCGCATACCTGCCGATCTCTGCCGGCTTCGACCTGGCACAGGCCTGGGGCGGTGTCGTTAAGGAAGAATCCGAGCGCTACGGCATGAAGTTCACTGTGCAGGATCCAAACTGGTCAACCGATGCCATGGCCCAGGGTATGACCTCGCTCATCGCAGAACAACCTGATGTTATCGTGACTCAGAACCCGGACACCCAGTCCCTCGCCCGTTTGATGATGCAGGCCAACCGCGCCGGTATCACCGTCATCCAGATGAACATGCAAGGCGCAGTTCAAACCGATGCCTACGTCGGACCGGACTACATCGACATGGGTCGCAAGATCGCTGAAAGGGCAATCGAGCAATGCGGCGAAGGAACCGACACGTCGCACAAGATCTCCATCGTGCAGGGTGTGATCACTGGCGGCGTGAGCTACTTCCAGGTTCAGGGCATCATGGATGTGCTGAAGGACCGCGAAGACATCGAGATCGTCTCCAGCCAGGCTGCTGACTGGGATGCCTCCAAGGCCCGCGCGATCACCGAAACGGTTCTGCAACAGCATCCTGATCTCTGCGCTGTCCTCGACATGTGGGATGGTCAGGCGATTGGTACAGGTGCTGCTGTCAAACAGGCGGGCCTTGCCGACAGCGTTACAGTGATCACGTCCGGCGGCGGTGCAGGCAGCACCTGCGACCTTATCCGCGATGACACGTTCGACATCGTCTACAACTATGACGCACCTGGTATGGGCCGTGATGCGTGGACTGCAATCATGATTGCACTGCAGAACGGTGGCGGCGGCAACTCGAAGACCCAGATCTTCTCGCCAACCCACATCATGACAAAGGACAACGTGGACCAGGCTTCCTGCTGGGATGCAGAAATCTACGCCAGCCGTCTTCGCTAAGACCACCTTCCTCGAAGGGTCAGGCCGCACATTTTTCGCTGCGGCCTGACATCAGACAAATCAGAAAAACAGTAATCATTCTCATGGGGGGGAGACGTTCCCGTGTCGCTAGCCAATAGCATAAAGAAAGCCCGGTATCGCTTTTTCCCCGACCATATAGTCGGCGAAATGCTTTCCAAGAGCTGGATCGATAACGCGATCCCTTTCGCCTTTATGGTGGTCGTGGTTGGAGTGATCGGTCTGCTGCTTCCGAACTTCTTCACCGGAAGCAATATCTCGATCCTTGCCCGTCAGTATGGTGAGCTGGCCCTCGTGGTCCTCGCAATGACGACCGTGATCCTCGTGGGCGGCATAGACCTGTCGGTCGGGTCAAACTTCGCGCTCGCCAACTTCCTGATGCTATATTTCCTCAACCTTGCGCATTTTCCGGTTGGTGTTGCCGCGTTCCTGACCATCTTGATTACGGCGGGCGTCGGACTGATCAATGGTCTACTGGTCGGCTATATGAGGCTGCGAGCCTTTCTCACAACCCTGGTCACTTTGATCATTGTGCGCGCAGTCGTTGATCTGCTGCTGCTTGAGTTTGCCCAGGACATGTCAATGTCCTTCTACTCGTCTCAGCTATGGGACATGATGGGCCTTGGCGGCGTTGGTATCTTCCCGTTCAGCTTTGTTGTGCTGGTGGTGATTGCGATTATCGCCCATATCGCTTTCAGCCGTTCCGGGCCCGGCTGGCGCCTGTTGGCGATTGGCGGCTCGCGACGGTCTGCCTTCAACATGGGCCTTCCTGTCAAGCAGATCGTCTGCTCAGCTTATGTCATATCCGGTGCGTTGGTCGGAATGGCTGGCGTTCTTTATGCAGCGCGCCTCAGCGGCGCAGGTACTGATACGGGCATTGGTCTGGAAATCTCGGCGCTGACCGCGGCCATCCTGGGCGGCAACTCTCTGGGCGGCGGACGCGGTTCAGTACCCAAAGCCCTGATGGGCGCTGTAACAGTGCTGGTGCTATCCAACGGTGTGCTTCGTCTTGGCCTGAACAGTGGTTCCGGACCAATGGTTCTCGGTCTTGCGCTGCTGCTCGGCGTCTTCGTCGATGTGCGCTGGATGAAGAACCGTCACAAGCTGCTCAGCAAGGTCTATGTATCGCCGACGCTGGTGGAAATGCCAGAGCCGCGACCAACAGATACCGGACCGTTTGAAATCAACGACCGCCTGAGTGACGTCGAAGTTATCGCACTGGGTGAAGTGGAGAGCCCGGAGGATGTCATCCTTGACGAGGAAGATAATCTTTACAGTGGCAACCGTCATGGCGATATCATTCGCTACTTTGGCCCGGACTATAAAACCCATGAGGTCTATGCGCATATCGGTGGCTCTCCGCTAGGAATGAGCTTCGACAAGGAAGGCAATCTGATTGTCTGTGTTGGCGGCATGGGACTTTATAAAGTTGCCAAATCTGATCGGAGTGTCAGCAAGGTCACCGATGAGACCAATCGTTCGTTGTTCTCCGTTGTCGATGACAGCCGTTTGCGCCTCGCCGACGACCTGGATATCGCACCGGATGGAAAGATCTACTTCTCAGAAGCCACCATCCGTTACGAGATGCACGACTGGCCCGTGGATGCGCTTGAAAGCCGCGGCAACGGCCGGATCATCTGCTACGATCCGGACGCAAGGAAAACCCGCACGGTTCTCAAGAACCTGACGTTCCCGAACGGGGTTTGCACTGCCCATGATGGCAAGTCGATCTTGTTTGCTGAAAGCTGGGCTTGCCGCATCAACCGTTACTGGATTGACGGTCCCAAGAAGGGCAAACTAGAAGTACTCGTCGACAAGCTGCCTGGTTATCCGGACAACATCAACCGCGCTTCAGACGGCACATACTGGGTCGCCCTCATGGGCATGCGGTCGCCGGCGCTGGATCTTGCCCTGCGCATGCCAGCTTTCCGGCGCCGGATGGCGCGCCGGATCGCCGCTGACCAATGGCTCTATCCAAACCTCAACATTGGTTGCGTAGCACGGTTCGATGACAAGGGAACCTTCTTGGAATCCATGTGGGATCGCCATGCGACCAACCACCCAATGATCACCTCAATGCGTGAACACAAGGGCTGGCTCTATCTCGGTGGCATTACCAACAACCGCATCGGTCGGATCCGTCTTAAAGGGACAGATGAAAGCTGGAGTGGCTGGTCAAGCTACTGGGGTGACAAGTCTCGGAGGCAGTCATGAGACAAACATTCATTAGCCGAACACTTGATAAGTTTTTCGGACGCGGCTCCGCAGCCGTGACCCTGCCCGCTCTCGACGGCGCACTCAAGCCAAACAACCGGCTTGAAGCTCTGCCTGACGGACTTGCAGGTAGCGCACCTGACTGCATTGTCTCCTGGCAAGGTGGCTTGCTGTGGTCAGACGGATCAAAGCTGATTTCGCCGAACGGTGAAAAGGCTGATATGGGTTCAGAAATCACAGCGATTGCGGCCCATGACGACATGCTTGCAGTTGCAACGCTCTCTGACGGCCTGATATTCCTGAACAGCAGCTTCGAGCCCAAGACACCCCAATGGAGCACGCCGATCAATAACGTAACTGCGCTGGACTTTTGTCCTAAGGGCAAGATCTGGTTTTGCGTTGGATCTCAGGATTGCGGGCCTGATGAATGGCGCCGCGATCTCATGGAGATGAACCGCAGTGGCCTTATCGGACATGGAGACCCTATCTCGGGAGACGTGCATATCGTCAAGCAGCGTTTGGGATACCCTGCAGGCATCGCCGTCATGAGCAACGGCGCGGTCATCTACAGTGAAGCCTGGTCATCTCACGTGGTGGAAATGGCTGCCGATGGCGCGACATCCCGAATTGTTCTGGATGAAATCCCAGGCTACCCGGGCCGCCTGCAGGCCCGTTCGGGCGGTGGCTTCTGGCTCTGTATCTTTGCCCCCCGTAGCACTCTCATAGAGTTTGTCCTCAGGGAGCCTGCCTATCGCAAAGCCATGCTTAAGGAAATTCACAGCGACTATTGGGTTGCACCAAATTACTCGAGCGGCAAATCATTCAACGAACCCATGCAGGGCGGGGCCCTTAAGCAGATGGGCATTCTCAAGCCATGGGCCCCCACCCTTTCCTACGGCCTTGTTGTTGCGCTGGATGAAAACTTCATCCCGGTCGACAGCCTTCACAGCCGTGCAGGCGGTCGTCGTCATGGCATCACCTCAGCCGTGGAAGCCAATGGCGATCTATGGCTGACAGGACGAGGATCTGGAGAGGTCCTGCGTTTGAACCTGGGAACCGAGGGAGCATCAGCATGACGACACCAGTGGTCGAACTCCGTAATGTCACCAAGGAATTCCACGGCAATCCCGCGGTCAAAGGTGTGACGTTCGAACTCCACGCCGGCGAGATTCACTCACTGCTTGGTGAAAACGGGGCCGGAAAATCCACGCTGACGAAAATGGTCGCCGGTGTTCATGAACCCACCGGTGGTGAAGTTCGTTACCTCGGCAAGAAGGTTGAATTCTCCAGTCCGCAGGAAGCGCTGGAAAACGGCATTGCAATGGTGTTTCAGGAAACAAGCCTGATCCCGTCATTAACGGTCGCCCAGAACCTGGAACTCGGCAATGAAAAATTCCTGACCCGTCTGCGCGGACTTTGGATCTCTGCACAGCAGTTCCTGCAGTCGCTCAGCTTCGAGGTTGATCCGACAGCGCTGGTATCCACACTCGGGGCTGCACAAAAGCAGATGGTCGAAATCGCACGCGCGGTTCGCCACAATGCCAAGGTGATCATTTTCGATGAACCGACAGCAACCCTGACGCCAGAAGAAAAGTACCACTTTTTCAAACTCGTCAACCGACTGAAAGATGAAGGCGTTTCCATCGTCTTTATCAGCCATGCACTTGAAGAGGCACTCACCATTTCAGACCGAATCACCATCCTGCGGGACGGTGAACATGTCATCACTGATGAGGTCAAAGCCTTTGACCGCGACAAGATTATCGGCCACATGGTCGGCCGCAGCTTATCCAACGAGCTCTATGGCGAGACGAAAGTTCAGGCGCGGCAATCCCGACCTGCCGGAAAGCGCATGTTGTCGGTTCAGAACCTTTCTATGGGTTCTATCGTTCGCAACACGTCCTTCTCGATCTTCTCGGGTCAGGTAACGGGTGTATTCGGCTTGGTTGGTTCCGGCCGTACTGAGACCTTCAAGATCATCGCCGGTGTTCTGAAACGTGACTTCTTCCACGGTGGCGAAGTCCGCTTAAGCGGTCGTCCCGTGCGCTATCGCGTGCCGCGACCAGCGATCCGCGACGGGATTGTCTATGTGACCGAAGACCGAAAGGTTGAAGGTTTCTTCGAAACAAAGTCGATCGCGCAGAACATCTATTCCGGTCTGCTTGGGGCTGACCTTAACCAGAAAAGCGTCATCAGCTACAGCGAAATGGCGGAACTAGCGAAAGTATGGACAGATCGCCTCAATGTCAAAACAATCGACAATGACTCCAAAGTCATCGAACTTTCAGGTGGCAACCAGCAAAAGGTGGTTCTGGCCAAAGCGCTGGTGCAAAAACCAAAGCTGATTATTCTCGATGAACCGACCCGTGGCGTGGATGTCGGCGCGATTGCAGAAATCCACGAAGTGATCAACGAGCTGGCCAATGCCGGTCTGCCTGTGGTGATGATCTCATCCTACCTCCCGGAAATTCTTGCCCTGTCTGATCGGGTATTGGTGTCACGTCTTGGTCGTGTCGTCGAAGAATTCTCGATCGAGGAAGCGAGCGAAGAGAAAATCATGTACGCCGCTGTTCACTAAGACCGGGTGCAAGGGAGAGAAAAATGAAAATCAAAGCTGCAGTTCTAGAAGAAATTGGTCGTCCAGGTCCCTATGCCGAGACCCGGCCGATTTCTGTCTGTGAAGTCGACCTGGAAGGTCCACGGGACGGAGAAGTGCTGATTGAGATCGCAGCTGCCGGTCTATGTCATTCCGACTTGTCAGTGATCAACGGAGACCGGCCGCGGCAGCTGCCGATGGTCATGGGACACGAAAGCGCCGGTATCGTCAGGGCAGTCGGACCTGACGTTGAAAGGTTTGAGCCGGGCGATCACGTCATTACTGTGTTTGTTCCAAGTTGCGGTCATTGTGGTCCATGCCGCTCAGGCAGGCCTGCCCTGTGTGAACCTGGTGCCGCCTCAAACAATAAGGGCGAGATGATCAGCGGCGGGACACGTCTGAATCGCAACGGCGAAACCGTCTACCACATGACTGGAGTGTCATGTTTTGCGGAATATGCCGTTGTTTCGCAAAACTCTATCGTTCGCATCGACAGCTCAATTCCCCTCGACATTGCAGCCCTGATGGGCTGTGCAGTGCTGACAGGTGCCGGTGCCGTTTTCAACACCGGAGATGTGTGTCCCGGCTGTTCCACGGCCGTCGTGGGCCTCGGCGGTGTCGGCCTCTCGGCCGTCATGGCAGCGCATGTTGCTGGCGCCGAGAAAATTGTCGCCGTCGATATCATCCCTGAAAAGCTTGAACTCGCCAAACAGCTGGGCGCGACGCACACGATCAACTCCTCAAAAGATGGCGCGCTGGAAGAACTTCGTGAAATCACTGGGGGGGGCGTGGATACCGCAATGGACTTTACCGGCAACGTTCACGCGCTTCGTTTTGCCTATGACGCAACACGGCGCGGCGGCGCAACAGTCACCGCAGGCCTGCCGAACCCAAACGCCATGCTTCAAATCCCTGCCGTTGGTCTTACGGGCGAAGAACGGACCCTCAAGGGCTCATATCTCGGGTCTGGCGTTCCGAGCCGCGACATTCCGCGCTTCCTAGGGCTTCACAGCCAGGGGAGGCTGCCTGTCGAGCGATTGATGACGGAGAAAATTCGTCTGGAAGACATCAACGAAGGCTTTGACCGCCTGCACGCAGGTCAGGCGATCCGCCAGGTCATTGACTTCAGCTGACACTAAAGAGGAAGATCATGGAACGCACCACGGGCATCCAGAGCTACCAATGCTACATCAACGGTCAATGGGTTGAACCGGCAACTGGTGAATATTTCGACAGCGACGATCCGTTCACCACCAAGGTCTGGGCTCGGATCCCGCGCTGCGGATCTGAAGATGTAGATCGAGCCGTAGAGGCTGCCAACAACGCCCTGAACAACGGTGAGTGGGCGACGATGCATCCGACCCAGCGCGGAAGACTGCTGAACCGTTTTGCAGACATTCTGGAACGCGAAGCTGATCACCTGGCGCGCATCGAAGTGCAGGACAATGGCAAGCTCTTCGCCGAAATGCGTGCCCAGACTGGCTACATGACACACTGGTTCCGCTATTACGCCGGACTGTGTGACAAGATCGAAGGTGCCGTTATCCCGATCGACAAGGCCGACATGTTCACTTACACGACACACGTTCCGGTGGGTGTCGTCGCGGCAATCACACCGTGGAACTCTCCTCTCCTTTTGACAGCATGGAAGCTGGCTCCGGCGCTTGCCGCCGGTTGCACGGTCGTCTTGAAACCTTCGGAATTCACGTCTGCGTCCACGCTTGAGCTCTGCAAACTAGCTGACGAAGCAGGTATCCCGGCTGGTGTCATAAATGCGGTGACCGGCTTTGGCGCAGAGGCCGGTGCACCGCTCACGGAACACAGGGACGTTCACAAGGTGGCGTTCACAGGGGGAGATGCGAGCGGGCGCTTGATTGCCCAAACCGCTATGAACACCTTCAAGCGCCTGACACTTGAGCTTGGTGGCAAGTCGGCTCAACTCGTTTTCCCGGATGTGGATGTGGAAAGCGCAGCGCGTGGCGTTGTTTCGGGAATCTTTGCAGCGACCGGACAGACCTGCATCGCCGGGTCTCGTGTTCTGGTTCACGAAGACGTGCATGATGCGTTTGTCGAAGCTTTTTTGAACATCGCCAAGACCGCCCGTATCGGCGACCCGATGGACACATCGACCCAGGTCGGACCGGTGACAACCCAACCTCAGTTCGACAAGATTCTGGCTTCCATCCAGATGGCGAAAGACGAAGGCGCTGAATGTGTGCTCGGCGGCGGCGCTTCTACGCGTGCAGAATGCGGAAATGGTCGCTTTATCGAACCGACGGTTTTCACAGGCGTCGAAAATTCCATGAAGATCGCTCAGCAAGAAGTCTTTGGGCCAGTTCTTTCGATTATCAAGTTCTGCGAGGAAGAAGAAGCCTACGAGATGGCGAACGATACCGACTATGGCCTTGCCGCCGGTGTGTGGACCAAGGATCAGGGCCGGATGTTCCGCGCGGCCAAAGCACTTCGTGCAGGCAACATATGGACCAACTGCTATCGTGCCGTGTCCTATATGGTTCCCTTCGGTGGCTTCAAATCATCCGGTATTGGACGTGAAAGCGGCCAGGAAGCCCTCTATGAATACCTCGAAACCAAGTCTGTTTGGATGGATTACGGCCCCGGACCTGCCAATCCGTTCATCCTGCGCTAAACCACTGATTTAGCAAGCGTCATAGACCAAACCTATGACATTTGACCGTTCGTATGCAATCTGGTCATATGAGCTAAGACTTCGATACACCGGGATCTCCCCCGGTGTATCACTTCAGGTACGAGGCCGCTTTGGACATTCGTCAACTCCGATATTTCATCGCCATCGCAGAGGCTCGTTCAGTCTCGGCAGCAGCCCAAAAACTACGCATTGCACAGCCGTCCCTCTCCCAGCATCTGGTGAATATGGAACGCGAGCTGGAGGTGAAACTCGTCGAGCGTTCACCACGCGGATCGATGCTTACGAGCGAGGGTGAAATACTCCTGAGCCACGCCTACGAGATCTGCCGCATGGTTGAAAACTGTGTGTCTGAAATCAAAGAACTCTCCGGAGATGTGCGGGGTAAGGTCCGCTTCGGCATGCCACCTTCCGTCTCCATGGTGATGTCGGTTCCACTGGCCGAGACTGTCCGGCTGGAGTTACCCAAGGTACGGCTGCGCGCCAGCGAGGCCATGAGCGGTTTCATCAAGACATGGATCGACGATGGAACCGTGGAGATCGGCTTTCTTTATGATCTGATCGGGGTCGAGCATTTTTCCGCAACCCATGTTCTGAACGAGCACTTGTTCTTTTTCTCCGCCCCCGATGCCTGGCCATTGAAATCAAAGCCGGGCGCACCCGTCTCCATGAGCGATCTGGTGAATGCCGAGCTGGTGCTGCCGGGTGAGCCGCATGGGCTGCGCCGGATCATCGAGCGCGCTGCACGCAAAGCCGGCATCGTCTTGAATGTTACCACGGAGCTCGATGCGATGACCCAGATCAAGGAGCTCGTTGCACGGGGCTCCGGTCACACGATCTTTGCACCGGCGGCCTGTCACGACTTCGTTGAATCCGGACGCCTTTTGAAAGCTCCGATTGTCGATCCTGTCATTTCCCGCCCGGTCTATCTCGTTCGCAACCCGTCCGCAGTGCAAACGCGTGCCTGTGCCGCCGTAGAAAGTCTCACACTGCAGGTGTCACGAGAAATGGTTGAGCGCGGCCTTTGGGAAGGCGAACTCGTCGCCAACGACGCCTGAGAGCAGGCTCAACCACCTCACGCAACGTTGGCAATAACAGCTGACAGCCTCAGCGCGCCTGTGCTTCCATTGTCACAACATTCAGCTCGACATCGCGCACACGCAAGTCAAGACCGCCAGCTTCACCCTCTTTCGCCTCGATGGTTACCGGTCGGTCACATGTCAAAGGTGACAAGCCGCGATAAGAGAAGTCCTGTGGCAGACGTTTGAAGATCCGTGTCGCTAATATCTGCATCCAGGTGGCCTGTAAGGGCCCATGCACGACGAGGCCATTGTAGCCTTCAACGCCCATTGCATAGTCTCTATCGTAATGGATGCGGTGTCCGTTAAAGGTCATCGCCGAGTATCTGAAAAGAAGCGTGGATGTTGGTAGCGCCTCGATGGTCCAACCTGCATCCCAACGTGGCGCTTGGGGTGGAACAGCGGCAGGTGCATCAGAAGAAGGCGCTTGCCTGTAGACAATGTTCTGCTCTTCGACAATGCGGAGGTGTTGCCCGCAGGAATAACGGTGATCCAAGGTGACGAAGCCCAGCTTCCCACTGCGACCTTCCTTGAATTTGATGTCGCGGATGGTCGACACGCGCGTAACGGTTTCGCCAGTCCGTACGCCTCCGCGATAGGCAACACGCCCACCTGCCCACATGCGTCTTGGCAAGTCGAGGTCTGGCAAAAACAACCCAACTTTCGGATGCCCGTCGCTACCAAGATCAGAAGGCGCGCAGATTTCCGGAACAAGGCACCAATGAACACCCGGCAAGTCGGTCTCATCGCCCAGGATCCCAGACAGGGTGCTGCGGAATTCACGCAGTTGGCGGTCGGAGACCGTTTCGCTGGCTTCGCGCTGTTTGCCTATCCAATCAGTTGTTTCCACTGTCATCCTGCTTCCTAGCAATCAGCCCGAGGTCTGCTGCGCTCAGCGATGCAAACTCTTCCATCACAGGTTTTACCAATGCTGCGTTGTCTGCGAGTACAGCAGCTCCCTTTGCTTGCAAACGTTGTTTAAGGTTGGAAAGTGTCGGGCGCTGAGCCAGATCATGAGAGAAAGCGACTTTACTTCCATCTTCAAAGATCACTTCTCCCTCAGCCTGCATGTCGGTGATCCCTGCATCGCCAATCACTTCGACCTTTTCGGCGAAGTCGGCAAGAACAGAGCTGGTTGCGAGGTCATCACGATAGGTATCAAAGGCTCCGGTGTTCAGGCCTTCCATCACCATGCCGGCGAGCCAGCGATAGCTGAACTTGATTTCTAGGCCTGTCTGCGGTGTTGGAATGTTACAGACCTTCAACCAACGTGGATTGGTCCGCAAGGCTATCATCTTGACCTGGTTTGTCTTGCCGCTCAGCTGCGGCATGATTTCCAACAAGGCTTCGATCATTGCGTGAGTTCCATGGCAGCAGGCATGGAATTTGAAACTGATATCGCCAAACAGAAATTGATTGGCACTGACAACCTCCCGCCCCCACTCATCGGCATGAGTGACGACGAACCCCTGGTCGCCCATCAGTCCGTCTTCGCAAGATGTCATGCCGAGCTTGGCGAGCTTGGCGCATTCAACGCCGTTCGATGCAGCAACGCCCGCATTATAGGGTTTGCCCATTGTCCCGAACTGCGACTTCAGACCTGAGGTCCTTGTCGCGCATAGTCCAAGAGCTGCGCGCATTTCATCTCGGCTCAGGCCGTACAGCCGCCCTGCTGCGACCGTTGCCCCAAAGGCGCCAGCTGTCGCTGTTTGATGAAAGCCACGATTGTAGTGCCCTGCCCCAAGAACAACACCCACACGAATGGCAGCCTCTGCGCCAAGCAAGAATGCTGTAACGACAGCACTCGCAGAAGCTCTTGTTTCCTCACCAGCTGCAAGAGCTGCAGGATAAATCCCCACAGACAAATGGCCTATATGAGCAAAATGGGTATCGTCGTAGTCAAGCGCATGGCTCGTTGCCCCATTGACCAGAGCTGCAGCACGTGCCGGGGCCATGCTGCTCCCAAAAATCGATGCGGTTAGTGATCCGCCCTCATCTGCAACCATCTGACGCAACTTGCACGCCAGTGGCTCGTCCCTTCCTGCGATACCGCAAATCAGCCAGTCATAGAGAGACAAGCGCGCGGTTTCATATGCTTCCTCTGGAATAGACGAGAAGGGCAGCCCTGCAATATCCAGAATAGTTTCCATCAAAGCAGACATCTTATTCCTCAGAAGTTTTGTCAGTATTTTTCGGTGAAGCCTCAGCAGCTCTCGCCAATAAAAGTTTTGCTCGAGCAATCACAGGAGCATCAACCATCTCTCCATCGACTTTAGCGACACCTGCATCGTCGATCGTTCCCTGAACCTTCATCGCCCAGGCAAGCTCGTCATCACTTGGGCGAAACCCTGCCATGGCCGGCGATAGCTGCGCCGGATGGATCAAAAGCTTGCCCTTGAACCCGAGTTCGGAGCCATAGGCAGCTTCCTTTTCAATCAGGTCAAGATTCTTGGTGTCTGCGGTCACGCCGTCCAATGGACCGGGCTTTTGCGCCATTCGCGCGGCCAAAACAATCTCAGCACGTGCATGGGCCAAAGCAGGGATCGTGTGTGCGCAGTCGAGATCTGCAGCATAGTCGAGGGAACCAAAGAACAAACGATCCAACTGAGGGGCCAAATCGCGCACACAGCCCAATCCAAGCGCCGTCTCTACAATACCGAAAAACACCATTTCAGGCGGTAGAGCGTGATGAATGACATTGAGCTGCTTGCTGTCTTCAGCCTTCGGCAAAACCAGACCAGCAAAGCTGCTTTTCGCCACCATGGCGAGATCTTCCTCGAACCAAGGTGTTCCGACGCCATTTATGCGGACGCAAACTGGCGCACCACTCTCGCCGAGCTGAAGCTCCGCTAGGGTGTTGCGCGCAGTCTCCTTATCGCCTGGTGCAACAGCATCCTCCAAATCGGCGATCACAAAGCTTGCACCGCAAACCCTCGCCTTCTCGATACGGTCCGGCCGCGTCGCAGGCACGAACAACGGGAACATCAGTCGATCAGATTTCAGGTCCACCGTCACACTCATTGTCAAAACGACCGCGGCAGGCCGAGCAGATGCTCACCCACATACGACAAGATCAAATTGGTTGAGATCGGAGCGACCTGGTAGAGGCGGGTTTCCTTGAACTTCCGCTCGATGTCGTATTCCTCCGCAAAACCAAAGCCACCATGGGTCTGAAGACACGCATTACCTGCTTCCCAGGATGCGTCCGCTGCCAAGAGTTTGGCCATATTTGCCTGCGCGCCGCAATCCTGCTGGGCGTCGAAACGACGACAAGCTTCAAAGCGCATCAAATTGGCAGCTTCCAAATTCACGTAGGACCGGGCCAAAGGAAACTGGATACCCTGGTTCTGACCGATAGGACGGTCAAAGACGACGCGCTCTCCGGCGTAGGCGGTGGCGCGTTCCAGGAACCAATAGGCGTCACCGATGCACTCGGCTGCGATCAGCGTCCGCTCGGCGTTGAGACCGTCAAGGATATACCGAAAGCCCATACCTTCTTCGCCAATGAGGTTTTCTGCCGGGATTTCGAGATTGTCGAAGAACACTTCATATGTTTCATGCCCGACCATGTTCTTTATCGGACTGATCTTCATACCGTTGCCAAGCGCGTCTTTTAGGTCAACGATGAAGATCGACATGCCGAGAGACTTGCGCTTGACCTCTTCAATCGGTGTCGTGCGGGCCAGCAAGATCATCAGGTCCGAATGTTCAATACGGCTGATCCAGACCTTTTGGCCATTGACGATGTAGCGATCACCTTTTTTCTTTGCGACAGTCTTGATCTTGGTCGTATCCGTTCCGGTGGTCGGCTCCGTCACGGCCATCGACTGCAAACGCAGTTCACCTGTAGCAATCTTCGGAAGATAGGCGCTTTTTTGTTCGGTTGAGCCATGTCTGAGAAGAGTACCCATGTTGTACATCTGTCCATGACAGTGTCCGGCATTGCCGCCGGAGCGGTTCACTTCTTCCATCACGATGGACGCTTCCGTCAGACCGAGACCAGAGCCACCGTATTCCTCAGGGATCATCGCAGCGAGCCAACCATCCTGGGTCAACGCATTGATGAACTCCTCCGGATAGGTCTCAGCTGCCGCATGCCTGCGATGGTACTCATCAGGATATTCGGCGCACAGGGCGCGCAATGCACCACGAAGATCATCATGCTCAGCGCTGGAACTGCTCGGTATTGACAAGGGTCTGTTTCCTAAGCTCATGCATCGGGAAGATCGACGCTCCGCTCCTCCCGGCTGCGAAGCATTCCTCCCATTGCGGTTTTATCAGTCAGGCAATGCTAGTGGCCCGATGGGCTCGAGAGGGCATATAAAATTACTATCAGGGCGCCAGAAAAATCCTCAGCCCGCCAATCAAAGGCGCGCCACCCGACTCAAAGTCCCGAAAAGCTGTCATTCGGCAACCTTGTTTGCCGCCGAGAACTCGTGCCGAATTGCCTCGGAATGCTCGCCAAGGGCGGGCACGGGTCGATATTCAGGCGTCTTGCCATCCATCAACGCACCAGGTGCAAGCATACGCACCGGGCCTGTTGGCGTATCTACTTCTACGTAACGGTTCTGCGGATGCTGTGTCAGATCTTCCATCGTGGAAACCTGACCGCGGGCAATACCGGCATCGAGCAGCATTTTAGACAGTTCATCACGCGAATATTGTGAGAAGATGTCTTCGATCATGCCGTCCAGTTCGCCGCGATTTGCCACGCGATTGGAGTTGCTATTGAACTTTGGGTCAGACGCAATCTCGGTACGGCCAAGGACCTTTTCGCAGAACTGGACCCACTCCCGCTCGTTCTGGATGGAAAAAAGCACCTGCTTGCCATCACCACCTGAAAAGGCGCCATAGGGTGCAATTGTTGGATGAGTCAGACCATTTCTTTCGGGCGACTTTCCGCCATAGGCAAACTGCAGATAGGGAACGTTCATCCAATCAGCGAGCGCGTGGAACAGGCTGACTGAAATATGCCGCCCTTTTCCGGTGCGGCCACGACCAATCAGTGCTTGCAAGACGGCTTCATGGGCAGTCATTCCGCAGGCAATGTCGCAAACCGAGACGCCGACGCGCGCAGAGCCTGAAGCATTTCCCGTAATCGCGGAAAGACCGCTCTCCGCCTGAACCAGCAGGTCATATGCCTTAAGCTTGGCATAGGGGCCATCTTCTCCGTAGCCAGAAATCGTGACCGTGATCAGACCAGGGTTCTCAATGCGCAGACGCTCCGGAGAAAAACCCAGTCGATCTACTGCACCGGGTGCCAGGTTCTGAATGAAGATGTCTGCTTTTTTGAGCAGTCCCTCTAGCACGCTCTTGTCTTCATCAGCGCGCAGATCGAGACAAACGGATTCCTTGCCACGGTTCAACCAGACGAAATAGGCGCTTTCACCATGAACGAGATGATCATATTCACGTGCAAAGTCACCTTCGTGACGTTCCACCTTGACGACGCGCGCACCTGCTTCTGCCAGACGACCGGACAGGTAAGGCGCGGCAACCGCCTGCTCGATTGACACGACCAGCAGGCCATCCAAGTCGTTCGTCATTAAGTGCTCCAAGGTCATTTCGCAATTTAGACCATTTGGCACAAAAGCAGCGACCCGGAGTAATAGCACAATCCGTGGTGCGTTATTCAGTTTGCCTATATCTTGAGTAGAACGCCCAATTTCCGCGGTTCCATGAGACGCGCGTCGCTATCAACCGAAGCGCGTTCGCTCCGGCTGCCCTGCAGGTTAAAGCACTGGCGCGACGATCAGCGTTGATCCTGGAGGATCAGGTCTGCGGCTCTTTCGCCAACCATAATTGCCGGGGCATTGGTGTTCCCAGAAGTCAGCGTGGGAAAGATAGACGTGTCAGCCACCCTCAGACCCTCAACACCGTAGACCTTTAGACGTGCGTCGACGACATCTGTCGATGGGTCAGGGCCCATCCGGCATGTGCTGACCGGATGAAACACTGTAGACGTTCGTTGGCGAAGATCGGTGACCAGATCTTCATCCGAGACGACATGCGCGCCGGGAGCAATTTCGGCCGCGATGATTTTGGACAGCGCCGGCGTTTGCGCGAACTGACGAAGCAACTTGGCCGATTCAAGCATCTCTTCAATGTCATGATCGGTCGAAAGATAGTTTGGGTGGATTTCTGGCGCTTCGAATGGATCAGCGGATCGAATACCCAAATGACCTCTGCTTGATGGCTTCATCGGCTGCGCCGACAAAAGGAAGCCGGGGAATGGGTCCGGGCTCATCAGCGGACGCGTGCCCGGAGGTGTCTTTGTGTAGCTGACCGGAGAGAAGAAGAGCTGGATATTCGGGCTTTTCAACTCGGCTTTCGAACGAATGAAACCACCTGCCTGATTCAAACCGAGAGACAACGGGCCACGCCGCGTCAGAAGGTATTTCATCCCCTCCCAGATCTTGCCGTACCAGGGATAAAGCTGCTCGTTGAGGGTCGGTACCTTTGAACGATAGAGATAGTCGATGCAAAGATGGTCCTGGAGATGCCGCCCGACACCTTGCGCATCGTGAATGACGTCAATGCCGTGTTCGCTCAGGAGCTGCTGTGGTCCAATGCCTGACAACTGCAGGAGCTGGGGCGAGTTTATCGCTCCGCCTGCCACCACCACTTCGCGGCGCGCCCGTGCCACCTTCGGCTTGCCCTTTTGCGTGTAAGCAACGCCAGTGGCACGCTTGCCAGCAAAGAGGATCTGCGTCGCGTGAGCGTTTGTCTCGATCTTGAGGTTTGATCGTCCACGCGCCGGCGCGAGATAGGCTCTTGCTGCGGACATCCTGAGCCCGCCCTTGACGGTATTCTGATAGTTGCCGACACCCTCCTGGCTCTTGCCATTGAAGTCAGGATTGTAGCGGTACTGCAGCTCCTGTCCGGCTTCCACGAAGGTCTTGCACAAGGGATGGCGGTTGCCGTCCATGGTGGAAATGTAGACAGGCCCCTCACCGCCGCGGAACTCATCGGCGCCTCGATCATTGGTCTCCAGCTTCTTGAAATAGGGCAGAACGTCGTCCCATCCCCAGCCTGGATTGCCGAGGTGCTTCCAGCCGTCGAAGTCTTCCTGCTGGCCGCGGACATAGACCATGGCGTTGATGGCGCTTGATCCGCCCAGAACCTTGCCACGCGGCCAATAGGACACACGGCCACCAATGCCCGGGTCAGGCTCGGTGTGATACATCCAGTTGACGCTGCGCCGATAAAAGGTCTTGCCGTAGCCGATCGGCATCCAGATCCAGAAATTGCGATCGCTGCCGCCAGCTTCCAGCAGCAGGACGCTGAACTTGCCATTCTCACTCAACCGGTTGGCCAGAACGCAGCCGGATGAACCGGCACCTACAACGATAAAGTCAAATTCAGACATGAGGCACCAAGGATCTTTCCAACCTATCCAGCCGCTGGAGGATGGCATTTCGCCAAACACAATACGGTCAATATGGGCTCGATCCTAGCCGCCAATTGGTCTGGTCATGAGGTCCATTTTCATTTCATCATCATACCATTCAGTGTGGATCGGACCATGCCTTCGCCATCGCACGCTACTTCAACATCAGGGCAGCGACGCGCGTAAGCTCATCAAGCTGAACGCAAAGAGCCCGGTTCGATTTTAACACCGACCGGGCTCTGATTTGATCTCACCGATATCAATGGTGATGGCAACTAGGCGGCGTCGATGACAAACAGCTTGCGCATTGGCTCATGGACGATCCATTCACCTGTCCAGCCTTGCGGCAAAACCAGAAGATCGCCAGGCCCGACTTCCTTGGTGCCATTGCCATCTGCATTGGTGACGGATGCCCGTCCTGCGATGATGTGGCAATATTCTCCGCCCTTGGTGCGGTCTGCGGTGAAATGGCCCGGTGTGCATTCCCACACGCCAAGCTTGGTGGTTTCATCGGCAGAGGTCCACAGGATCGTGGCGGCTTCCTGCTGCCCCTCTGTCAAAGTTGTTGGTTTGTCTCCAAAAGGTCCAAGCGCTTGTGCGGCGAGGTCCTTGAATACAAGTAGATCGATCATTGAATGGCTCCAAAGCAAATCAGCTGGAAAGGTGGGCAGGTTGAAGGTCCGGCGATCACCGGACCTCCGCAAACAGGTGCGTTTATTTGTTCTTCTTTTGACCGAACATTTGCGCAAGCACCATCATGAATGTCGTCACACAAATCATGATCGTGGAAATCGAAGCGATTGTCGGGTCGATCTGATCACGAAGCGCATTGAACATGTTGCGCGTCAGTGTCGGGTTTTCACCGCCTGAAATGAACATGGCCACGACAACCTCATCGAAGGATGTCAGGAATGACAGCAGCGCGGCTGTCACCACCGCAAAACGGATTTGCGGCAAGGTGATCGTCAAGAAGGCCTTCCAGCGCGGTGCGCCCAGGCTGCGGGCGGCGTTCTCCTGGCTCATATCGTAACTCTTGAGGCCAGAGCTGACCACGATCACCACCAAAGGCAATGCCAGGATGGTATGCGCCATGACCAGACCGGTGATTGTGTAGAGCAGATCCACCTGCACATAGACATAGAAGACGCCAATCGCGACGAGCACCAGCGGCACCATCATCGGTGTGATCAGGAGCGTGTAGGCCACCTTCACAAAGCGTACATTGGAAGCGTGCAGGCCATAGGCTGCGAGCACTCCGATCGGGGTCGCCACCAGCATTGTCAGAAATGCCGTCTTCAGGGATGTCCAGGTCGCCAGCATCCAGTCCGGAGAGGTGAAATAGTTCTCGTACCAGCGCAACGACCAGGTCTGAGGTGGAAACTCCAGATACTGGCTGTCCGAGAACGACATGGGCACAACAATAAGTGTCGGCGCCAACAGCAAAAACATGATGATGACCGCCAGCACATACAGCCAGAGGCGCTGTCCATGTGTGATCTGGGTTTCGGTCGCCGGTTTCTTCAGCCAATCAAGCATCAGTGACCTCCCCCGGCAATCTGGTCCATCTTAAGGAAACGAGAGGCAACCAACAAAATCGCAAACGTCAGGATCAAAAGCACAACACCCAAAGCACTGGCCGCGCCCCAGCTGACGAAGAGTTCAATGTTGGAGACGATCTTCATCGACACCATGATGACCTTACCGCCGCCAAGTACGGCAGGCGTGACGAAGAACCCGAGGCAAAGAATGAATACCATCAAGGTTCCGGCAAAAAGTCCTGGAAGCGTCAGGGGGAAAAACACGTGCCAGAATGCCTTGGTCGGGCTAGCACCCAGATTGGATGCTGCCTTGACAAAATTCTGGTCGATGGCCTTCATCGATCCGTAGACCGGCAAGATGAGGAAGGGCAGCATGATGTGCACCATTCCGATCAATGTACCTGTCATGTTGTGAACCATCTTGATCGGTTCGTCCCAGAGCCCCAGTGCAATCGCCCAGTCGTTGACCAGGCCCTTTTTCTGCAAAAGGACCAGCCAGGCATAGGTTCTGACGAGAAGTGACGTCCAGAATGGCAGCAGAACGGCGATCATGCACAGGTTCGCCAGACGCGCTGGCAGCTGGGCCAGGAAATAGGCAAGCGGATAACCGATGAGGATACACAATCCGGTGGTCAGCACGCTGACCTCAAACGTGGTGCTGAAGATCCGCGCATAGGAACGTCGCTTCAGCATGCGCTCGTAGTTCTCGAGCGAGAATTGGCCATCGCCGCCGATGAACGACACATAGAAGAGCCATCCCACCGGCAAGACCAGCACAAACAGGATCATCAGCAAGGCCGGCGAACTCAGCCCGAAAAGCTTCAGTCGCTCAAGCTGCCCGTCGACGCGAAGACCCGTCTCATTTTCCCGGACCATTGACATATCAGGCATCGCCTCCATCAATCAGGACGGTGTCTTCAGGTGCAAGGGTCAATGTGACCTTATCGCCAACCTCAGGAAGCGCGGAGACGCTGGCGCCGCGCACACCGCCGCGAAGGGCGATCTGCGTGCCATCGTCCAGACGAGCGTGCAAAAGAAAACTGTCGCCTTGATACACAACCTCGGCAGCGGTTGCAGAGAAGTTGTTGGCACCTTCACGCGGTCCATCGCTCGACAGCACAATGCGTTCGGGTCGCACCATCAACGACAGGGTTGCCGTGTCTGGCGGCGTTTCGGCGAATTTCAGCGGCATGCCATTGTAGGACACGCCGTCGGCTGTTCGCGTCACATCCAGGAATGTGGAGTCGCCGATAAAGTCTGCGACGAAACGGTTTGCAGGGCGTTCATACAGGTCCCTTGGCGTCGCAAGCTGCATGATCCGGCCGTGGTTCACCACGGCAATGCGATCCGACATCGTCAGCGCTTCGCGTTGGTCATGGGTCACATAGACGGTTGTCATCCCGAGTTTCTCGTGCAGATGACGCAGCTCGATCTGCATCTGGTCACGCAGCTTCTTGTCGAGCGCCGACAG
>JABXHV010000058.1 GCA_013373445.1 Paracoccaceae bacterium | reverse complement strand
GAACTGCAAGCAATTCATTCTTATTCAGTTCAACTTTTGTGCTGGCTTCACGGGAGAATCTGGATACTACCACTTGTGTTTCCTTATCGAAACCAAGATTCTCATTTCGCATAAAGTACATCTGTTTATTGGCTGTAGCTGCCACACAGATCAACACCACAAAAACAACAATCTGGAATACGCTGACCGCATTAATCAGTCTCTTCGTGGAAAAGCTTCCTCTGCCACTTCTAAATATTTGAACCACACTCAATCTTGTACTCAAATAGGCGGGATAAAGGGCGCAAAGTACGGCAACTACCAATGAGAAAAGGATGCTCTCCACCAGCAAAACAGGTTCACCTAATACACTGAACTCTAAGTCTCTACCAATCAGATTTTCCAGTTCAGGTGTTAATAGCTCCACCAAAATAATAGCGATGACAAAGCTGAAAGACACATGCAGAATGGACTCCGTAATAAACTGTCTAAAGAGTTGAAAACGAACTGCTCCAGCTACTTTTCTAATACCAATTTCCTTTGTTCTTTCAACAGACTGTGATAGTGCCAAACTGATGTAATTGAACACTGCGCAAACCAGAATAAATATGGCTACCAAGGTGAAAATGAAAATGTACTGCTTGTCCGTTTTTTCTTGAACTGGTCCGGCAGTGGTTAGAGAGAAATGAACATCGGACAAGGGTTGTAATTGAAGATCATTGAATTTCATACCAGTGCTCTTCTCCTCGGCCATTGTTAGTATTTTCTTAGAGACTTCTGAAGGATTAGCCCCTTGAGCAATAAGAACATACAGCTGATCGCCATAACTGAGATTCCATTTCGTCATATTATCTCCCCGATATGAATTCACTGCTTTTATTGGTGCAATCACTTCGGCTTTTATGGAAGTAGTTTTTGGCAGATCTTTGAACACTCCCTTTACTAAAAGAGGATTTGAACGGTTTACTTTAATAGTTTGGCCTATGGCTGCCTGAGCCGATCCAAAATAGCGAATAGCTTTGGACTCATTCAGCAGCATCCCTGCGTCATTATCCAGAGCATTCTCCTTAGTTCCGGCAACCATATCCAACTCAAAGAAATCGAGAAATCCGGGGTCTACAGAAGCAGTTTGAACATTGTCTGTGGAATCTTTTATTCCAGCAATAACCAGAGATTTGTTCCAATTTTCCAACCTGCTAAAAGCTTCTATCTCAGGTACGTTATCTCTGGTCGCTGGTCCAAGGGCAGGGGTAATTCCAGCATTAAATTGGTGAGAGCCTGCATTATCTAAGCCTTGAACAACCCTAAAGATTCTGTCCTTCTTTTCGTGAAACTGATCATATGCCAGTTCATTCTGCAAAAACAGATAGATGATAAAGAATGAGCCTAAACCAACACTTAGCCCCAGAATATTTAGACCGGTGTAGAGCTTATTCCTTCTGATATTTCTTAGGGCAGTTTTTAGATAATTTCTGATCATATCTGTGTGGTAAAATTTTTATTCATTTCTAAGTTCATCAATCGGATTTCCGTTAGCCGACCTCAGCGTTATGGATGAAACAGTAAGCCAGGCAACCAGGAAGGTTACCAGCAGTGGTAATGCAAATAGCATAGCCGTAATCTCTATTCTATTGATATAACCCTGCAAAAACCTATTGATAATGTAATAGGCAATTGGAACAGACAGTAACATGGAGAGCATCAGTAGCCTTGTAAAACCCTGATTAAGGAGCAAAACCAGGTTACTCACTGAGGCGCCCAACACCTTTCTGATACTGACTTCCTTCTTCCTTTGGCTGGCAGAAAGGCCAACAAGACCAAAAAGACCCATTAATGATATTATGATGGTCAGACTGGACGAATAGGTCAGTGTTTTGGACCAAATGGATTCTTTCTTATAAAGACTTCTATTGTATTCATCTACAAATGTGTACTGATAAGGTTCCAGAGGTAAAATGTCTGCCCAGGCCGTTTCTAATGTTTCCAGAACATCTGTCAAATTATTCTCCCGATATCGCAGATAAATATTATTTGTACTAAACCTCCCTCCCGACCAATTGCTTGCTTTCAACATCAATGGACTCATAGGGCTATTGGCTGAGAAAATCTGATAGTCTTGCATAATGCCAATCACTCTATATTTCCCATCTACCAGCATATTTTCACTATTCTCATCAATACCCAATTCCTTCAAAGCACTTTCATTCACTATTACATTGAGTCCGGCAGATTCTTCGTTTAGAGAAACTAAATCAGAGTTATTGAAACTTCTCCCCTCCAACAGCTTTATCTCCATTGTTTGTAGATAATCCAAATCCACATCTCCTTGTACCAGGGATGTTCTGTTATCCGCGCCATCGTTGACTATGAGTGCTTCGTTCAAGTCGCTGGCAGCTCCAATGGAAACTATATTGGGATCTTTGCTCAACTCATTCTTGAATCTTTGCACTGTAGCCAAAGAGTTCGAGTTTGGTATTTTAAGTCTGATTAGGTTTTCATCGTTATAACCTCTATCTCTTTTCATTAGAAATTTGTGTTGTTGAGTTATAGCAACCGACACGGTTATGAATATGAATGCGCACAAAAATTGTAAGGTCACCATTGACTTGGTAAGTACATGCCTGCCCCCCATTCTTATATTCTCCCTAAAAACTTTAATAGCCTGGATTCGAGACAAGTAAACTGAAGGATATAGCACCGAAAGCAGGCTCACAATCAAAACAAAGGCGAGAACAGTAAGCAGTAAAAACTGATCATCCAGGAGGTTAAAACTGAACTGTTTTTCGACTACATTTTCGAATAGAGGGAGAACAAGTTCAGCTAGAATTACTCCTATTAAAAAGGATATGGCACACAGAATTAAAGCCTCAGTCAAAAATTGATAAACAAGGTTTTTACGGGTGGCTCCAATGGTTTTTCGAACACCAACTTCCTTTGCTCTACTTATTGAGTTGACAATGGTTAAAATTGAAAAGTTGAAGCCGGCAATAACGAGTATTAATATGGCAATACCAGCCAAAAGACCGGACTGGCTCCTTTTCTCATCTCCTCCTTGCTTTTCGAAGTGATAATCGACCAGAGGGATCAGCTTATTATGATTCTTTCTAGCTATCTCGTCAAATGTCTCCTCTCCCTTATTATGCAAGTCTCTGGATTTCTTCATTTTATCCTGAACAACAGATACATCAGCCTTTTCATCCAGTTGCACGAAAGCCACTGCCGGAGCTATGGCCCAAAGGTTTTTAGTGAAGGCATCAAGAATAGTTTCGAATTTGTTCCATGACATCATCATGTTAAAAGAGAAAGACGAGTTGGAAGGATGATCTTCAATGACTGCAGTTACAATGAACTGCTCAAAATCTCCCCTAATTTTGGCTGTGAGCTCTTTTCCAGCTGCCTCAACTGTTCCAAAATACTTGATAGCACTAGATTCGGTTAGAACAACCGACTCCAAACTTGCCAGTCTATCATCCAGAGCTCCATCCAATACATTAAAATCAAACATTTCAAAGAAGCCTCTGTCTGAAAACATAAGGCCTTTTTCATCAAAGACATCTTCTCCACTTCTAACAATTGCACCTTCTTTCCTTAATCTGGAAAAGTTGACTATTTCAGGTATTTCCTCATAAAAGGTAATTGGTTCAGGATATGAAACGGCATTTAGAACTCTCTCTTGACCTTGTGAGGGTAACACTATAGAAAGATTATATATAGAAGATGCTTTTGTGTGGTACCTATCAAAAGTGTACTCATCTCTAACAAACATCGATATGAGCAGACAACTCGCTATACCCACTGCCAAACCGACAATATTGATAATGGCATAGCCCTTATGTCTAAAGAGGTTTCTGAATCCGGTTTTGAGATAGTTTTTAATCATGTCTGTTAGTTTAAGGTTTTGTGTTCTATGCTTCAGATTGGCTCATCTTTGAATTTAGAGCCTGAAACTGTGAACTGATTTATTCATACTTTAAAATTTCCGCAGGGTTAGTTCTTACAGCCAATAAAGCTCTGCTCACGATTACCAATACGGAAAAAATGACAATAGCCAGAACGGTTATCAGAGCGTAAGAAAAGTCTAGCTCTATTCTGTTATGATACTTGTCCAATGCCTTGCCCAAAAGAGAATAAGCCAAGGGTATGGCAGCAGATGATGATATCAGTATAAGCCAGGCATAGGGCTTACCGAACATTAGAAGTATGTTACCTCCGTTAGCTCCTAGAACCTTGCGAATACCTATTTCCTTCATCCTTCTCGAAGTTTGATAGGCAACGAGTGAAAACAGACCAAACAAGGATATCACAACTATAGCTATGGTTATGCCATTAATGATAGTTGTAGTGGCTTTAATTTGGCCAAGTTTTTCAGCATAGGCATCATCTAAAAACTGATATTGAAGGGCATTTTTGTAGTCGTACTCATCCCATATTTCATCAATCTGGGATAAGGTAGTTGCCATATTCTGAGAGTTGACTTTAATCAGGAAGTTATTGACCCTGCCACTTATGAGTGGAGTGAGCATCAAAGATCGTTTTTGATACCTCGGCCCCATTATGTAGAAATCCTTGATTAGGCCTATGATTGTCTTCGGTCTGCCTTCAAAGGAAACTGTTGTTCCTACCGGGTTATCCAAGCCAAGTTCCTGAGCTAGTGTTTCATTAATTATGATAGAATTCTCCTGATCAGAAGCTAATTGTGGATCGAAATTTCTTCCAGCGATTAATGGAATTTTCAGCATGGGCAAGAAATCTTCGTTGGTTTCTACCCGAGGTACATATTTCAACTCCAAGTCATTAAGGGTGAGCGTATTGAAACCGAATGCCCCTCCCGGCATTGGCCCCATAGTTACACCTTCAATCCCTTTAAGGTTCTTTACACGCTGAACAAATATTTCAGGTGTTTCGCGCATTTCTTCAGCCAATCTAAAACTAACTACTCTTTCCTTTTCAAAACCTAAGTCGAAATTGAGGTAATGCCTAATCTGGCTATTGGCCACCAGCAAAACCACAATCATAAATGCTGAAATTGTGAATTGCAGGAAGAGTAAAACATTTCGAAGAGAAAAGCGTGACTTGCTAATTTGAGCCCTGCCTTTTAAGGCTTTAACAGGGTTAAACCTAGACAATAGAATAGCGGGATATATTCCACCCAAAACCCCACACAACAAAGCGTATCCCACTAGAAAAAGGAGAATAGAAGCTTCTCTATAATTGAGCTTTAGTTCAATACCGACCACATTAGAAACAGAAGGAAGAAAAACCTCAACCAAAATAATGGAGACAATCAGGCTTAGGAAAGAAAAAACGAGGGTTTCAGATAAAAACTGACCTATCAATTGTTTCCTGGAAGCTCCATTTACCTTCCTGACACCTACTTCTTTAGATCTTTCAATAGCTTTTGAAGTGGCCATATTTACGTAATTGGCCAGCGCAATAAATAAGAGTAATACTGCCAATCCTGAACAGAGATAAATGATATCCTTATCGGCTCCCAAACCACGATCTCTGTTGTTGAGAGATGCTCCGCTTCCGCTTAATTGCCAGTACGAGTCTGCAAATGACCCCAGCTCGGCTCCTGAGCCATCATACATGGCATCTTTTGGGGCATTGGCCGTATAGAGTGCCGCAATTCTATCTTGAATGTCAGTTAGATTTGCATTGGGCAGCGTTTTTAAGTAGATAAAGAAGGTATTGTAGCCCCAGTGGTCTAGGTCCGACATGTTGTTGATAGAAAATGAAAAGTGCGGCTGGAACTGTGAGTTTTTAGGGAATGATGCCAGAACGCCAGTTACTTTAAAGTCTCCTCTCCCGTCTACTTTCAATATTTCGCCAACCGCATTTTCCTTTTTAAAATACTTCAAAGCCATTTCTTCGGAAATAACCACTGAAGCGGGTTCTGTCAGAGCAGACTCTTTATTTCCATAGAGAAAAGGAAAGGTAAATACATTGAAAAATGAGTTTTGGATTGTATAGTATTTCTCAGAAATATACTCCTCTCCATGCTTTACATACATGCTGCCAGCACCCGAAAGTGTAGTGGTAACCTCTTCTAAACCAGGTGTACCTTCCTCGATAATATCAGCAAAGACCGCTGGCAGAAACTGATTGTAAGAACCACCATAAGCTTCGGCAGACTTCAGCTTAACCAAATAAATATTGTCAACCTCTTTGTGAAACTGGTCATAAGTAAGCTCATAACGAACATAGAGCGTCACTAGAATAAAGCAGCTCATAGCCACTGACAATCCCACCAAATTAATGGCAGTGAACAGCTTATTCTTTCGAATGCCCCTGAGGGTTGTTTTTATATAGTTCTTTAGCATGTCTGTTAGTTTAAGGTTCTAAGCTTTATGTTTCATGTTGGCTCAACTTTGAACTTGAAACAATGAACTTTGAACTGCTTTATTCATCTTTTAAATAGCTTATCGTCTTCGAGTGATACACCTTGATTACTTGGTAAAGCATGGTTGGTATGATCAACAAAATTGTAATAAGCACCACCGGCATATAGCTCAAAGCACCAATATTGATCTGATAAGAGAATTGAGTCAGCCAATCGTTGATCCACCAATAAGACAATGGAATTGCAACCAATGCGCTTATGAACAGGTACCTCAGACCGCTTTTGTTGATTGCTCTATTTAAGTCAATCAGGTTAGCGCCAAGCACCTTGCGAATGCTGATTTCCTTCACTCTTCGTCTAACCGCATAGGAGCTCGACCCAAACACTCCAAAGAAGGAAATCAACAGAGCAATACCAGTAAATATCTGCATCAGATACTTGATCACCTTTTCCGAAGCATAGATTTTGTCGTACTGCTCATCAAAGAATCGGTAAGTTATCTTGCTGCTTCCTGTTACCTCTTCATATCTCTCGAGGACATCGTCCATAGCAGCTTGGATATTTTCAGATTTCAGTCTCATCAAAACCCATCCATAACCATCCGCGTCAAAAAGTCGAATTGATAAAGGTTTAATCAGTTCTCGCTTAGATTCTGCATGAAAATCCGCCACCACCCCAATGATTTCTTTACCATTAAAGTCTTTGCCTATGGGTTCTTCATAGCCTAAAGCTTCAACAGCCGTTTCATTAACTAAAGTGTAATTTCTATGATGTTCAAGGTTTTCCAAAGGTCGACCTTCAATCAAGTCAAAATCAAATACTCTCAGAAACTCTGCATCAGCTGTATACTCTATAAAGTTGAGGTCTTCTTTCTTAGCATACCTTGGGCGAGCATGTTCAACTGGATATGAACTTGCGATTGCGGCATGCTGAACATATGGGCTTTTAACAAAGGAAGCCTTGAGCTCATTCTTCTTGAAAATCGATTCACGTGTATTCACTGAGACCATCAGAACATGCTCTTTATTAAAGCCGAGGTTTTCGTTCTGAACAAAATCTAATTGTTGATTAACGAACAATGTCGCGGCCAGTAGGAAGACGAATATGGCTACCTGAAAACAGTTAACTATGTAAATAAAGGATGTTCTACCAAATAGTGGTGAACTACCAACTGCCTTGAAATTGCTCAAGCCTTTTCTTGAAGCTATATAGGCAGGATAAAGTATTGAAAGAAAAGATATAACAGTAACAACACCGAAGCATGTAAACAGAAGCCCTATATCACTAAAAAGTTCTACACCCAGACTCTTATTGATCACGTCTTCCATTCCTGGAACGGACACTTCTATCAAGATTAGAGCAAGAATAAAAGCAGAAGATGTAAGTAATAAGGATTCGAAAAAATAATGACCAATTAGATTCATTGTAGATGCCCCTACAGTCCTTTTCACTCCAATCTCCTTGATCCTTTCTACAGATTGAGATAAGGTAAGAGAGCAATAATTGGCTAGTGAAGCAAAGAGAATGACTAAAGCAATAGTGCTAAATATGAGTAAGTAACTCTCATCTGTTTGGTCACGAAAATGGTCACTCGTAGCCAGGTCGAAGTGAGCTTCCTTAAAAGGTTGGAATTCGAAACTTGAGGGTAACTCCTGATATGTTGCTCTGGTGTTGTAAGAGTTGCCTAATTTATTCGCAATCAGTTGCTTCTGTTCAGAAGTCGTCCCCTCTTTGAATAACACCACATTGTTTACAATATTATTTCCCCACATTTCAATAAAATTGGGTTTTCCATCTACGTGCGGGTAAGCTCCAGTCATAGATGAAAGACAGTCAAAGCGAAGCGAAGAACTTTCAGGAATATCTTCTATTACACCTTTCACTATATATTCCTTCTTATCAAAACTACTGAAGACACTTCTTCCAATAGCATTCTGACCAGTTTCAAACAGCACTTTTGCTTTGCTTTCAGTAATCATTATGGCACTGAGATCATTGTCAAAATCTGGATACTGGCCATATTTAAGTTTGAAATCGAATATCTCATTGAACTTGGAATCAACCCAGAAAGTACTGTGTCCAATAGCAAATTCTTCAGAGGTTGTCGAATCAGATACAAATCTGTTTACTCCAGCTTGTTCATATCTGCTATACGCCTCAATTGAAGGATAATCGGGAGCTAATGCTACTAAAATTGGACCCGATGTTCTGGTTGATTTCTCAGCGCTGTTATCCCTTTTTGTTACAATAGCTAAATGCTCAATCCTATCTAGCTTAGAATGAAACTTATCGAATGACCTTTCCTTTCTTACAAAAAGGAAGATAATTAAGACTGATGCAAAACCAACTGATAAACCCAGTAGATTAATGAGCGTATAAAACCGATT
>JABXHV010000158.1 GCA_013373445.1 Paracoccaceae bacterium | reverse complement strand
TGGTAGACCAAGGTAGAGACCAGCAACTCGAGCGTGCCATTGAGGTAATGCTTCAGGATGTTGGGAATTAATATGCTCACTGAATGACTATAAAACACACACTAATTGATCAAATAAAAGATTTTATAATATCCATTGGACTAAAGGTTGAAGAGGGTGATATACCTGATTCAACCTTTGTTCCGGGGATTCACATCCTGAATGGAACCATTTGGTTCGATCGTTCAAAGCTTACTTATCCCGGAGATTTACTGCATGAGGCCGGTCACCTGGCATTGATGAAGCCTGAAAAGAGGCCTTTGGCCACCGGAGACCTGGAGCCTGGTGATGGTAAGAGGTTGAATAAAGACAGTTTGGAAATCGGAGTGATTCTATGGACTTACGCGGCCCTGCTCCATCTTAAGCTAGATCCTAAAGTTGTTTTTCACGAAGCAGGCTACAGAGGATCTTCGGACTGGTTTATTGAGATGTTTTCCTCCGGGAACTACATGGGCTTACCTCTTTTGCAATGGATGGATTTATGTAAGGGTAAGTTCACGGAGCAAGATGTGCCTGACTTTCCCTATATGATCAAATGGGTAAGAGAGTAGGCTGTTTCAGTTTTCAAAATCTGCAAAGCAAACCTGTTCATTCACTCCCATGGCGATCAGTTTGCTTCCACTAAAAATACCTTCATGCATGGCTGCCACATTGATGATCAAAGGGCGTTTGTCAGCGCAAATAACAGCTAATCCATTTTGGTTAGCCTGAATGATGGAACCCGGTCTTTTATTCAGCTGATCGTTGGTTAATTGAAATTGCTCAGGGGCTACTACTTCCAGTAGACTAATATTCATTCCGTTAAAACGAGTCTTTGCTCCATTGAAAATGGGGTTGCAAGCATTTACGAGATTTTCAATGGTAGTGGAGGCCATCGATAGCCAGTTGATATGGCTGTCTTTTTCAGTAGGCATAGGATAGAACTTTGCCAGACTTTCATCCTGTTCTTTTGCATGAACATCTCCTGTAAGGCACTGCAATACCTGTGGCACACACAGATTACCCAACTTAGAGTTCAGAAGTCCAAAATTCTCTCCAGGCAATATGGAATGGCCTTTTAGAGACAGGATTCTCCCAGAGTCGTAAGACTCAGTAAGCTCATGAATAGTGATGTAAGCTATTTTTCTTCCAGCTTTTAAAGTCCAGAAAAGAGGTGCCGGCCCTCTGTTTTCTGGCAGTTCCCCAAAGTGGACATTCAAAGTTCTATTCGCGTGAGGTTTGAGCTTGAAAGGAAATCCCAATGAAACCTGAAAGTCTGTTGTTTCCGGTAGCTCAAGCTCCAAAGCCTGATCTCTTGAAATGAGCCTGTTGGGCACTTGAGGAATAAAGCTCTTCAATATTTCAGCAAGCCTTGCAGAGTTTTCATCAATTAGTATCTCGGTTAGATGGTGCTGTTCGTGAATGGCTTTAATCAGTGGGAGAGATACTAGCGATGATGTGGCTATGCGTACGTTCATAATTCAGTAGTGGTTCTGCATCAAACTCGGCCGATTTTACAAAGAAGGCTTTGAGGAACCAATTAATAAGATTTAATTAATCGCATAGACACTATTTGCCATGCTCAAAATCGGGGTGCTTTGCCCATATTCTTCAATATATCCGAATTTACATATTGAGTTTTTAGACGGACTTCGGCTTGCGATTCCCAAAGACTACCTCAGAAAGGTTGAATTCTATCAAGAGTACATTGGCCAGGGGTCTAGCGGGTCTGTTAGAAATGCCATTGAAAAGCTAGTCCACTTTCAAAGAGTTGATGTGCTCACTGGCTTTTGTAATTACAAGGTTATTGACGTTCTCTTGTCGGTAATTAGCAATAGAAATGTGATTGCCTTTCTGGCCGATATGGGAGAGATTGTGCCCAAGGATCAAATCATCAGTAATCAGATATTCTTCAATAGCCTCGGTCTCTGGCAAAGTGAATATGCGCTAGGCCAGTGGGCCAATGAGCAATTTAAGCAAAGAGGGGATGGAGTGGTTTGTATGTCGCTCTATGAGGCTGGCTACCATATAAGCTCAGCATTTACTAAAGGTTATTTTGCCGGTGGGGGACGAACATTGGAGACCTCAGTTATTCCACAACAAAGGGCAAATCAGGCGGTAATGAATCAGTATTTTCAGGAATATATTCTGAAGTTCAAAAAGGAACACCCCGCCTTTATTCATGCGCTCTTTGCCGGGCAGGAAGCCATTGACTTTATAGGAATGTATTCGGAGATGGGGCTTATGGGCGAGATTCCATTGTTGGTTTCTTCACACATGGCTAGCCAAGAAATTTTGGAAAGAATACAAGGGGCCAAATTGGATATGTATTCTGCTTCTAACTGGGATATTTCAAGAGACAATGAAGAGAATAAAAAGTTTGTGAAGCTCTATCTGAAAGCTTACGGAAGAATGCCTAATGCTTTTGATTTACTCGGGTATGAAACCGGAATGGCTTTAACATCTTCATTTCCATCTTTGATGAAAAAGGACTTTAGCGAGCTGAATAAACTCTTGGGGGCAAGTACGCTCAGAACGCCTAGGGGGGAACATCTTTTTAATTGGAACAGACACGAAAGCCCTCAGCCGGTTTTCATAGAAAAAGTTACTGCCGATAAGGGGATGATTAAGAAGATACTCGTTGACCAAAAACCAAAGGTGTCCTTTTATAATGCTGCCATACGTGAGCTAGGTGCTAAGAATGTTTCAGGATTTCTCAATCCCTATCTCTGTATTTAGGATTTTTCTATCTTCAGAAAAATGTATACATTCAGCAAGAAAATATTTTTATCATTTAACACATACTTTTATGGTATCAGATGCCGCTTACCTAGGTCAGGTTAATCTTATCGCTTTTGACTATCCTCCGAGAGATTGGAATTTGTGTTGGGGGCAATTGCTAGCCATTAGTGACAATCCGGCCTTATACTCCATATTGAGCTGTGAATTTGGTGGAGATTGCAGAAACACATTTGCACTGCCTGATTTAAGAGGGATGACTGTTATTGGTATTGGACAACGTCCTGGGCTGAGCGATTATCTGTGGGGTCAGGTAACAGGTTTTCCTTCACATACGCTTTCTATTGAAGAAATGCCTGCTCACGCTCATTTAGCTGAGTTTGTTCCATCGTATAATGATAAACCTGGAGATGGTGCTGGTTCCACCATTACGGCAACCGCAACAGTTAATGCCTTTACTGGTGACGATGGAAGTCAATTAGATGATCCTGAAGACGCCTATTGGGCCCAGGCTCCAGGAGCAACGGCAGATAGGGCAAAAGTTTATACCAAAAACACTCCAAATACCACTATGAATGCCGGGGCTATAGATATCACTGTTACTGGAGGTAGTGGAGGTAGCGGAATTACCGGTGGTACGGTGGTTGTTGGAAAAACAGGAGGTGATAGAAGTGGGCAAACCCAACCATTTTCTACAATGCAACCGAGCATGGCTCTACATTACTGTATTTGTATGGATGGGATTTATCCACCTCGAAGCTAATAGAACTTCAATAAGAAGGCTACTCTCAGGGGTGGCCTTTTTAGAATTGTTGCAGCCCAAATAATTATTTTTTATTTCATCACTCTTAGTTTTCCTGCCTATTCTTATCTGATTAGATTGGCCTTACTATTATTTAAATCTAGAAACTTCATTGGAACGCATTCACTTTATCTCCGGCTTGCCTCGCTCTGGCTCTACGCTTTTATCAGGTATTCTTAATCAGAACCCGGCATTTCATGCCAATATGTCTAGTCCGGTAGCTTCAATGATGAATGCTACTTTGGAAATGACGGGAGCAGGGAGCGAATTCTATAACTTTTTCGATGAAGCCAAGCGCATGCGGATGGCAAAGGCCTTGATCAATGCCTATTATGAAGATGTAGAGCGTCCGATTGTTTTCGATACCAACAGGGTATGGACAGCCAGAATGCATCAGCTGGTGGAGTTGTATGATGATTTTAAGGTGGTCTGCCTGGTGCGCGACCCGGCTTGGGTTATGGACAGCTTCGAAAAGATTTATAGGAAGAACCCGTTCAACTA
>JABXHV010000167.1 GCA_013373445.1 Paracoccaceae bacterium | reverse complement strand
TGGCGGCCAACTGGGTCATCAACGAACTCTTCGGCCGCCTGAACAAGGAAGGCAAGGACCTGACGTCTTCGCCGGTGTCAGCCGATCAGCTCGGCTCCATCGTTGACCTGATCAAGGAAGGCGTGATTTCAGGCAAGATCGCCAAAGACCTGTTCGAGATCGTGTGGACCGAGGGCGGTGATCCGGCTGTCATCGTTGAAGAACGCGGCATGAAGCAGGTGACAGACATGGGGGCCATCGAAGCCATCGTGGATGAAATCATTGCAGCCAATGGTGCCAAGGCTGAACAGGCGAAGGAAAAGCCAGGCCTTCTGGGTTGGTTCGTCGGACAGGTGATGAAGGCCTCGCAAGGCAAGGCCAATCCGCAGGCCGTGAGCGATCTGTTGAAGAAAAAGATCGGTCTCGACTGATCCAACTTCTTTCATAGGGTTTTCGCACTCGATTTGACTTTCAACGCCTCGCAGTGACCTGCGGGGCGTTTTGTTTTTTGCACATTTGGCCTGGCCTTTATTCAAGTGCATTCATTATCGGTCCCTCGGTGTCATCCAGCGCTCGAGCATCGGATCGATGACGTTATGTCATAGAGACAAGCGAACTTGGCATGTAGGGTGTTTTCAGGCGTTACATTTTTCGCAGAATCTAGTATTTCCGACCGCATGATGACAGCAGCCATTCGACGCGCAGACGAAGCGCCCTTTTACGCCACGCCCCTGGGTGTCTGGTTGATTGTTGCGCTATGGGGCGCGTCACATCTTTTGCTCAGGGGCAGTTTTTCCGGTGCACTTGGCACAGATGACATGTTTGAGACCATTCTGGTTCAAAAGCTGTCGGCTGGTTACATGCTGCGCCAACCACCGCTTTACGAATGGCTCTTGTGGAGTGCGCAACAATTGGTTGGGCCAACCATCTGGGCGGCTCTTCTGGTCAAATATGGCCTGATTTCACTGGCCAGCCTGTTCCTGTTTCTTCTGGCGCGTCGGGCCATTCCAGATCCGCGTATTGCAGCGCTTTGCGTCTTTGGGTTTTCGCTATTTTATCAATTCGGATGGAACCTGCATGAAGGCGTCACCCATACCATCGTGCTGGTGTTTGCCTGTGCTTTTACGGCCTGGGCCTTCGTGCGGGCGCTGGAAACTCGTTCTCTTTGGTTTTACCTGCTGATCGGGATCGGTGTTGGCATTGGACTGTTGTCGAAACATTCCTATCCGCTGTTTCCGCTGGCGCTGATCGGTGCCTGTGTGAGCGATCGGGTCTGGCGCGCTCGTCTCCTTTTGCCAGGTCTTGTGTTGAGCCTCGCAGCGGCGTTGATTGTCTACAGTCCTTACGGCTACTGGATCGTGTCCGAGGGGCTGGCGCTGTTTAGCGAAGTCTCTGCGACCATGGGGCTGAGCGACGAGGTCTCCCATCTTCAACGCGCCGCACAGGGCCTTGGCCGTCTGGTATTTGCCCTGCTGGGCTTTTCGGCTCCTCTGGTGCCAATTGTTCTGCTGCTGTTTTGGCCGCGCTATGTCGGTCTCCTGGCTCCGAGCCTTGTGCAGCGGTTGGGATATGAGGCCTTCCTCACGCCAAAGACTGACCTGTCTGACGTCGGGCGTTTGTTGAAGCGTGTTGTTCTGATCATGATCGGCCTGACGGCGCTGTTGATTGTCATCACCGGTGCGACCTACGTCAAAGAGCGCCACATGCATCCGCTGCTCTTGATGTTGCCGATCTGGATGTTTGCAGATCTTGCACGCTTTGATGTCGGACGGCGGTGGCGGTGGCTTGGTGTGATTGTGCTGGCGGTGGTCGTGATCGGATTTTCGGCAAGGGTGCCGGGTATGGTTGCTCCCGATCGTGTGATGTGCGGCGGCGGCTGTCGCCATATGAAACCCTATGAAGGTATCCGGGACCAGCTGGCAGCGCTTGGGGCGTCCGAGGCAACCCTGATCGGGGAGAATGATTACACCGCCGGAAATCTGCGGGTGCTGTTTCCTGACGCGCGAATTGTCTCGCGCAGCTGGCCGGTGATCGGCGGGCCGCGCGACAAGTGCTTTTTTGTCTGGGAGCAGGGGACTGACGCTCCGCAGACGCCGGCCATGGAAGTGGCAAGCTCGCGGCTTGGTATGACAGATGAGCAGGCGCTATCGGCTTCCTATCTTGCTGCCAACTGGCCGCATCTTTGGAAGCCTGAGGGCTGGCGCACCACCTGGTGGGGTGTTGTGGAACTTTCAAGCGATACGCCGCTGTGCCGATGACGCCAATTTCGATAAGCTACCGCCTCGGGCCGTGTGATTTTTCTGCCTACAGGGTGTGCTCTTCGCTTTTGCCAAGGTATCTGCTGGATTTGACATTTGCCTTTGCGATGCTGGTTTGCCCAAAATTCCTGATACTGGACCCTTGATGACAGTCACAATTGAAAAAGCCCGCCCTGAACATCTGGAACAATTGATCGCGGTGATCAATGGCGGTGCAGTCGGGGCCCGTCTTGGCAAGGAAAGCTCTGATATCGAGGTCTATCGCAGAGCCTTTCTGGAAATTCTGGAAGCACCGGAAGTCGACATCTATGTGGCGCTGGACAGCGCCGGCGATGTGATTGCGACCTATCAGATCCAGTTTCTCAAGGGCTTGAGTTATCAGGGCCGGGTCAGGGCTGAGCTGGAAAGCGTTCACACGCGCGCCGATATGCGCGGTAAGGGCATCGGGGCGCAGATGATGGCGCATGCCGAGGCGCTGGCGCGGGCGGCCGATGCCTGCATGGTGCAGTTGACCTCCAACCGTGAGCGTGAGGGCGCGCACAGGTTCTATGCGCGGCTGGGATTTGCGCAGAGCCACCTGGGGTTCAAGAAAATGCTGGTTTGACCGGGTTTACCTGATCACCAGTCAGCCCCGGCAACACAGAATTGTGAGACCTGAATGGTGTGCGATGTGACCTGACGACTTGTCGTGAAGGGATCGCGTCCCTAGGTTTCTGTTTCAATGTTTATTCGTGAGCCACGGCAAGGAGTTTTCATGTCCGTTTCCCAGACCAAAGCGATTGAACTTTATTATTGGCCAACCCCCAATGGCTGGAAGATCTCCATCATGCTGGAAGAGCTTGGTGTGCCTTATGACGTCAAGCTGATCAACATCGGCAAGGGAGAGCAGTTCGCACCGGAGTTCCTGAAATTCTCTCCCAACAACCGGATGCCGGCGATCATTGACCCCGAAGGTCCGGGCGGCGAGCCGATCACGGTGTTTGAATCCGGCGCTATCCTGCAATACCTGGGACGCAAGTTCTCGCAGTTCTATCCAAGCGACGAGCGGGCACGGGTTGAAGTGGAAGAGTGGCTGATGTGGCAAATGGGCGGTTTTGGCCCGATGCTTGGCCAGAACCATCATTTCCGCGTCTATGCACCTGAAAAGCTGCCCTACGCGATGGAACGCTATCTCAATGAGACGCACCGCCTCTATGGCGTGCTCAACAAGCGCCTTGAGGGCCGCGATTATGTCGCTGCAGGCGAATACACGATTGCTGACATGGCGCTGATCGGCTGGGCCCAGGGCTGGGAACGCCAGGGCATGGATCTCGGCGAGTTTCCAAATGTCAAAGCCTGGATGGACCGGCTCGGCGCACGCCCGGCCGTTCAAAAGGGTCTTGAAGTTGGTAAGGCGGAGCGTGAAAAACTGGCGCTTGAGAGTGACAAGGATGCCCAGAAGGTCCTCTTCGGCCAACGCGCGACCTGAGACCGTGAAGGCAGCGGCCTTCCGTGAGCCATGCCGTTGGTTTGGTCTCTTGGTCGTTGTCTGATCCATTGATCCATTTGCGCCCTGGCTGGCCTCAGCCGGGGCGTTTTGTCTTCAAAGACAAGCCCAAAAAAATCAATCACCTCAATCCATGGTAACCAAAGTGTTTATTCGGTCTGTCGAATGTCGTGTAAGTTCATTTGTAATATAACGATTATTCCGCCTCTCATGATTATCAATTTCTAAACTTCACCCTTCGTTATTGATTCTTTTTGATTTTGTTAATACTGAAAATTAAGGGTGAATTTATACCTGTTTTGCAAGATGATCCCACCAAATACGCGGAATTACTGTTTGTTTCTTCGCAGTACTTTGGGAGCAAAGATAAAAACAGGGAGAGCTAAAATGGCTCGTTTTGAAATTTACTCAGCTGATATGGCTGGCATGGCTGAACAGCCAATGAGTGCGGACATTCTCTACCAGATGGGCCTTGATAGTGCCTGTGGTCGTCATGGTGAGACAGATCTGGTGAGCGCACACAAGTGGTTCAACATTGCTGCCATGAAGGGCAATGCGGATGCAGCACGTTATCGCAAGGAAATCTCTGCGGAAATGAGCGCTGCTGAAATTGCTGAAGCACAGCGTTCTGCTCGTGAGTGGCTGACACTGCATTGAGCCGTGCGACCAACGCTCGGGCGTCAAACACAAGACTGATCCAAAACTGATCGTGGCGTTGGCAGGATGCCACGATCACACTTTGTCTAAGGGCAGGCGGCCTTTTCTCCGTCCACAGCTGCCATTGACTGCGACGGCCTTTTACAAGCCGCCGTTGGGCTGACACCTCAGCCATGCCATTTGATTTCCATCCGCTGCGCCGGGTGACGTTTATGGCTGTTTCCTTCCATTGATCCGACAGGGTGATTGTCACTTGGCGCCGTGAATTGGCGGCCATTTGAAAACACTTGCGTTTGTCTCTTGTGCGCATGAGACGTGCGGGAAGGGGAAAACGTGCATGAGGTCAAAAAACGGCTTGATCTCAAAGAAGTGAGCCAGTATCAGGTCTCCTACCGGAGAGGTGGCCGAGTGGT
>JABXHV010000114.1 GCA_013373445.1 Paracoccaceae bacterium | reverse complement strand
GTTCGTTGACCAGATCGATGCCGGTGATCATCTCTGTCACCGGGTGCTCAACCTGCAAACGCGTGTTCATCTCGATGAAGTAGAATTCACCGTTTTCATACAGGAACTCAACCGTGCCAACGCCGCGGTACTTCAGCTTGCGCATTGCGTTTGCAACGATTTCGCCGATTTCCTTGCGCTGGTCGTCGTTCAGGCTTGGGGAAGGGGCTTCTTCCAGAACCTTCTGGTGGCGTCGCTGCAAGGAACAGTCACGCTCGCCCAGATGGACAGCGTTGCCCTGACCGTCACCCAGCACCTGGATTTCGATGTGACGTGGCTTGCCGAGGTATTTTTCCATGTAGAGCGCGTCATCGCCGAATGCAGCCTTTGCTTCGGAACGGGCAGTCGACAGGGCGTTGTCCAGATCAGCCGCCGTCAAAGCGACTTTCATGCCGCGTCCACCGCCACCGGATGCGGCCTTCACGAGAACCGGGAAACCGATCTTCTTGGCGATTGCATGTGCATCGTCTTCAGGGCGGACTTCGCCGTCCGAGCCTGGAACAACCGGAATGCCGAGGTCCTTGGCAGTCTGCTTGGCCTGGATCTTGTCGCCCATGATCTTGATGTGATCGGAGGTCGGGCCGATGAAGACGATGTTGTGTGCTTCGAGAATTTCTGCAAAGCGTGCATTTTCGGACAGGAAACCGTAGCCCGGGTGGACAGCATCAGCACCGGTGATTTCACAAGCAGCAAGCAGCTGCGGAATGTTCAGGTAGCTGTCACGCGCTGCAGGTGGTCCAATACAAACGCTTTCGTCGGCAAGGCGTACATGCATTGCGTCGGCATCAGCCGTGGAGTGTACGGCAACCGTCGCAATTCCGAGTTCTTTACAAGCGCGCAAGATGCGCAATGCAATCTCGCCGCGGTTGGCAATGAGGATCTTCGAGAACATGGCCGAAACGGCTCCTTATTCGACGATAATGAGGGGTTCGCCGAATTCCACCGGCTGAGCATCTTCCACGAGGATTTGCTTGACCGTACCAGCCTTGGTGGCCGGAATGTGGTTCATTGTTTTCATGGCTTCCACGATCAGGATCGTCTGACCTTCGCTCACCTTGTCGCCGACCTGGATGTAAGGGCGTGCGCCAGGTTCTGCTGCCAGATAGGCAGTTCCGACCATTGGAGAAGGAATGGCGCCTGGATGGCTTGCATCTGCGACAGGAGCCGCCTGAGGCGCGGCTACCGGAGCCGGGGCTGGTGTTGCTGCAGGTGCAGGTGCTGCAACAGTGACTGGAGTGTCATATTGGATTTGGCGAGCAACGCGAACGCGGAAATCGGTATGTTCCAGTTCGATCTCTGTCAGGTTGGTTTCATCCAGAAGGACTGCAAGATCGCGGATCAGATCTGTGTCAAACTTCTTATTTTCTTTCGACATTACCAGGGCTCTCGTTCTAACGCTTGGCAGTGCGGGGTTCATATCCCGCCCGCTGTAAAGTCAAATATTCTACCAATTCGACTGGACCCACGGGCCTCATATCTTGTCGTCCGGCAAATATTCTGTTCGCCCGTCAAATTTATCTGCGTACGGGCACGCGAATTCGCATCATCTACAAAGGTGCAATGACGTAGGCCACCTTATATGCTTAGAAAACCCCAAGGAAAACCCCTGAAAGCTTTCGAATAGGGGGAAAGCGCATTTCTGAGTGCCGAAAATCGGCGCAAAGGCCAACCATGGCAAAATCATGACCGGATTGGCAGGATTTTGACGCTACGACAGCAGCCGGTTGCTCCGATGGGCGGTCTGCGTTCGCTGCATTGCATTAAAAATGCCGCCCCGAACCGGAGCGGCATTTGAATTTCATGAGGATTCTGATTTACGAGCAGGATGTCTCGCCGCAGGCTCTCAGAGCATCAATCTTCGACTTGAGCGCTGCGTAGCCAATGGCTCCTGGCACGACTTCATTGCCGACCACATATGAAGGTGTTCCGGTCATGCCGAGGCTTTTGGCCAGGGCATAGACTTCTCCGACTGTCTTGTCGACAAGGTCGGAACCGATCACGACTTCAAGGTCAGACTTGGAAACACCAACGTCGATCGCTGCTTCCATGCTGCTGGCGTGGTTGGCCTGACCGCGGCCAAGCAACAGCTTTTCGTGAAACTCAGCATATTTCTCGGGTGCGACCTTGTTGACGGCAACAGCAACCCGGGCAGCTTCTGCGGAAGGTTGCCCAAGAACAGGGAACTCCTTGAGAACAACACGCAGGTTTTCATCCTCGTCCAGGAGGCGGGCCAGATCAGAGTAGGCGCGTTTGCAATAGCCACAGTTGTAGTCGAAGAATTCGACAAGAGTTACATCACCATCGGGATTGCCCAGCACAACCTGAAACTCGGAACTGAAGAGAGGGCTTTGCGGATCCTCAACCATCTGCTGAAGGGCCACGGCCTCGGCTTCTTTTTCGCGTCGATCCAGCTCGATCAAGGCATCACGAACGACTTCAGGATTTTCCAGAAGGTAGTCGCGCACAATTTCGCCAATAGCTCCCTTGTCGAGGGTCTGTGCCGTGGCTGGCAGCGTGAGTGCTGACATCATGACGACAGCAATTAATGCAACTGACTGTGCCGTGTTTTTCGCAGCGCTTTTTGTTAGGCGCTCGATGTATCGTTTGATCGTTTTCATGGGTGCTCCAACGCCGCTTTCAACATCGGCAGGGGTTTGGGGGCCGCGTAGATGAGGGCTTAACGGCCCAAATTGGGTTCCTTGTACGACACAATATCATCTGCTTGAAGCCATGCGGGGCTTCCACGCTTCAAATTCTTTTGAGCACGAGTTGCGTAGCGCTTGGCTGCTTGCAAGTCACCGCGGATCAAAAGCCCTTGCGCTGTTGTCAGATCAGCTTGTGGGGTTTCGCCGAGCCGCGCATGGGCAATCGCCAATTGACTGTATCCGATATTCGAATTTGGATCTCGTTGCAGACCTTTTTTCAAAACAGACTTGGCTTCTGGGAGCGCGCCCGCATCATTTGAACTGACCAGCGCATAACCAAGCCAGATCAGGTATTGCCCCTCATTTGGATTTATACTGACAGCTTTTCGAAAGGGCGCAATTGCGGCTTTGGGCTTACCGCTTTCAATCAGCGCCTGGCCTTTCAGCTCGTAAAAGTTCGGGTTATTTGGCTGTTGGCGAATAAGGTCGTCGATTGCCTTTTGAGCGCCGCGTGCGCGCGATTGCATGGCTGCAATTGCCCTGGCGTATTGGGCCGGCATTGACTTGTCAGAGCGTGGGTAGGCCTTCGCAACCGAGTTTGGATGATTTGTGAAGGCATACAATTTTGCCCGCACCATATCGTGGCGGTGTTGAAGCGATGCACTGTCTTTTTGATTGAAGTACTTGCTTTGTTGAGCAGCTGTGGCGAGCGATACATATCGATCACGTGCCATCGGGTGGCTCTGTGCATATGGATCTGTGAAGCGGGCAGAGAAGACCTGTTGTTCTGCGAAGCGCTCAAACGTTTTCAGCATGCCTGCAGCGCTTTGCCGCGTGGCCGCGAGATATTTCAATGCAGCCCGGTCGGCGGCAGCTTCTTCACCGCGCCGATAAGACAAGAAGGAACGTTGCCCGATCGCCCCGGACCCAAGGGCGGCAGCAGCACCTCCGCCAGTGACGTCGCTTGAGCCTGTAACCGCACCGGCGGCCACGGCGCCAGCGCCCAGGATCATGCCTATGACCGATATAATTTGCGCATTAGAGGCAGCTGAGCGTAAGCGTACGAGGTGGCGGCCAGCAATATGGCCGGTCTCATGGGCGATTACACCAATGACTTCGTTCGGCGTTTCGGATTCCAGAATTACACCGATGTTAATAAACATACGGCTGCTGTCGGGAACGAAGGCATTGAAGCTCTTGTCATTGACCAGAATGATTTCAGGGCTTGCGTTTTGTAGGCCTGCCGCTTTGAAAATCGGTTTGGCATAGTCGCGCAGCAGCTGTTCGGCTTCCGCGTCGCGGACCAGCACGACTTTGCCTTGGGCAGAGGCCGTCAATGTCAGGCTTGGGAACATGAGGCTGGCGGCGCATAGGAGGCAAAGGCTCCTGCGCAGACCGTGAGCGAGCAGCTGTTTCATACTATTGAAGGACCATTTCTGATTGAAAAGAAAAGGCATTTGCTGCACTGGTGGGCCTCCGATCAAGTTCTGTCAGCTTCAAGCATTTGCTTCATTGAAGTGCCGCAAACCCTATGGAGCCTCCATGTTGAGGTCAAGCGGCCAAAATTTCGTACGGGCTATGTAGAGAAGAGAAACAGGCGAATCTGTGACACATGCGGAGTGCATCCATGAATGAACGCAATTTGGGCCCCTCCAGGCGGAGTGAAGTCGAACCTTTTATTGCGATGGAAGTTCTGGCAGAGGCTGCGAAACTCGAAGCTGAAGGTCGCAAGATCATTCACATGGAAGTTGGTCAACCGGCGGCGCCAGCTCCGCAAACGGCGCTTGACGCTGCAAGAAAAGCCTTGGTGTCTGGTCGATTGGGATACACGGAAGCCAAGGGTATATTGCCCTTGCGGCGGAGATTGCGAACGCATTATCGCGACACATACGGCGTTGATGTTACCGAAGAACGTTTTGTTGTTACCACGGGATCGTCCGCTGGTTTCAATCTTGCGTTCCTGGCAGCTTTTGATCCAGGAGACCGGGTGGCTCTCACCGCGCCCGGGTATCCGGCCTATCGAAACATCTTGCGTGCGCTCGGATTGGTGCCCGTCGAGATCGAGGTCGGACCAGAAACCCGTTGGTGTTTAACCCCAGATCATATTGCCCGGGCGCAGAATGATGGCCCGATCAAAGGCGTACTTGTCGCAAGCCCGGCCAACCCGACCGGAACCATGATGTCACCTGCAGCGCTTGAGGCGCTGGTGCAGTATTGTGATGATGAAAAAATCTGGTTCATTTCTGATGAGATCTATCACGGCCTTGTCTATCAGGGGCAGCAGGCGTGTGCGTTGAGCACCAGCGAAAATGCAATCATCATCAATAGCTTCTCGAAGTATTTCTGTATGACCGGATGGCGGATCGGCTGGATGGTTTTGCCGGAAAAACTTTTGCGCCCCGTCGAGCGGATTGCACAGTCGCTCTACATCTCTGCGCCGGAACTGTCCCAGATTGCGGCGATGGGCGCGCTCGATGCCACTGCAGAGTTGGAGACGGTTAGAGCAGGATATGCTCGCAATCGTGAGCTCTTGCTGGAAGGCTTGCCAAGAGTTGGTTTCTCTGAGTTGTTGCCCGTTGATGGCGCTTTTTATGTTTATGCGAAGACCTCGGGCTTTTCGGACAACTCTTATAACTTTGCCAAAGCAATGCTTCATGAAACTGGCATTGCGGCCACCCCGGGGATCGACTTTGACCCTGTGCATGGGCACGACTATCTGCGGCTGTCGTTTGCGGGTGGGCATGAGGACATGAAGGCCGCCATGCAAGCGCTGCAAAACTGGATGGCCTAACGGCTTATTTCTTCGGGCATGTAACAAAAAAACGCGGCAAAGATTTTGCCGCGTTTTTTGTGTTTACGGTTCGATCTTCCTAGAAGAAAGAGCGGCGTTGCCACCAGCCGCCACGTTTTGGCTTGTCGCCATCTCCGTCCGACTTTTTGGCCTCGGTAGCGTTTTCGCTGGTAATCACAGGCTCGGCAGCCTCCGGGTTCGAGCTTGGTGTCGAAATCGGAATTTTTACAGCTTCCGGCTTTGGTTCCACAGGTTCCGCTGCGACCGGCTCTGCAGGGGCTGTGGCTTGTTCAGATACCTTCTCAGCAACTGGTTCTGCAGCTTTCTCAGCCGTTTCAGCTGTTGAGTCTGTTACCTGCTCGTCGTCGGCCGCCGCTGTTTCTGCACGCGGTGCACGCTGGCGACGTGAACGGGACTGGCGACCTGACCGGCTGCGATCCTTTGGAGCATCCTCGCCAGCGCCGGTTTCTCCATCTGAGGCTGTCTGCGCAGCACCGTCATCGGTGCTCGTCTCGGAAGCCGCGTCAGCTACAGCGCCGTTTTCAGCATTTGAGGTCTCGGCTTCAGAACCTCGAGATCCCTCGCCACTCTTATCTTCGTTGTTTTCCTCGGCTCCGCGACGTCCACGACGACCACCGCGACGTCCGCGACGACGGCGACGGCGGGGCTCTTCGTCGCCTTCGGCACGTGGCCCGTTCTCATCATCCGAGTTGGCGTCATTATTTTCGTCTGACGTTTCACCATCTTCTGAGCTTTCAGACTTATCACCCGCTTCACGCGTGCTGTTGTCTGAACCGCCACGCCGACGCTTGCGACGACGGCGGCGGCGGCGATCCTTGTCGCCATCGCTTTCATCGTTCTCAGCTTCGTCCGCTTCTACCTCAGGTTCTTCCTGAACGTCGTCATCCTCCTCCAGATCGATGGTATCTGGCTGGATGGTTGGCAGGACAGGCTGCGGAATACGATCACGGTCAACAAGATCCGCGCGCTCGATCACATAGAGCTGTCCGCTGGACATGTCGCCGACCTGGACTTCGATCTCGACCGCAAACCGGGCTTCAATGTCAGCCACGAGGTAGCGCTTCTGGTTCAGGATATAGAGCGCAACTTCTGTGGTGGTACGGATAATCAGGTTATGTGTCGCACCGCGAAGTAGATTGTCTTCAAGCGACCGCAGAACATGCAGTGCGATGGATTCCACCGAACGGATCATTCCGGTGCCATGGCAATGAGAACACGGCCGGGTAGAGCTTTCCAGAACACCTGTGCGCAGGCGCTGACGCGACATCTCCAGAAGACCGAAGTGCGAAATGCGTCCAACCTGGATGCGGGCGCGGTCGTTCTTCAGACACTCTTTCAGCTTGCGCTCAACATTGCGGTTGTTCTTGTTCTCTTCCATATCGATGAAATCGATGACAACAAGACCAGCCAGATCGCGCAGGCGGAGTTGGCGGGCAACTTCTTCTGCCGCCTCCAGGTTTGTCTGAAGTGCAGTGTCTTCAATATTGTGCTCGCGCGTGGACTTGCCCGAGTTCACATCAATGGAAACCAGCGCTTCTGTCTGATCGATGACGATGTAACCGCCAGACTTCAGAGTCACTTCCGGTGAGAACATGGCATCAAGCTGTGGCTCGACGCCAGCACGAATGAACAGAGGTGAGGGATCGCGGTAAGGCTGAACGTTCTTTGCATGGCTCGGCATAAGCATGCGCATGAAGTCCTTGGCCTCGCGGTAGCCTTCTTCGCCTGCGACAAGAACCTCGTCGATGTCCTTGTTGTAAAGATCCCGAATGGAACGCTTTATCAGGCTGCCTTCCTCGTAAACGAGATTAGGCGCACTGGATTGGAGCGTCAGATCACGGACGTTTTCCCAAAGGCGCATCAGGTATTCGAAATCACGTTTGATTTCGGCCTTGGTGCGCGAGGCGCCCGCGGTCCGCAGGATAACGCCCATGCCCTCAGGAACTTCCAGCTCCGAGGCAATCTTCTTCAAACGTTTACGGTCAGTCGGCTGGGTAATCTTGCGGCTGATGCCACCGCCACGAGCGGTGTTTGGCATCAAGACCGAATAACGACCAGCCAGAGAGAGGTAAGTTGTCAGAGCAGCGCCCTTGTTGCCGCGCTCTTCCTTGACCACCTGCAC
>JABXHV010000038.1 GCA_013373445.1 Paracoccaceae bacterium | reverse complement strand
GGCAACTGCCGCATGTGCCTTGTGGAGGTCGTCGGCGGCCCGCCGAAGCCCGCCGCGTCCTGCGCCATGCAGGTCCGCGACATGCGTCCCGGCCGCAACGGCGAACCGCCTGAAATCAAGACCAATTCGCCGATGGTGAAGAAGGCCCGCGAAGGTGTGATGGAGTTCTTGCTCATCAACCATCCGCTGGATTGTCCGATTTGTGATCAGGGCGGCGAGTGCGACCTTCAGGACCAGGCCATGGCCTATGGCGTTGACGCGTCCCGCTTCGGTGAAAACAAGCGCGCTGTTGAAAACAAGCACCTTGGACCGCTCGTCAAGACCATCATGACACGCTGCATTCATTGCACGCGCTGCGTCCGCTTCACCACAGAAGTGTGCGGTGTTGCTGATATGGGGCTAGTTGGCCGCGGTGAAGACGCAGAAATTACAACTTATCTGGAAGCCGCGCTTTCTTCTGAAATGCAGGGCAACGTCGTTGACCTTTGCCCGGTTGGCGCACTGACTTCCAAGCCCTATGCGTTCCATGCCCGTCCGTGGGAACTGGTGAAGACCGAAAGCATCGACGTGATGGATGCTGTCGGATCCGCCATCCGAGTTGACACTCGTGGCAAGGAAGTCATGCGTATCATGCCGCGTCTCAATGAGGCGGTGAACGAAGAGTGGATCTCTGACAAGACCCGTTACATCTGGGACGGACTGAAGACGCAGCGTCTGGATCGCCCGTTCGCCAAGAAGGACGGCAAACTGCAGCCAGTTTCCTGGACCGAAGCGTTTCAGATCATCGCTGACAAGATCAAGGGTGTAGACGGATCCAAACTGGGTGCGATTGCAGGAGACTTGGCAAGCGTTGAAGAGATGTTTGCCCTCAAGCAGCTGATGACCTCTCTCGGCTCTACCAATATCGATTGCCGTCAGGACGGCGCCGCACTTGATCCGGCCAAGGGCCGTGCGAGTTATATCTTCAATGCCACTATTCAGGGTATTGAAGATGCGGATGCGGTTTTGATCATCGGTTCAAACCCACGTCTTGAAGCACCTGTCCTGAATGCTCGCATTCGCAAGCGTTGGCGCAGTGGCGACCTCAAAGTGGGCGTTATTGGCGAAGCTGCCGACCTGACTTATGAGACCACATACCTTGGTGCGGGCACTGATACGCTTGCTGACCTAGCGTCTGGCCAGAATGGTTTCTTTGACGTTTTGAAGAAGGCTGAAAAGCCGCTCATCATCATCGGGCAAGGTGCTTTGGCCCGCGTTGACGGCACATCGGTACTTGCCAACGCTGCGAAGCTTGCGGCCAGCGTCGGAGCTCTCAGCGATACCTGGAACGGCTTCTCCGTTCTGCACACTGCTGCTTCACGGGTTGGCGGTCTGGATATCGGTTTTGTGCCTGGTGAAGGCGGTAAATCAATCGCTGCCATGCAGGATGCCGCAGGCAAGGGTGAGCTGAAAGCTTTGTTCCTGCTCGGCGCCGATGAAGTCGATACATCTGCTTTTGGCGATGCCTTTGTGGTGTATATCGGAACTCACGGTGACCGTGGTGCACACCGGGCTGACGTTATTCTGCCGGGCGCTGCCTACACCGAGAAGGCGGGCACTTACGTGAACACTGAAGGCCGCGTTCAAATCGCTGATCGCGCAGGTTTCCCTCCTGGGGATGCGCGCGAAGAGTGGGCGATCCTGCGGGCTCTGTCTGCGGTTCTCGGCAAGACATTGCCATTCGACTCACTGATTGCCTTGCGCAGCCAGTTGCGGATGGCTCATCCATTGTTCCTGGGCGTTGGAGAAATCGAGGCTGGTTCAGCTGATGATGTTTCCGCAGTCGCCAAGGGCGCTGGTAAAATGGAGGCGGCGGGTTTTGCCAATGCCATCTCCGAATTCTATTTGACGAACCCGATTGCACGCGCGTCGGCGGTGATGGCGGAATGTTCCGCTCTTGCCAAGGCGCGTGCTGCTGAAGCTGCGGAATAAGGGGCAGGGAGCTAATGTCCGACTTTTTGACGACTTACGGCATTCCGTTCCTCTGGATGGCTGGCCAGAGCTTGTTGCTTCTGGTGTGCCTTCTGGTTCTGATTGCCTATGTGCTTTTGGCTGACCGTAAGGTCTGGGCGGCTGTTCAGTTGCGCCGCGGTCCGAACGTTGTTGGCCCGTGGGGTTTGTTCCAGAGTTTTGCCGATCTTTTGAAGTTCGTGCTGAAAGAGCCCGTCATTCCGTCGGGATCGAACAAGGTCCTGTTCCTGCTGGCCCCGCTGATTTCTGTGCTTCTGGCACTGGCGACATGGGCCGTTGTACCGGTTGCTGATGGCTGGGTTATTTCCAACATCAACGTTGGTGTCCTGTATATCTTTGCGATCTCCTCGCTTGAGGTTTACGGCATCATTATCGGTGGCTGGGCGTCCAACTCCAAGTATCCGTTCCTGTCCGCACTTCGGTCTGCGGCGCAGATGGTGTCTTATGAAGTTTCGATTGGCTTTGTCATCGTGACGGTGCTTTTGTGCGCCGGATCGTTGAACTTGTCCGAGATCGTCTTGTCTCAGTCCACCGGACTTGCAGACATGATCGGGTTGCCGTGGTTGTCGTTCCTGAACTGGTACTGGTTGCCGTTGTTCCCGATGTTTGTGGTGTTCTTCATCTCGGCATTGGCGGAAACCAATCGGCCGCCTTTCGATCTTCCGGAAGCGGAATCGGAGCTGGTTGCCGGGTTTATGGTCGAATATGGCTCCACACCGTACATGATGTTCATGCTCGGCGAATATGCGGCGATCTGTCTGATGTGCGCATTGATGTCGATCTTCTTCATGGGCGGATGGTTGCCACCGTTTGATTTCGCGCCATTCACCTGGGTGCCGGGTGTTGTCTGGTTCATTCTGAAGTGCCTGCTTGGCTTCTTCATGTTTGCGATGGTCAAGGCGATGGTCCCACGCTACCGCTACGATCAGCTGATGCGTCTTGGTTGGAAAGTGTTCCTGCCGCTGTCATTGGCGATGGTTATCATCGTGGCGACCGTGCTGATGGTTATGGATTGGGCGCCTTAAGCGCCAATCCGTTAGAGTTTTAGGTTTGTCTGCTGCGCGGGTTTGCCAGCAGAAATTGGACCAGCGTCAGGCTGGTTGAGGGATAAAGGAAGGCAACAGGCGATGGGACTTGATCAGGCCGCCAAATCGCTGTTTTTGAAGGAGTTCGTTTCGGCGTTCTTTCTCGCCATGCGTTACTTCTTCAAGCCCAAGGCAACAGTGAACTATCCGTTTGAAAAAGGGCCGGTTAGCCCACGTTTTCGCGGTGAACATGCCTTGCGCCGCTATCCGAACGGCGAAGAGCGCTGTATTGCATGTAAATTGTGCGAGGCAATCTGTCCTGCACAGGCGATTACTATCGAAGCTGGCCCGCGCCGCAATGATGGCACGCGCCGCACGACACGTTATGACATCGACATGGTGAAATGCATCTACTGCGGCTTCTGTCAGGAAGCCTGTCCGGTGGATGCGATTGTCGAAGGTCCGAACTTCGAATTTGCGACCGAAACACGTGAAGAGCTTTATTACTCGAAAGAGAAGCTGCTCGAAAACGGTGATCGGTGGGAGCGTGAAATCGCTCGTAACATTGAGATGGATGCTCCTTATCGCTAGGGGCGGACGGTAAACTTACTCGGAATTGTCTTTCCACACGGACAGGGCACTTCCAAATTGGCCCATCGGGTCAGATGACAGGCAGGTCGACTCATGATCCTGAGCGCACTCTTTTTCTATTTGTTCGCGACTGTGCTCGTGGCAAGCGCCTTTATGGTGATCGCATCCAGGAACCCGGTTCATTCGGTATTGTTCCTTATTCTGGCGTTTTGTAACGCTGCCGGCCTGTTCATTCTGATGGGGGCTGAATACCTCGGCATGCTGCTGATTGTTGTTTATGTCGGTGCGGTGGCCGTTCTGTTCCTGTTCGTGGTGATGATGCTCGATGTCGATTTCGTCGAGCTGCGGCAGGGCTTCCTGCACTATCTGCCGGTCGGCGCGCTGGTGG
>JABXHV010000105.1 GCA_013373445.1 Paracoccaceae bacterium | reverse complement strand
CCACGGAAAAGGAGAAAGAATATCAAATTAATATGCTTGGGCATCTTCAGAAAGGAAATGAGACCAAAGCCCAGGAAATGTTGAAAAGAGTTCAGCAGGCCGCAATTCAGAACGAAAACATGTTTGAAGAATTGATGGAAGCTTGTAAGTACTGCTCGTTAGGACAAATTACTTCTGCTTTGTTTGAGGTGGGAGGGCAGTATAGACGCAATATGTAGTTGCTTTGGTTGTCTGTTAATCAGTTGATCAGAAATCAGGAATTGGGTGATGGTACGAATGTCCTCCTCTGGAGGAGGTGCCCGAAGGGCGGAGGAGGATTTTGTACGGTCAGACCATTTCGAGTGATCAGACCAGTGATTACCTAGACAATAAAATCTCTGTGAGTCATTCAAGCCACCTCAGGCTTACCTTTGACAAACTTCAGTTACCAATATTGATACAATACGGTTCTTGTGCCCAGTTGGAGAGATAAGTTTGTCAAAGGTTATAGGCAATCTGTTGATGAAAGTATAAATGTCGATTGCAAAACGACTTCTCAGTCATCTTTACTGGAAACGAGGATTAGTTGGTTTTTGAAATTTCAAAGTTTATCCTCTCTAAAAGTTCTTTTGCATCCATATCTCCTTTGTCTATTACCATTTGACAACGTTGTTTTGCTTTTTCTAAAATCAATAATTTGCCTGATTTCGAGAGTTTGGATTTAACGAGAAGTGCTTCTGACCAATGATAATTCAGAAATGAATAGTATTCAATATGGCTTAAATCTTTCGATAAATGTCCAAGGTCTAGCTCCAAAGAAGCTTCAATATCTTCAAAGAGCTTCAAAGCCTCATTTATTCCGGAGAAAGCGTGAGTCCTGCTCTGAGCAAAGAGTAATCTATTGGCGTAGGAGGTTTTTGCAATAGCAAGACAAATCTTTGGATGATCAAGGTCTGTTAATTGACTGGCCTTACATAAAACCTCAAATGCCTCATTATATAAGTTTTTTGAAGAAATGATGTCGTCCAATATTTCTGCCAAATATGCTTTCAAAATTCCAAGATTAGATAGGTAGTTTGGATGTTGCGAGCTTTGAAACGCAGTGTGGAATACTTCAATGACCTTTTCCAAATACTCTACTTGATTTGTTGATTCAAACTTCTCCCATAACCAATTGCCGTATCCATTAAGCAGATTGCCATACGCTTTTTTGAGTTGTTTGTTTTTGGATTTATTCAAAACATACGCTTTCAAATTATAGATGCTCTCTATATCTTCAAAGTCCTCATATCCTCCTATCCATTCAGCCTTGTTAATTAGGACAAGAACATGCTCATCCTTAAGCTTGGTTGCTAATTCAGGTGTTTTAATAGATTTGTGGTTTTGAAAAACATCAATAGCCAACTTTATTAAGGATTGGTTTGGGTTATAATCTAGTTTTAGGTCAATATCTTTAATGAGATCGACTCTTTTGGTTGGGTTTTTAATGGATTTGGTAATTCTGATTTCTTCTATTGTTTTAAGGAGGGATGTAAAAGGCTTATCTATAATGTTTGGGAATTGTAAGCCGAGCTCTCTTCTTAGATCGATGAAGAGGCTATCGGCATCATAATCTTCAATGAGAAAAGTATCATTTCGATTTTTCAGTAATGCCAAAAGGTGACTATCCTTCTCCTCAAAAGCTCCATAATGAACCCAGTATAAGTTTTCTTTAAAAATCTTAGTTTCACAAAGACAATCAAATACTGGGTCGTTTCCACTATAACCAACCACTATCCAGCAACAATCACTAAAACGTTCAAAAAGACTCTTGATAGAAGGTTTTATTCCGAGGAGCTCATTTTTTAGGTTTTTAGGGTAAGTACTAACTTGTCCATGGAGGTAATAGACTGCGGGGCTATTAGGTTTTATATCTATGTTTTTGATCGCAGCTTCTTTATTCAGTATGGATAAGTCGTAGACTGCTGGATAGATGTTCTGTGTTGATAAACTACGGATAGCTAAGTTGTCGAAATTTGTTGTAAGGATATTGTTTATAAATCCATTTTCAATTAGAAATGCTAAGAAGAGATGTGCTGAGTTGATCTTTGCCTCTTTGTTATATTTTCGAAATATGGATGATCTTTCACCAAGCTTAAGACCCTTCATATAGTCAATGTAGCTTTCCTTCTGCGCTTCTTCAGCAATTTCTTTGGCTAAAGGAATACCTGAAGTCTTTGATATACCAGCACCTATTAATATTACAGTTTGTTTACCTCTTGACTTAATATCTTTTAAATGTTCTGCAAGTTTGTCTATGCCTATGTCATTCATGTATACGGATGTTTATTTCATACTGTGATTCGTCCCAGCCACAGCCCAATGCTTCTCCTCCAAATTGTCTTTCACCATTTGAGCCAATAGACTTTTTAAGGTTGGGGTTTTGGAGAAAATGATACGATTTGATACGAAAATATAAGATAATGATACGATAGGCCAATCCTTAAAGTCTGCCATCCGTTGTTTCATGATATAATCAAACCCTTCCATTCCCTATCCGGAATATTCCATCCATTCGAATTCCATATCTAATAATGTATCTTCTCGTTTCAGCAATCAGCCCTAATGCCTAATTGCTCAACTGTGGTCAAAAAAATTGAGCATCATTGAAGCGTTTTTGTTTCAAACCAAGTCATGTAGGTAAAGGACAAAAACTTAAAATCAATGAAAACGAAAATTATACTCTTCCTGATGGCGGCTTCGGTTGCCTTCTCATGCGATAAAGCAACAAAGGATGTAAAACCCAATTTAGAGGCTGAATTTGAGACCGGTCCAGATAGACCTTTCATCATCAACCCTGATCAATTAGCGGGAGATCTTATAAGCGGATTGTCGTTGGAACAGCTTCCTTTTAGAGGGGAAACGGAGAATCTTCTGAATGGAAAATTTTTGAAGTATACACCGGATAATGACTTTCTGGAGGGAGAAGATCACTTCGACTTGAAAGTGAAGGATGCTTCAGGAAAAGAAAGAACGATTGAGGTCAAAGTGGTGGTTTCTGACAATGCGTGCAACTATGGGCCGGCCTTTGACTACGTTCAGGTTAAGGCGGGAGAGTCTACCCAACGTGACTTACTAGCTAATGATTTTTTCTGTGGCGGACTTCCTAAAACAGATAATGTGCTGGGGCCAACTGGTGCTGTCGCCATTACTTTGGTTAGTATGACTTACGACCATAATAATTTCACAGATTATGTAAACATTACTTTGGACCTCATTGACGATGGCGTGGTAGCAATGAATATAGATGCACCATCCACCCCGGGTGAAATCAAAATCATATATGAAGTTGGACTTCTGATTAAGGAAGAATATCTGAAGGGCTTCCCCAGTGAGCATAACTATCTGAAGGAAGGTGGAGGGCTCAAACCTATGGCCTATGAATACTATATGGTTTCTGAAGCGATAATAGAAATTAAAGACTGATACCCATACTTAGCAATCGAACCATCGGAAATATTACGAGACACCTCGTGATATTTTCCTTTTAGTATGAACTACACCAACCTCATTAAAAAGTGCACCGAGGGAGACCCAAAGTCTCAGAAGGAACTCTATGAGTTGCTAAAGGGAAGGTTGATGGGAATTTGTTTGAGGTATAACCGCGATCAGGATGAGGCCAATGATGTTTTTCAGGAAACTATGATCCGTGTTTTTAAAAATATTCAGCAGGCCCAGCATGTAGACAATCTGATGGGTTGGGTGACCAGAATAGCAACAAATGTGGCCATAGATCATCACAGAAAAAAGAGAACCGATTTGATGGTGAATATGGATGATAATGAGGTTGCAGAATTGACCAGCGAGGAGATTGGCATTATAGAAATGCTGGAAACGAAGGAGATTCTGCGCTTGATTCAGCAACTGCCACTCAATTACAGTTTGGTGTTTAACCTCTACATCATAGACGGCTATTCTCATAAGGAGATCTCAGATCAGATGGGAATTGCAGAAAGTACCTCAAGGGTAATATTGACTCGCGCAAAGCAGAGGATGGCAGAATTGTTAAAAAAAACTGAGATAAGAAATTATGTCTATGGATGATCAACTAAAAGATGTCGTAAAATCGAAGTTCGATGGCTTTGAGGCGCCTGTAGATGATAAACTTTGGGCCGGTATTAATAAGGAAATAGCATCACAGCCTACGCAAAGCTTTTTTACACCAAGAAGGCGTTGGGCTACGCTAATATTACTGTTATTAATTTCGGTAGTTGGTTGGCAAATCATCGCTTCAAATTCTGCCAAAGAGAATTCAGACAGTGCCATTAGCTCTAAAGAACCTGCCGTTCCGGCCGATAAACAAAAGCAAGAGGTGGTAGTGAGTAAGCCAGAAGCTGATTCTCCAGCTGTAGAAAAGGTGGAAAGTCCCAACGCAAGAAATGAGAATCGATCAGAGGAGGAGAGATTATTTCTTCAGGAAGTGGATGAGGAAGCAATAGACAAATTCACTCAAGATTATACTGATTTGGATGAGGCTTCAGTCAGCCTTTCGAGAATTGAAATACTTCCTCTTGAATTACCTCCCTTTCAATTCGGAAATTATATAATGCCATTGGATAGCATAGGTTTAATTGATCTGCCGAGCGACTCAAGCTATTTCAAGAAGACTAAATCTAATCTGATTTTTGGTCTCAATCTCAATTACCTGAGCCTTAACCCCAATCCATCTGACAATGTCTATTTTGAGGATATTGATCCAACGCTGGATATTTCTTTCAAACATTTGGGATTGAGTCTGGGCTATCAGCGAGACTTTGAATTAGGAAATGGATGGCAGTTAAGGAATGTGCTGAGTGCAACACTCAGGCAATATAAGCTCACGCTGGATTATATTGAAGATGCTTCTGACAGTGAAAATGATGGCTTCACCGAGTTTAAGACTACCCTCAGACCTTTGTCGGTGGGTATTTCAACGGGCTTGCAGTATGACCTCGCCAGTATTGGTATAGACCAAAAGCAAGTAGACCTTGGGTTGGCCTTTGAGACAATTGTGAGTGGCGCCCCTGACGGTGAGTCATTGGTACAATACCCTAAGAATATTCTTAGCCTGAATTTCGGGTTTACCTCAGACTTGGCTAAATCAAAATGGAAATTCAGGTTATATGTTCATCATTCACTCAACAGTAAGTTTTCCGAGGCTCCCATGAATCTCACCCCTTTCGGTTTTGGACTTCAGTTTTTTAAGAACTGACAGACATTCGCTGAATAATATCTAAGAGATTGTGATTCAATAATTAGTTGATGGCACGGATGTCTTCCTCTGGAGGTGCCCGCAGGGCAGAGGAGGGTTTTGCACGGTCAGACCACTTCGAGTGGTCTGACTAGTGATTACCTAGACAATAAAATCTAAGGGAGTCATTCAAGTCACCCAGTGCTCACCTTTGACAAACTTCAGTATACCATTATTGACTCAATACGGTTTTTGTGCTGTGCTAGTGAGATAAGTTTGTCAAAGGTTGGAGGTGATAAGGCTTCATTTCGTATACCCCATCACCATTCCCTCAGCTATTTTACCAATCTTAGAAATATACTTTCCAAGCCACTTTCTCAATTTCATGGCTGCTTTACTGGATTATTAGAGAATCTGAAATTCTTGGCCGATTCAGGTTCAGGGAGTCCGGGCTTACAATCCGAATTGGGCACCAGCCTTCCGGGATGTACCTCCAACTCTAATACACCTGCCCAGACATCCAGATCATAATCCGCGGCTTCATCAGCCGCTTCCACTTCTCGGACTTTAGCCGAAGCATCTTCGATGTCAATAGCCATCACCAAAGTGCCATCGAGCTCTTTTTGGTTCGGAATTCTGGCTTCATTCCATCTGCCCGGAATTATATTCTCCGTGATAATTTCCAGGGCTTCCATCTTTTCCGTATCATCTTCAATCAACCTTGCTTTACCGAAAACATTGACCGAGCGATAGTTGACTGAATGATGGAAGACCGATCTGGCCAAGACCAGACCATCAAGATGAGTCACATTGAGGCTTACCTTTTCCTGGTCTAAAAGAGAAAGCATCATCCGGTTTTTGAGTGAGCCATGAATGAGTATGCTGTCTCCTTTTCTTCCATAAGCTGTTGGAATAACAATAGAAGTCCCCTCAAAGACATAGGGAATCTGACAGATAAAGTGTGAGTCTAAAATGTTGTAAATGAGTTGTTTGTCGTATTGGGCTCTTTTCGATCCTCTGATAACTTTGTTCAAAGGGTTTTTACTGAATTCTGACATGACCTGAGTTTTATTGAATCAAATGTCTACTTTTGACGGACTACTTTAGTAATCCAGTTTTCAATAAGTAAATAGTCCGGTTGTGGTAGCACTTCAAAACTTAGTCAGCATTAATAGGGAGATGGATTTGCCGGTTTATCTCCAGATCAGCAACGGGCTGGTACAGCAGATTAAAGCAGGTGTGTTAGCCAGTGGCAGCCGCCTGCCCGGAACCAGAGCCATTGCCGACACCTTTCAGGTTCATCGTAAAACAGCGGTTGCGGCCTATGATGAACTGCTTAACCAGGGCTGGATAGAAGTTCGTCCATCTCAGGGAACTTACGTAAGTGAAAGCCTGCCTACCATAACACCTCAAAAAATTGGAAAAGAGCTCAGTGGATTGAAGGCGCAAAAGGCAGGCTTCAATTTTCACCAAAAGCCGAACTTGCATCGTATTCTGCCTTTGATTCCAGATGGATTGACTCTAGATGAAGGAATTCCTGATGTTCGGATTGCCCCGGTCGATGACCTGATCAGGCACTATAAGTCCATTATTGCCAGAACTTATAACAGGCGTCATTTAAGCTACGGCTCAGTTTATGGGGATGATCTACTTCGTGAAACCCTCGCAGATTTTCTTCAGGAAACCAGGGGGATGAATGTTCAGAAGGAGAACGTAATGATTATTCGCGGTAGCCAGATGGGGATGTTTCTTTCTTCCCAACTGCTCTTTAAAAATGGCGAAATGGCGGTTGTGGGAGAGACCAATTATGTGGCCGCCAACCTAACTATGAAGGAAGCCGGAGCAAGCATTAAGACGATTCCTGTTGATGAAAAGGGCATCGACACGCAGAGTTTGGCCAGACTTTGCGAGAAGGAAAAAGTACGGGCTGTTTTTGTTACCTCACATCACCATCATCCAACTACTGTCACCTTGAGTGCAGAAAGGAGACTCGAACTGTTGCAACTGGCTGAAAAATATGGCTTCGCGATACTGGAAGACGATTACGACTATGATTTCCACTATAGAAATGCACCACTGCTACCGCTGGCCAGTGCCGATCGATCGGGACAGGTGATCTATATGGGGGCCATCTGCAAAATTGTGGCACCAGCCTACCGGGTGGGTTATCTGGTGGCTCCCAAAGACTTTATCGATGAAGTTGGCCATCTGAGAAGAATTATCGATAGGCAAGGAGATGCTATTCTGGAAAGGTCCGTGGCCCTGATGATCAGGCAAGGCGATTATCAGCGGCACACCAAAAAGGCTCTGAAAGTCTATCGTGAAAGAAGAGATCATTTCTGCCAACTGTTGGCAACAGAATTAGGCGATTTTGTCCAGTTCAAAGTGCCTGAAGGAGGGCTGGCTGTTTGGGTTGAACTTCGCGAAGACATGAGCTGGCTTGACATTGCCAAAGCCTGCAAAGAAAGAGGACTGCTTATACCCAATTACAATACCTACAACTACAACAATACAGCCAAAAATGGCATCAGGATGGGTTTTGCCTCGATCAATTTCGAAGAGCAGATTCGAATTGTTTCGGTGCTTAAGGAGGTGATGACTAACCACCTTGATGCCTAAAGGCAGACAAGCTAACCTCTCATTGGAAAGAAGGAGAATGAGCATTTAACCCAACCTTTCCATCCCGAGCGAAACCGAGGGATCGGCAGAGCCTTCTAGTTGGGCCGATCCTTCGACAAGCTCAGGATGAAAAGGAGCTGTTTCCAGTAATGTCCACTTCACACTAACCCTCACGACTGGAGAATAAATAAGCAGAGATTTTAGCGGATTGCACGAATATCCTCCGCTGGCGGAGGTGTCCGCAGGACGGAGGTGGAGAAATGGATAGCTGGTCAACTGTTTTCCGATCAACCGACCACTAAACCCAGAGGATTGAAATATTTTTTCTAGATTCTGTCCCGAAAGGTCAATCCATTCGTCAAACCCACGAATCGCGATTTTTTTAAACAAATTTTAAACTGATAATTTTTAAGCAATGCAAAAGTATTTATACCTGTTTAGAGGCGGTGATGCCAGAATGGCCACCATGTCGCCAGCCGAAGTTGAAGCTCATATGGACGAGTGGAGAGTCTGGATGGAAGGCTTGGCCGAGAAGGGGCAACTCATAGATGGTTTGCCGCTAAAAGCTGAAGGTAAGCAAGTTTCAAAAGGAGGTTCTGTTGTAACTGATGGTCCCTTTGCTGAAGGAGCTGAAATAGTTGGAGGCTATTTGATGGTCAATGCCTCTTCATTGGAAGAAGCCACTGAATTGTCCAAAGGTTGTCCGATTCTCGATGCTGAAGATGGTCACATCGAAGTAAGAGAGATTGCTGATATGTAATTCATTAATTTAGGGAGACGATATTGTTGTCGTCACCCTGAACTTGTTTCAGGGTCTTTTTCGAAAGAAAGGGATTCCGAAACAAGTTCGGAATGAAGAAGTTACCTCCTTTTTCTTATGCCCTCTGCCGTCAATCAAAAGCTAGATCATCTCTTTCGCCATGAATATGGAAAGCTGGTTTCCATGTTCACCAATAGGTATTCCCCTCACCTGATTGACACGATAGAAGACGCTGTTCAAGAGGCGCTCTTCAAAGCGGCCAAGCAATGGTCTTTTCAACCTATGCCTGACAATCCCTCGGCATGGCTTTACAGAGTTGTCAACAATCAATTGATTGATTATCTGAGGAAGGAAAATAGATCGGTTTCTTATGAACAGACGGTTACTATAGACCCTATTGCTGAAGAGAAAAATGAATTGCCGGAGGAGAAAGTGATTGTTGATGATCAGCTGAGAATGATCTTCGCTTGCTGTCATCCGGCAATGAAACCGACTGAGCAATTGATGCTCAGCCTGAAGCTACTTTGCGGTCTTTCTGTCAAGGAAATCGCTCGGGCATTTTTGAAGCAGGAGGAGGCTGCAAAAAGGGCTATTACTCGAGCCAAAGTAAAATTCAGGGAAGAAGTTGGTGAGTTGAAAGT
>JABXHV010000077.1 GCA_013373445.1 Paracoccaceae bacterium | reverse complement strand
TTTCGTTGACGCAAGGCCGTCCAGCCCTGACCAACCGTTCCGACAATCCCCTTGGGAAGAAACAATGTGACCACGACAAAGAGGGCGCCGAGTGCGAAGAGCCAGACGTCCGGAAGGGCGGCCGTAAACCAGGTCTTGGCGAAGTTGACGAGCACAGCGCCGATAACCGCTCCCACCAGCGTGCCGCGCCCGCCGACAGCAACCCAGATCACCACCTCGATGGAGTTTGCCGGAGCAAATTCCCCCGGGTTGATAATACCGACCTGCGGCACGTAGAGCGCTCCCGCAATGCCTGCCATCATGGCAGACAAGGTCCAGACAAACAGCTTGTAGTGCTCGACCCTGTAGCCAAGGAAGCGCGTCCGGCTTTCGGCATCACGCACGGCGACCAGCACCTTGCCCAGCTTGGACCGCGTTATCGCCCGGCAAATCAGAAAACAGATCAGCAAGGCGATGCCTGAAGCCGCAAAAAGGCCGGCCCGTGTCGTATCGGCCTGAACATCAAAGCCCAGGATATCCTTGAAGTCCGTGAGGCCATTGTTGCCACCGAACCCCATGTCATTGCGGAAGAAGGCAAGCAGCAGCGCATAAGTGAGCGCCTGCGTGATGATCGACAGATACACACCCGTCACGCGCGAGCGGAATGCGAACCAGCCAAAGACAAAGGCCAGAACGCCCGGCACGATCAGCACCATCAGGAAGGCAAACCAGGCCATGTCGAAGCCGTACCAGTACCAGGGCAGCTCCTTCCAGTTCAGGAAGACCATGAAGTCCGGGAGGACGGGGTCGCCATAGACGCCCCGGGTTCCGATCTGCCGCATGAGGTACATGCCCATGGCATAGCCACCGAGCGCAAAGAACGCGCCGTGGCCCAGCGAGAGAATGCCGCAATAGCCCCAGACGAGATCGACCGACAGCGCCAGCAAGGCATAGGTCAGATACTTGCCCATCAACGTGACGGCGTAGTTGGGAACATGCAATGGGCTGCCCGGAGGCATCATCAGGTTCAGCGCGGGGACGGCGACGATCACCGCCAGCAGGATAGCGATGAAGACACCGGCCTTGGCATCCATCGTACGGAACAGAAAGGAGGTCATCATGCTTCGACTGCCCGGCCCTTGAGCGCAAACAGGCCCCTTGGACGCTTCTGGATAAAGAGAATGATGAATACGAGAACGAAGATCTTGCCCAGAACGGCGCCTGCATAGGGCTCAAGAAACTTGTTCACGACCCCAAGCGTCATTGCTCCGACCAGCGTTCCCCACAGGTTGCCGACCCCGCCGAAGACCACCACCATGAAACTGTCGATGATGTAGCCCTGACCCAGATTGGGGGAGACGTTGTCTATCTGGCTGAGGGCGACCCCTGCAATACCGGCAATGCCGGACCCCAGTCCGAAGGTCAGCGCATCGATCCACGGCGTGCGAATACCCATGGAGGCCGCCATCCTACGATTCTGGGTCACGGCGCGTGTGAACAAACCGAACGGTGTTTTCTTCAGGACCAGCATCAACCCGGCGAAGACAAGCAGCGCAAAGACAATGATCCACATCCGGTTGTAGGTGATTGTCAGCTGTCCCAGTTCGAAGGCGCCGGACATCCAGTCCGGGTTACCGACCTCGCGGTTGGTCGGCCCGAAGATCGACCGGACTGCCTGCTGGAGGATCAGCGAGAGGCCCCAGGTCGCCAGCAAGGTTTCCAGCGGGCGGCCATAGAGCCAGCGAATAATGCCACGTTCGACGGCAACTCCAATTGCGCCGGACACCAGGAACGCCAGCGGCAACGCGATGAAAAGCGAATATTCGAAAAGTCCGGGAGCGGATGACCGGATCAACTCCTGCACCACGAAGGTGACATAGGCGCCGATCATCACCATCTCGCCGTGCGCCATATTGATAACACCCATGACGCCAAACGTGATCGCGAGACCGATTGCGGCGAGCAACAGAACGGACCCAAGCGAAACGCCGTACCAGATGTTCTGGGCGTTATCCCAAAGGGCGAGGTTCTTGTTGATCCGCGTCACTGCTGCCTGCGCAGCCGCCTGCAGTTCACCCTCGGAGCTATCCTGAAGGCCGATCAGAAGGGAAAGGGCGTCCCGGTTTCCCATGGCTTCGAGGGTTCCAATCGCCTCAAGCTTATCAGGGTCACCACGGTCGGAATTGAGAATGGCCGCTGCCCGGGCCTGCTCCATGACCAAGCGCACATCATCTTCGACCTCCTTGCCAATTGCTGCCTCGAGGCTCTCGATCGCGTCAGGATCCTTTGCCTTGAAGACAGCCTCGGCGGCTGACTTGCGCACCTGCGGATCCGGCGCCATCAGCGTCAGAGAACCCAATGCAGAGCGAATTACCCTGCGCAGGCTGTTGTTGACCTTGATCTTGCTCACATCCCTGCGGCCCGCCTCACCGGCAGGTTCAAGGGTCAGCGGATCTGAGAGCGCATAGCCGCTGCCTGACTTCTTCGCGATAAACACCTGGTTGTCGGACTTGCGGACATATAGATCGCCATCTCCAAGCGCTTCCAGAGCAGGCGCGACAACCGGATCTCCGGTCGCCGCCAAGTCTCCGATCTGCTTCTCGGTTTCCTTGAACTTGCCCTTGGCGAGAGCGTTTACAAGCGGGCGAAGGCTCTCGACATCCTGCTGCGCACGCACTTCAGGCGAAACAACCAGCATCGAAATGAAAAGCAGCCCAACCGCCAGGCAGAGCGATGTCAAATGGAATGATCTCAGCAGGGTCATGGATCCACCACGTCTGAATGTCCTGGCACCTGGGAGAAAACAGCGTCCTCAGCAGGGCTGCCCCCTCGCCAATGGCGAGACCTGGGGCTCGGGCTAAAAAAGGAGGCGGTGCACGCACCGCCTCCTTGAGGTTCCGCTCTTACGAACCGGAGCCGCCGCACTTGCCGGTGGCAGTGTTGAAGTTTCCGCAAGACAGCGGAGCACGCCAATCGGAGATCAGGTCCTTGGAGCCTTCCAGGTAATCCGACCAGGCATCGCCGACGACCAGACCGGACGTCTCCCAGACGGTTTCAAACTGGCCATCTTCCTGGATCTCGCCGATCAGGACCGGCTTGGTGATGTGATGGTTCGGCATCATGGCCGAATAGCCGCCCGTGAGGTTTGGTACGGACACGCCGACAATGGCGTCGATGACTGCATCCGGATCGGTGGTGCCGGCCTTTTCGACTGCCTCGACCCACATGTTGAAGCCGATGTAGTGTGCTTCCATCGGATCGTTGGTCACGCGGTTCTCGTCGCCGATGAACGCCTGCCAGGTTTCAATGAACTCGGCATTGGCATCGGTGTCTGCCGACTGGAAGTAGTTCCAGGCCGCCAGGTGACCGACGAGCGGAGCGGTGTCCAGGCCAGCCAGTTCTTCTTCACCCACGGAGAAGGCAACGACCGGTATGTCTTCAGCCTTGATGCCGGCATTGCCGAGTTCCTTGTAGAAGGGAACGTTCGCATCGCCGTTGATGGTGGAAACCACTGCGGTCTTCTTGCCGGCGGAGCCGAATGCCTTGATGTCGGACACGATCGTCTGCCAGTCGGAATGACCGAAAGGCGTGTAGTTGATCATGATGTCTTCTTCGGCAACGCCCTTGGCCTTCAGATAGGCCTCGAGGATCTTGTTGGTCGTGCGGGGATAGACATAGTCCGTCCCGGCCAGAACCCAGCGCTCGACGCCTTCCTCGTTCATCAGGTAGTCAACCGCCGGAATTGCCTGCTGGTTGGGAGCAGCACCGGTGTAGAAGACGTTGCGCTGGCTTTCTTCACCTTCGTACTGAACTGGATAGAACAGCAGTGAGTTCAGTTCTTCGAAGACTGGCAGAACGGATTTACGGGACACAGATGTCCAGCAACCGAAGACTGCGGAAACTTCGTTGACTTCGATCAGCTCACGAGCCTTTTCAGCGAAAAGCGGCCAGTCAGAAGCAGGGTCAACAACGACTGCTTCAAGTTTCTTGCCAAGGACGCCGCCCTTTTTGTTCTGCTCTTCGATGAGCATCAACATGGCGTCTTTAAGCGTTGTTTCGGAAATGGCCATGGTACCGGAAAGCGAGTGCAGGATACCAACCTTGATGGTTTCTTCTGCAGATGCTGCGGAGAACATGGTGGAGGCCATGAGGCCTGAAATTGCAAGACCCGCAAAACGGGCGGACAGCTTATTGGACATTCTAAATTTCCCCTCTGTCGTGGCCGGTTCAAAAGGTTCTGGAAGGAAGGAACCGGCTTCGACGACGACACCCAGTCGCCGTTGGAGATGCATCGTGCTAGGTCAGGTTGCGAATCCATATACGTCGATTGACGTAGGCCACTGCGCCTTTTGCGCAAAATGCGCAGGCGGGAAATTCCGCTTAAATACCAATGCTTCCAAAGTCGGCACAAAGTCTGCTTTATAGAAACAACCGCCGGGCGCGCACCCCCTTGAGATTCAGGGGTTTTCAACCCTGAAGCGGCAAATGACAAAAATATTCGCCCATAAAGTGTTCAATACACGGCCATGGCGATGAGTTTTGAGGCAATGCCATGACCGCGCGCCAGCGCATCTTGCCGGTACGGCGAAAATACAATCAATGGGTCAATAATCAGACCCTGGAGGACTATGCGCTCAGGTTCACGGCCAAAAGTGCCCGCCGCTTTTCCTCCCGCCGCATCTCCCAAACTGCTATTGGCGCAATTTCGTTCCTGGCACTTGAAGCCATCGGCGGCGCGATCACCATGTCCTATGGGACTGGCAACGCCTTCGTAGCCATCATACTCGCCAGCGTGGTGATGCTTCTTGTCGGAATACCGATCAGTCGGTACGCCATGCGCTACGGGGTCGATATCGACCTTTTGACCCGCGGCGCGGGTTTTGGCTACATCGGCTCAACCATTACATCGCTGATTTATGCCAGCTTCACATTCATCCTGTTTGCAATTGAGGCCTCGATCATGTCGAGCGCCCTGGAATATGCATTCGGCGTGCCCTTGTGGATCGGCTATATCATCAGCGCCATCGCCGTAATCCCGCTTGTGACCCACGGCGTGACACTTATCAGCAAGTTCCAGATCCTCACCCAGCCGTTCTGGATCATTCTCAACATTCTGCCGTTTGCCTTCATTGCCTTTGCAGACAAAAGCATTTTCTCCGACTGGATGAACTTTGTCGGCATTGATCCAGTGTCCAATCAACCACTGCCACCTTCCCCTGCATTCGACACACTCAGCCTGATCAGCGTCGGCGCTGCATCTGCGGTCATCCTGTCGCTGATGGCGCAGATCGGCGAGCAGGTCGATTTTCTGCGCTTTCTCCCCTCCCAAGAACTGTCCAGAAAGCGGCATCGCCTCGCATTGTTTCTGGCAGGTCCCGGCTGGGTGGTGCTCGGCGCACCCAAGATGGTTGCCGGATCCTTCCTTGCGGTTCTGGCGCTTTCTGCAGGCATTTCTCCAGATCACGCCGACGAACCCTCGCGCATGTACGCAGTCGCCTTCGGTTACATGATCCCGAACGACTATGTGGTTCTGGTCCTAATGGCAGCTTTCGTCGTTGTATCTCAGCTCAAAATCAACGTCATGAACGCCTACGCGGGTTCGCTGGCCTGGTCGAATTTCTTCTCGCGGCTCACGCACAGCCACCCGGGCCGCGTTGTCTGGCTTGTCTTCAACGTCGGCATTGCGCTGTTGTTGATGGAGCTTGGCATCTACAAATTGCTGGAAGAAACCCTCGGCGTGTTTTCCATCGTCGCGATGGCCTGGCTGTCGTCGATCTCCGCTGACCTCTTCATAAACAAGTCACTGGGCTTTTCGCCTCCAGGCATCGAGTTCAAACGCGCTCATCTCTACGACATCAATCCGGTAGGCACCGGCGCAATGGTGCTCGCAACCGCTATAGGCCTGTTGGCAGAATACGAAGTCTTTGGGCCGGAAGCAGCCGCTCTTTCCACGTTCATTGCAATGATCGTCGCATTCATCGCCTCGCCCGTCATTGCCATCAGCACCAACGGCCGCTTCTACCTTGCGCGCAAGCCCCGCGCTCATTGGCTAAAAGAAGACACCCTGACGTGCTCGATCTGCGAAAACCCGTTTGAACCGGAAGACATGGCCTATTGTCCGGCCTATCAGGCTCCTATCTGTTCCTTGTGCTGCTCGCTGGATGCCCGCTGCCATGATCTGTGTAAACCGAAGGCGCGGATCAACCATCAGCTAGCTGTCGTCGCCGAACATTTTCTGCCTGAAAAAACACTGTCTCATTTGCGCACCCGGCTCGGTCGCTACTCGGTCACCTGGTTCCTGCTGACGACGATTATCGGCCTTGCGCTTTGGGTCATCTACAATCAGGCCGCCGCCCGATACCCGGAAGCCTCCGGCGTCATCGGTCAAACCATTGCACTGATCTTCTTTGTCTTTTCGATCGGTGGCGGTATTGCCTCCTGGTTCCTGGTGCTCGCCCACGACACCAGAAATGTTGCAGAAGAAGAATCCGCGCGCCAAAATGCTCTTCTGCAGAAGGAAATCGATGCCCACCGCAAGACGGACGCAGCGCTTCAGCAGGCCAAGGAAAATGCGGAAGCTGCCAACATGGCCAAAAGCCGCTACGTAGTGGGCCTGAGCCATGAACTCAGGACCCCGCTGAATGCCGTCCTTGGATATGCGCAGGTGTTGGAGCGAGACACTGCTATTCCCGAAAAGCGTCGGTCCAACCTTCACACCATCCGGCGCAGTGCGGAGCATCTCTCGGGACTGATTGACGGATTGCTCGACATCTCGCGGATCGAGGCAGGCCGTCTTCAGGTTTACTCCAACGAGGTCAACATTCACGAGTTCCTCGACCAGATCGTCGACATGTTCCAGATGCAGGCGCGTGCCAAGGGGCTCAAATTTACCCACATTCGCGCTGAAAACCTCCCGGTTTTCGTGAGAACCGACGAAAAACGTCTACGCCAGATTTTGGTCAATCTGCTCTCAAATGCGATCAAGTTCACCTCCAAGGGCAGCGTCAGCCTCAAGGTCGCCTACCGATCACAGGTCGCAACCTTTGAGGTCAGTGATACCGGCGCAGGTATCCCGCTCGAAGATCAGACAAAGATTTTCGAACCCTTTGGGCGCGGTACGGGCGTCAAAGCCCTGCGTACGCCCGGTCTGGGGCTCGGTCTTACGATCACCAAACTGCTGACGGAAACCCTGGGCGGTGCCATTGCCGTTTCCAGCGAGCCGGGGACAGGAGCAACCTTCGAAGTCAGACTGATGTTGGCGGCCATCGACACACCCAAACTGCCAATCCGCTCATTTGACTCTATCGGAGGCTATGAAGGTGATCGCCGCACCATCGCCATTGTTGATGACAACCCGGACCACCGCGCGCTCACCAAGGAAATTCTGGTCCCGCTCGGTTTTGAGGTTCTGGAGGCAAGCGACGGGCCGGGATGTATCGCATTGGCGCAAGCCAACGACGTTGACCTGTACCTCATCGATATCCTGATGCCGGGCATGAACGGCTGGGAACTCGTCTCCAGACTGCGCCAAATCGATGTCACCGCACCAATCATAATGTTGTCGGCCAACATCGGCGACAAGGCACTCAAGCCCGATGGACCGGACCTGCATCATGATTCGCTGGCAAAACCCTTCGATCTGCAGCATTTGCTGGACAAGATCCAAAAACACCTCGATCTGGACTGGCAGGGTGTAGAGACCCTTGTCGGCACCACGTCGGACGCTGCGACATCAGACATTAAGGTCAATGAAGCCGATTCTGGGCCGACGTCAGCACCAAGCAGACCGCTGGCCTCCGATATCCATGAATTGATTAGCCTGGGAGAAATCGGCTACATCCATGGGATAGAAGCCAAGTTACAATCCATCTCAGACGATCCGGTCAACGCAGAGCTTGTTGCCACTTTGCGCGATCATTTGCAGAATTTTGACTTTGATGGCTACATCGAAACGCTGAAAGAGCTCACCAAACATGACTGACAGCCAGCGTGACATCGTTCTCGTCGTTGACGATAGCCCGGAAACCTTGGGGTTCCTGACACAGGCCCTGGAGAACTCCGGCATAACGGTGCTTGTCGCGACCAATGGCACGTCGGCCCTGTCCATCGCAGACAGGATCACCCCGGACATCATCCTGATGGATGCGATCATGCCGGGTCTGTCGGGATTTGAAACCTGCGAGCGCATCAAGGCCAAGGCCAACCTGCAACACGTGCCAATCATCTTCATGACGGGATTGAGCGAAACCGAACATGTGGTCCATGCACTTGAATCCGGCGGCGTCGACTTTCTCACCAAGCCGATCAACATTGATGAATTGCAGGCCCGCGTCCGCGTCCATCTTGCGAATGCCCGCTCTGTTCAAAGTGCTCGTATTGCGCTCGACGCAGCCGGACGGCACCTGATCGCGGTCTCCTCAAAGGGTACATTGCTCTGGACGACGCCTCAAACCCATCAATTGCTGTCAACGACTGCCAGCGGAGACGCCCTCTTGACCGAGATCGGCGACAAGCTCGCCGAATGGCTTGAATCTGACGCCGCGCGGCAGTCGGGACAGACGGAGCCCCTGACACTGTCTCCGGGCGGCGAACTTTCAGTGCAGCTGCAGTTTCTCGGATCCGTTGGTACGGATGAATATCTTTTCAGGCTCACCACCACCGACCACCCCAATCAGGGTGAGGTCCTGCGCCAGCATTTCGGCCTGACCGCACGCGAGGCGGACGTCCTGCTTTGGATCTCCAAGGGCAAGGCCAATCGAGACATCGGAGAAATCCTCGGCTTGAGTCCTCGCACAGTCAACAAGCACCTGGAACAGATCTACCAAAAGCTCGGCGTTGAAAACCGCGCCTCTGCTGCTGTGAGAGCAGCACATGTCCTGCATCAGTTTTAGGCTTCACGCCGCAAAGAACCAGCACGAAAGCGATGCAAAAAACGCTGCCACCATTTGCATGAACCGCGTATTTGATCGAGCACCTTTGACCCAATGAGCCTGTGCGATCATCGCACCTCGAAAAATTGAACCCGGAGCGTTCAAAAGAACTTGGCTCCGACCAAGGTTTCCGGTTGCATCAAAGCCAGAGTCACCCTATAAGCGCCCGGTCCAGAGTCGTCCGGCTTTTCGTGGGCTGGGTTTGTGTGTTCCAAGGAATACATCCAGCACCTTGAAACATCAGGGCATGCCGTGGCGACCTCTCGATGCACCAACAAGAATGCAGTGGTTTACCGCTGCGCCAATGAAAGGATGCAAAATGCCCAAGCTGAAAACGAAGTCAGGCGCCAAAAAGCGCTTCAAATTGACTGCCTCCGGTAAGGTGAAAACAGCACAGGCTGGCAAACGCCACGGAATGATCAAGCGCACGAACAAGTTCCTCCGCAACGCACGTGGCACAACCACGCTTGCGCCGCAGGATGCGAAAGTCGTGAAGCAGTTCCTTCCTTACGCCTAAAGCCCAAAGCACCTTTAAAGGAGTTAAGATATGTCGCGCGTTAAAAGAGGCGTCACCGCCCATGCCCGTCACAAAAAAGTTCTGAAGGCAGCCAAAGGTTACTACGGCCGTCGTAAGAGCACTATCCGCGTCGCCAAGCAGGCCGTCGAGAAGGCAGGTCAATATGCCTATCGCGACCGCAAGACCCGGAAGCGTAATTTCCGTTCATTGTGGATCCAGCGTATCAACGCGGCTTCTCGTGAACATGGCATGACCTATGGTCGTTTCATCGATGGTCTGAACAAGGCCGGTATCGAAGTTGACCGTAAAGTTCTGTCCGATCTTGCAATCAACCAGCCTGATGCATTCAAGGCCTTGGTTGAAAAGGCACAGGGCGCTATCGCAGCCTAAGCCGATCGACACTGAATTTTAAAAAGCGCGTTTCCTCAGGGAGACGCGCTTTTTTGTTGTCCAAAGCACAAGTCAGGCTGCTTTCAGGCCGTCTTCTCATCGAAGGTAGATTGGATTTTGATCAAATAACCTAAGCCGCGTTAACCACTCGCGCCCAAAAATACCGGTTTCTGCCGCCCAAAAGTTAACAAAGCCGCACCTCTGGCATAGCCATTGCGATGTTGTCTGTAAGGACGGGCCACCCGTCCCGAAATGAGACAGACAAGGGCCAAAACAGTGCGGATCGACCCAGTTAACGCGTACCAACGTTCCAATATGAGGCGCAAGCGTCCTTTTCAGGACGAAACTCACATCGAGGAAGAACCGCGCACTCCGTTCCAGCCACCTGTCATCGCAGGACCGCGCATTGAGCGCGAGCACGAAGAGTTCATCGCCTTCTACATGCCCGATGCAAGTTTCATGGCACACCTCATCGCCGCGCGCGATCAGGACACACAAACACTTTCCGCGCGCCAAAGCGCTCAAGAGCTCGGTTCCGACCAATACCGCCAGACAGCCGCAAGTCCGCGCAAGCGCCGTCCCGGCCACGTCATCGCCGTCGACTTCTAAGACGACCTTCGGCACCGCACATATCGCCTGTTAAAAAACCCGGCCAACTGGCCGGGTTTCGTTTTTCATATCGGTCTGAAAGACCTAATAGCCAGCCGCATGTCCATCCTTGCGGGGGTCGGATCCGGCGATCAGCAGCTTTTTCTTTCGATCGATCATGATTGCCTGGCTTCCTCCGATCGCACCGGCTGCCGCGCGCACTTCGTGACCACGCGCCTTCAAGCCTTCAATCGTCGCTGCCGGGATCGAGCTTTCAGCTTCCAAGACATGGGTTTTGATATCGAAGAACATTCGAGGGAAGTCGATTGCCTGCTGAACGTCCATTCCGAAATCAAGCAGGTTGGAAATCACATGAGCATGACCGCAGGCCTGATAATGCCCGCCCATCACACCAAATGACAGCCAGGGATGACCGTCCTTCAAGCCCATGGCTGGAATGATGGTGTGCATCGGACGCTTGCCGCCCGCAATCGTGTTGGCATGACCGGGCTCGACCTTGAACGACAGGCCACGGTTGTGCAGCAAGACGCCGCTTTCAGGTGCCAGAATGCCACTGCCAAAGCCGGCAAACAGGGAATTGATGAAAGAGACCGCAAGCCCGTCTTTGTCGACCACTGAAAGATAAATCGTGTCTGTTTGTGGTGCGGAGACTGGCGCAGGTATCGCCGTGTTGCAGCGATCAACGTCAATCATCTTGGCCAGCTCATCCAGATAATCGCTGGTGATCAGACGTGTGTGGCAGACATCCATGTGGCCCGGATCGGTCACAAACTTGTCACGCACAGCATAGGCGATCTTGGCAGCTTCCATTTCCAAGTGGAACCGCTCAGGACCGAGCGGATCAAGCTTGCCGATATCAAAGCGCTCCAGAAGACCCAATGTCACCAACGCAATCACACCCTGGCCATTGGGCGGCAATTCGGCAATCGTATGCTCGCGGTAGTCGCGTGTAATCGGCGAAACTGTTGTCGTGTGGCAAGCCGCAAGGTCCGCCATCGTCATCGTACTGCCGAGATCTTCCAGGGTGTCGATAATGTCTTCCGCGATCGTGCCTTGGTAAAAAGCCTTCGAGCCTTCAGCAGCAATCGCTTTCAGCGTTTCAGCAAGGGCCGGAAACTTGACGATCTGTCCGACTTCAGGAACCTTTCCACCCGGCAGGTAGGTACGCTCCGTTGCTGGATGCAGCCGCAACTTGGCTTCATGCTCTTTCCAGTCCTTGTGAACACGGGGCGCGACGGGAAAGCCCTCTTCAGCATATTCAATCGCACGCTTGAACAACTCGGAAAATTTGAACTTTCCGTGAGCCTTCGACAAGGTTTCCCAGGCACAAATAGCACCAGGAACCGTGACCGCGTGAACAGAGGTCGGTTCGATCTCGGAAACGCCTTTCGCCAGGAGGGCTTCGGATGTCGCTGCCATTGGCGCAGCGCCAGAACCATTGAAACCGGCCATACGCCCGTCTGGCTCCATGACGATCGCAAAGCAGTCGCCTCCAATCCCGGTCATCTGCGGTTCGACAACAGCCTGAACCGCCGCAGCTGCGATCGCCGCATCAACGGCATTACCACCGTTTTGCAAAATCTCGATCGCAGCACTCGTTGCCAACGGATGGGACGTCGCAACCGATGCCTCACGTGAATACACCGGAGACCGCCCTGGGGTCTGAAAATCCCGTTCCAAAACACACCTCTTCCCAAATTCGAACTTCACCGCGAAACGATAAAGTCGGCACACATTGTCACGAATTGAAGATCAGGACAAAACGCCATTCAAGGGCACTTCGGCGAAAACTGCGTAAATCACTGTTTATGCGTGCTTTTGTCGCGTTGAAGTCGGCTCCCAGCTATCCGGCGCCATCTCAAACCCTTCAAACTGAAAACCCGGCGCAACAGTGCAACCGACAAGGGTCCACGCACCACGGCTTTGAGCCTGTTGCCAGGCATGCCTTGGAACGATTGCCTGGGGCCGTTCTGACGCGGCAAGATCATTTCCAAGCGCGATATGACAAACGGCATCGCCATCTTCGCTGATTGAAAGGGTCAGTGGTGCCCCGGCGTACCAATGCCAGGTTTCCACCGCATCCACCTTGTGCCAGCGAGACACAATGCCTTCAGGCAAAAGAAAGTAGATTTGGGTCGACGCGGCACGCCCGTTTTCGTCGGTCAGATCATCGCGAAAGGTTTCCGCAAAATAGCCGCCTTCCGGATGCGGCTGCATCTTGAGCAGGGAAACCACATCTTCAGCAGACATACGAGAAACGCTAAGATCAGACATGGGACCTATCCCTTATCCTTGCGGGTTCGGATTTCAGCAAACACAGCTGCAGGCGACTGCCCCTCCATACCCAGATGTGTCTGAATGGCGGGATCAGCGGCTCGCAGGAACGGATTGGTGGCCAATTCCTGCGCCATAGTCGTGGGAAGCGTAGGTCGCCCCTCGGAGCGAAGCCGCTCCACGTCCGCAGCGCGGGTTTTCAAAGCCTCGTTGTTCGGATCGACCGTCAGCGCAAAACGCGCATTGGACTGCGTGTACTCATGCCCACAGTAGACTTCAGTGTCACTTGGAAGTCGTTTCGCCAATTTGTCGAGTGATGCCCACATCATTGGCAGATCTCCCTCGAACACACGCCCGCAGCCCATGGCGAACATGGTGTCGCCCGTGTGCGCGACATTCAGCTGCGGAAAGAAAAACGAAATCTGATCCAGAGTATGCCCCGGCGTCCCGATACACTCGATCGTCCAGGGGCCGATCTCCAATTCATCCCCATCATCGACGAGATGATCCAACCCCTTGATCTTGTCCTTGGAAAGCTTGGGTCCATACACCACGGCTCCGGTCGCAGCCTTGAGATCCTGAAGCCCGTCAACATGATCCCAATGGTGATGGGTGATCAGAATATGGGTCAACGTCCAGCCCGCCGCTTGCAACTCGCTCAAATAAGGCGCTGCATCCGGCACATCGATTGCAATCGTCGTCTTTGTCACCAAATCATGGAGCAAGACACCAAAATTGTCGGACAGGCACGGAAACTGGTGAATGGCAACACTTTGTGACTCGGGCATGGGCTTTCCTTTCAACGAACGCATTCGGCATAGACAAGTCAGAACAAGACGGCAAGGAAATCAACACCTGACAGGTTCTTACTTGCGAAAATCACACGATCAGTGCTTCAATCGCGCCCAAGCAATTCGGACAGGCCATGTATCTCGACGTCGCAGATCTCAGAACATTTTATGATCTACCGCTGGGGCGCCTGCTCCGCGTGCTGATTGGCGGGCGAATTCGCAAACTCTGGCCAGATCTCCAAAATCGCTCTCTGCTCGGAATTGGCTATGCGGGACCGTTCATGCGGCCCTATCTGGGAAGCGCAGAACGCTGTGTTGCCGCGATGCCAGCACAGCAGGGTGCCGTCGGCTGGCCACGAGAATCTTCCAATCGTGCCGCCTTGATCGAAGATGACAACCTGCCCTTTTCCGACGCGTTTTTCGACCGTGTGATGGTTGTTCACGCGCTCGATCATTGCGCAGACCCGTCCAAAATTCTTGATGAAGCCTGGCGCGTTCTCAAACCTGGTGGACATCTGATTGCAGTTGTTCCCAACCGACGCGGCCTTTGGACCCAATCCGAACTCTCACCCTTCGGCTATGGTCGCCCCTATTCAGGCAGCCAGTTGCGCAATCTTTTGCGCACCTGCGGATTTGATATCACCGCGCAGGAAGAAGCGTTGTTTCTACCTCCGTCCAAGCGACGTTTTATCTTGAATGCGGCGCGCACCTGGGAAGGCCTTGGGCGGCGTTTTTGGCCAGCCTTCGGGGGTCTTTTGATTGTGGAGGCGACGAAGAAGCACAGCCGGGGAACACCCATCGAGGTGTCCCGCAATCCGCTGCGCGCCCTCAAGCCGCTGTTTGTGCCGGAAAGCGAACCCGTCGGGGCCAAGTCAGTGCACCGCCGTGAGCCGCCTCAATAGGCTAGTCGTCCCTGGTCAGTCGAAAGACGGCCTGTTCAGCGAAAATATTCCATAGCCACCAGGGCGCAGGAACCTTCATTTCTTTGCCCAGTGCACTCAGCGCCACTGCGGTATCCACATGGGCGTCGAGTTCACGACACATCTCCACAAAGTCACGCAATGAGCAGAAGTGGATGTTCGGCGTATTGTACCATTCGTAGGGCAGATATTTGGTCACCGGCATTCTGCCGAGTACCAGAAGCTGCAATCGGTTACGCCAGTGGGCGAAATTCGGAATTGAAATGATCACCTGCTTGCCGATGCGCAGGAGATTCTCCACCACAGCCTTTGGATCACGAGTTGCCTGAAGTGTTTGGCTCATAACAACCACGTCAAACGCCTGATCAGGATAATCATCCAGATCGGTATCAGCATCACCCTGAATGGCCGACAGTCCGCGCTCGACGCATTTGTTTACACCCGCTTGCGAAATCTCGATCCCGCGACCATCAACGTCGCATTCGCGGGTCAACAGCTCCAGCAAGGTTCCATCGTCGCAACCGATATCCAGAACACGTGCGCCTCGCGGCACCATACGGGCAACGGCGCGGTGGTCTCCCCGCACAATTGTCTGTTCGCGGCCACCCGCACGAGGTTCAAAAACACTCATCTCAGCCCTCCCCGCCGGGCACCGGAATGCCGCGCGCCTTCGCGGCCCCGGTTACAAACCCACGGATCGTCGAAAACATCTCAGGCACATCCAGAAGGAAGGAATCGTGTCCACGATCGCAAGCAATTTCAACAAATGACACATTGGCGGCCGCAGCGTTGAGTGCCTTGACAACTGAACGGCTCTCCGTTGTCGGGAACAACCAGTCAGTCGTAAATGACATCACGCAAAAACGTGTCTTGCTGCCCTTGAACGCAAGCGACAGGGATCCGAATTCGGCAGCCAGATCAAAGTAATCCATGGCGCGCGTAACATAGAGATACGAATTGGCATCAAAACGATCCACGAAGGTCATTCCCTGGTGACGCAAATAGCTCTCGATCTGGAAATCCGCATCAAAGCCAAATGTCAGACTTTCCCGATCCTGCAGATTGCGGCCGAATTTTTGATGCAGGGATTCATCCGACATGTAGGTGATGTGCGCGGCCATGCGAGCAACCGAAAGGCCTTTTGTCGGACGCCTGCCTTGCGAAAAATATTCGCCGGCACACCATTCCGGATCGGCCATAATCGCCTGGCGCCCAACCTCGTGGAAGGCAATATTCTGCGATGAGTGCCGGGCTCCAGTGGCAATTGGAATGGCTGCAAATACGCGCTCTGGATAGGTCGCGGCCCATTGCAGAACCTGCATGCCGCCCATGGACCCGCCCACGACAGCAAAAAGCGTTTCAATACCCAGATGATCAACAAGCTGCGCCTGCGCCCGCACCATATCGGCGATGGTTACGACCGACAAATCCAGGCCATAAGGTTTGGACGTCTTGGGATCGATGCTGGCGGGTCCTGTCGTACCAAGGCAACCGCCCAAAACATTGGAGCAAATAACGAAATACTTGTCCGTATCAATTGGTCGGCCCGGACCAACCATCAAGCTCCACCAGCCGGGCTTGCCCGTCACCGGATTGGTCGAGGCGACATATTGATCGCCGGTGAGTGCGTGACAAATCAGCACCGCATTGCTCTTGTCGGCGTTCAATGTTCCATAGGTTTCAAATGCAATTTGCCAGGGCGAAAGAACCGCACCGGAATCCAGCGTCAGCGCCTCCCGGTCACCGAACACAGCAACCTGGCTGCTTGGTGTATCGACTTCGCGATAAGCAGCGGTAATCGGATCTGTCGCAGATTCGTCAGCCATTTTCTCTTCGCACATCGTTTTGTCTTGCGTTGAAACAGGCAATTGTGCCGCCCTGCCATGCGTCCTCCCGAGACGCATTTAAGACACAGGGTCAAAGGAGGTAGTCGCCCAACTCATAAGGTGTCAATGTTTTCTTTTGCGTTTACGCGCCTCGATGCATATGACTATGGCGTCGAAACCGATATAAACCGGGATCCCCAGAATGATCCGAAGCCCTCGTCAGGGCCACGGCCATTCCGGCACCCCAAACAAATCGAATACCTGAACAGGTTCGAAAATTGGATCAGCATTCGCAAGGCTGATCGAAAGGTACTTGGATGACAGACGCGTCGAATTCTGCTGCGACAAATGACAACAGCCTCACCCCGGTTGCTCGCAAGAGCGTCATGGAGATTGCCGCCTATGTGCCCGGCAAATCCAAGGCCAAGGGTGCAACATTGCACAAGCTGTCATCCAACGAATCGCCGCTAGGGTGTAGCCCCAAGGCCAAGGAAGCCATCGCCAGCTCCGTTGACCATCTGGAGCTCTATCCGGACCCCGCTTCCACCGTTCTGCGTGAAGCAATTGGAGAGGTTTACGGGCTGAATCCTGACCGCATCATCTGCGGCGCCGGATCGGATGAAATTCTCAGCCTTGCCGCACACACATTCCTGGAAAAAGGCGATGAGGCGATTTATTCGCAACACGGATTTCTGATGTACGACATTGCCATTCGTGCAGCGGGGGCAACACCAATCGTAGCGCCGGAAAAAAACCTGACGACCGATGTCGACGCGATCTTGGGTTTGGTGACCGAACGCACCAAAATGGTGTTCCTGGCCAATCCAAACAACCCGACCGGGACCTACTTGCCATTTGACGAAGTCCGCCGCCTCCACGCTGGCCTGCCATCCACCGTTCTGCTCGTGCTCGACGCAGCCTATGCCGAGTATGTACGAAAGAACGATTTCGAAAGCGGCATGGAACTGGCCGCAACATCCAGCAATGTCCTGATGACACGGACCTTTTCCAAGATCCACGGACTTGCAAGCCTGCGCATCGGTTGGGGATTCGGATCCGCCAGCGTCCTCGATGCAATGCACCGCATTCGTGGTCCGTTCAACGTAACCGCCTTGGCACAAATTGCCGGTGCAGCTGCCATCAAGGACCGCACTTTTGTGGAAACCGCCATCGATCATAACGACAGGTGGTTGGCGTGGGTCACGGCAGAAGCGGAAAAGCTCGGTCTGTCGGTCACACCAAGCGTTGGAAACTTCCTTCTCATCCATTTCCCGGATGAAGACGGAAAACGCGCAACCGACGCAGATGCATATCTGCTGGAGCGTGGCTGTGTCCTGCGTCTGGTTGGCAACTATGGCCTGCCAAATTGCTTGCGCATGTCCATTGGTTCAGAAGAAGCCAACAAGGCGGTCATCGCGGCCCTCACAGAGTTTCTGAAATAAGTCAGTCTAAAAGAAATACCAAACAAATGAGCGACCCCCAATTTGAGCGCCTGACTCTCATAGGCATTGGCCTGATCGGTTCCTCGATCGCCCATGTTGCCCGTGAACGGCAACTGGCAAAGGAAATTGTCATCTCGACCCGGTCTCAGGAAACCCTGAACCGCGCAGAGGAGCTGGGTCTGGGGGACCGCTACTATCTTGACGCTGCCGAAGCGGTTGAAGGGGCTGATCTGGTGATCCTCTGCGTACCTGTTGGCGCAAACGGTGCGATAGCGCAGTGGATTGCACCAAGCCTGGCACCGGGCGCCATCCTCACCGACGTCGGTTCAACCAAGACATCCGTTGTCAATGATATTCGCCCCCATGTACCGGACGGCGTGCATCTCATACCGGGCCACCCGATTGCCGGTACAGAGCACTCGGGCCCGGATGCCGGTTTCAGCACCCTATTTGAGAACCGTTGGTGCATTTTGACACCCGAAGCGGGAACAGACGAAACCGCACTCGAAAAGCTGAAAGAGTTTTGGAAAGCCTGCGGGTCCACCGTTGATATCATGGACGTGCAGCACCATGATCTTGTACTGGCCATCGTCTCCCATCTGCCGCAGCTGATTGCCTACAACATTGTTGGGACTGCGGATGACCTTGAAACGGTAACAAAATCGGAAGTCATCAAATACTCGGCTTCAGGCTTCCGCGATTTTACCCGTTTGGCAGCCTCTGATCCGACCATGTGGCGTGACATCTGCCTGAACAACAAAGATGCTATTCTGGAAATGCTGGCCCGTTTTTCAGAAGATTTGTCTGCGCTTCAGCGCGCCATTCGCTGGGGAGATGGAGACAGCCTGTTCCAACTCTTCGAGCGCACGCGCGGCATCCGCAAGTCGATTATCGAGGCAGGTCAGGACACGGACGCTCCGAATTTCGGACGCCCAATTGGCACCAGCAGTGCTGACGATGGTTCCCAAAACAGTTAGGCAACTACATCCACTGCAACACTGACGGTGGTGGTGGGAACAGACACGGTTGGAAGCGCCAAAGGCGCCTCTCCGACGGGCGTCGCGGGTTGCGCCGTCGTATCAGTGCCCTCAGCCCCAGCGGAGCCATTCTGCTGAAGGGCGAACTCATTTAGCGCGTCCTCGCCAGCCTTGATCTCCCGCTCTACAGCTTCCAGCTGTTTCTTGGCATCGTCATCATCTTCGCGCGCCAGTTTTTTGATACGTTCTGCAAGAACCTTCAGGTCACGGCCAATCTTGCGCAGCTCCTCGGCATGCACCTGTTTGGTTTTGGCGTTTTGTTCTTCGTTATCAGATGACGGCTGCATGAGCGCCTGATAGGCCTCAATGGCCTTGGAAACCTCTTCTGGAACACTTCCTCCGACGGTGTCGCCTTGTTCACCGCCAGCCTCTTGGCCAACGTCGTCAGAAAACGTTGCGGGCGTTTGCGAAGCCATGTTGGCAGAACTGGTCGCGCCTTCGCCCGAGACCATCGCAAGTCCCTCAGCCATCGGCATCTGTCCTGAAGCCACCTGACCAACCATGCTCGCCAAACCGGTTGTTGCCATCATGGAGGTTTGGGTGAGTGACGCAGTCTGGAGGGTCTCGCCAACACCGCCGCCAGTCAGGGACTTGGCAGCGCCTTTGAAATCTTTGGCGAGTTGTTTCAGCTCTTTCGCAAGGCGCGCTGCCTGTTCGGGAGTCGCGAATTTGATCTTTTCTTTGAGCTGCTCGATTTTCTCTTTGATGCGAGCAATCTTTTCCGATCGCGCATTGTTTTTAGAGCTGTTGGCCATCTCTTTCAAAGAGGTAGCAACCTCAACGCTCTCTTTCAGCTCTTCCATGAGGCTTTTTGAAAGCCCGTTTTCACGCCCATCATCGGCGCCTTTTGAGGCAAGCCTTGCGGAAAGAGCCTCGTTCAGCCTGTCAGCCGCCGCTTGAAAGCTGCTTTGAAAGGAAGCGGTGGACTTGCTGTTGGTAAGTGAAAGGATCGAAGTCATGGTCAATTTCTGCGCTCAAAAGCTATTATCGATAAATCAACACTGACTGAACGCTATTCTTCGACCCTTAAAACTTCGTTAACAAAGTCCTAATGACTACGATCCTGGATAAATATAGCCATTGAAATCAAAACTTCTGCGCGCGTTCCATAGGGCGACAGAAGCTCCTTTGCTTCCCGCAGCAATGCATCCAGTTCCTGACGTGTCTTTTCAGCTCCCAGAAGGCCTACCAGCGTCGCCTTGCCTGCAGCAGCGTCCTTACCGGTCGCCTTTCCCATCTGCTCGGCGGTTGCCTCCAGATCAAGCAGGTCATCGGCGAGCTGAAAGGCAAGCCCGATAATCTCGCCAAACCGCGTTAGGCGCTCAAGATCGTCCGATTGCGCATTCGCAAGCAATGCTCCTGAACGACAGGCATAGCGCAACAGGGCACCAGTCTTCATGGACTGCAATTGCCGGATTTCAGCTTCACTTCGGGTTCTGTTCTCAGATTCCAGGTCGAACATTTGCCCACCGGCCATGCCACCCAGGCCAGAAGCACGTGCCAACTCACGCGTGAGCTGCAGGCGTATACCTGCATCCTCATGGACCACATCAGACGAGATGACCTCAAAGGCAAGCGTCAGAAGGGAATCGCCCGCCAGTATCGCCGTTGCTTCATCGAATGCCTTGTGAACAGTAGGGCGCCCCCGGCGCATGTCGTCATCGTCCATTGCAGGCAGATCATCATGGACCAGCGAATAGCAATGAATGAACTCGAGCGCGGCCCCAGCGGCGAGCACACCATCGTCATCCCGGCCGAAGAGCTTTGCCACTTCCATCATCAACACCGGCCGCAGCCGCTTCCCACCCCCAAGTGCGGCATGACGCATGGCCTGCATCAACCGGTCAGGGCGGGCGATCTCGCCGGGCAATAGCGCGCTGCCAAGCAGCGATTGCAAGACAGCCTCAACACGGCTTGCCTGCTTGCCAAGAAGTGGGCGAATATCGAAAGTCAAAAGAAGCTCCTGAGAGAGTGGCCTGGCAGGGTTTCAGTGACGGCAAACAAGGAAAGGGTCAAGAAAAAACCGAGCCAGACCAATTTTCGCTGCAGCAAACAAGAATTCGGCTTCAGCCCTTGATGTCGCGCTCAGAACCGAACATGGTCAGCACATTCATTGCACTTGGACATTTGAGAATGGCGCGCCCAAAAGCTGAAGCAGGAAAAACCCGAAAGCCCTGGACCATTTCCTGGTTCTCGAAAGCTCTTTGGAAACGGATACTGCTGCGCGGCGCCATTGTGCTCGCACTATTACCTGTCGCACTGACGATCATCTATTCAGTTGTGCCCCCCATTAGCACCCTGATGATCGGCCGATATGCGCAGCTGTTATGGGTGGACCGCCAATACACCTCTCTGGAAGATATATCGCCAAATCTCGTAAAATCCGTCATCACCTCCGAAGACAGCCATTTTTGTGAGCATGGCGGCGTGGACTGGACCGCACTCGGTGATCAGATCGATATTCTGATCAGTGAAGGCGAAGCTGCACGAGGCGCAAGTACACTGACGATGCAGACAGCCAAGAACCTCTTTCTCTGGAACGGCCGCAGCTACATCCGCAAGGGACTGGAAATTCCACTCGCTGTTTTGATGGATGCCATGCTGACAAAACGCCGTATCCTCGAAATTTATCTCAACGTTGCAGAATGGGGCGAAGGAATCTTCGGCGCCGAGGCAGCTGCGCAGGCATGGTTCGGCGTGAATGCAAAAGATCTGTCGCGCCGACAGGCCGCGCGCCTTGCAACCGCTCTGCCAAATCCCCATGCCAGAAACCCGGCAAAACCCTCGCCGGGTCACCGGAATCTGGCAGCAAAAAACCTAAAGCGCATTCAAGTGGCCGGTCCAATCTTCGAGTGTGCATTACGCTCTTGACGAAAGCCCTCGACATAGCGTAGGTGAGCCAGCAAGAAAATTCACGTAATGGGCTGGCAAAACGCTTGCGTTGCCTGTATAACGCCGCCCATTCGAACACGCTGCGTGCTGCCACGCCCCGGGCTTATCCCGGTCCGGCTGCGCGATCATGGACCACGGAGAAAATCAAATGGCCGTTCCGAAGAGAAAAACGTCGCGCATGAAGCGCGGTTTTCGCCGTTCTACGGACGCCCTGAAGCAGCCGACATATGTTGAGGACAAGGATTCTGGCGAACTGCGTCGCCCGCATCACGTTGATCTCAAGTCTGGCATGTACCGGGGCCGTCAGATCCTGACGCCTAAAGACGACGTATAAGACTTAAGATTGCTTCGGCAATGCGAGTTTGGCCGGCCCTTTGGGTCGGCCTTTTTCGTGTTTACCTGGGCGTGCACCACGACTATCGTTATGCAGAGACTTAAATCCTGAAAATAGGAAACACGCTTCTCATGCGCCTGATAGCTTCCCTGCCACTCACCCTCATTCCTTTGATCATCTATAACCTGGTGACCTTCGCAGGATCTTCAGGCGATGCTGCAGCCACCTGGTCAGGTGTAGCCTGGACAGTGTCCATGGTCTCTGGGGCAAACTTCAGCCTGCTGCTAAGCGATATCCTGATCACCGGCGCCCTGCTGTTGCTGTTTGCAGAAATTCTAAAGGCAACCCGGATCGGAACCGCAGCGCTCATCGATCATATTTTCTCGATGCTGGTGTTTATCGCTTATCTGGTCGAGTTTCTCATTGTTCAGTCCGCCGCGACGTCCCTTTTCTTCATCCTGATGGTCATCTCGACAATTGACGTCATTGCAGGATTTTCGATCACAATCGCAGGCGCGCGACGTGACGTGGCCTTTGACCGCGACGGCACATACTAGAACTTCAAAGCTAAAAACAGGAATTCGCGGGAGCGATCGGGACTTTAAACGTTCCGGCTCTCGCCGGAATCCTCACTCACCGTATGCCGATTGATCAACGGCAACTGGAACAATGTGAAGATAAGTGTAATCGGCATCATGCCGAACACCTTGAAATTCACCCAGAAGTCCGTCGAAAAATTACGCCAGACAATCTCGTTTACTGCCGCAAGAACGAAGAAAAACAGGCCCCAGCGCTTGGTCAGCAACCGCCAACCTTCGTCCGTAAGCTTGAAAGCACTTTCAAACACATAGCCAAGCAGCGACTTGCCGAACAGCAAGCCGACCAGAAGCACTGTGCCGAACAGGCAGTTCACAATGGTAGGCTTCAACTTGATGAAAAGATCATCCTGCAGCCACAATGTCAGTGCGCCGAACACCAGAACGACAGCACCGGACACCAACGGCATGATCGGCAAACGACCGGTCAAAACCAGAGAAACTGTCAGGGATACGAGGATGGCGACCATAAAAGCCGCGGTCGCAACGAAGATCGGCTCACCAAGAGCCTGAAGCACAGGAAACGCCTCAATGAATTGATCGCCTCTGGCGTTAAACAAGAAGAAAACCCCCAGTGGGCCCATCTCAAGCACGAGCTTCAGAATTGGAGAAAGCTCTTTGCGATCCGGGTCATTCGGGTCTTTTTCAAGTTCCATGGTGCTCTTTCGTCAGAGTCTGGTAACACGAATACACTTCATGCCACATAGTGACTCGGGGCGTAATAGGTCAAGGGACGGTATGACGGGAAAACCGAAATGAAAATCAGTATTCTTCGCGTTCTGGTAATCATATGTCTTCTTTGTTCGAGCTTTTTAGCCTCAAGCGCACAGGCGGTTGTTTCTCTATCTTGGCAGGATTTAATAGATCCAAAGGCTGCACAATTCGAAGACCCATATGCCGCCTTGTCGGGTTTTGAATTACGCTCTCTCGGCAATGTTCTTAGACTGCGGCAGCGATTGTCAGCTGGTGACTTACCCGCGAGCGAACAGCGGAAACTGGAAAAAAGCCTCTTAAACGAAGAAGCCAAACTTGCCGCATCAGGTGTACAGACGGACCAACTGCTGGCGCAGCGCAAGACCGTCGCACTTCAGCGGGCAAAAGCAGCATTGGCTGGAAACAAACAGCTCGCCGGCAAAAACATTGCGATCACCGGATATGTCATCCCGGTTCTGGACAACAGCGGAGCAGCACTCGGCGGCTACCTGGTTCCCGAATTTGGCATGTGCAGCCATATGCCGGCACCTAACCCGAACCAGATGATCCGATACAGGCTTGCGGACGACTGGAAGGCTGCGGAAATGTATAAACCGGTTATTTTAAAAGGCCGTCTCGAGTTGGTAACAACGCGTCAGACGATCACACTACTCGACGGACAAGTAGAAATGATCGCAGCTTTTGAGATGCATGTCTCTGAACTCCAGCCTTTGGAACACACCATAGACAATGAATATGGGGGCACGCTCAAGGACCGAATTTTCCGCTTCTTCAAGCACGATTGAAAAGGCAGTTATGTTCTCAAAAACAATAAAGGCGCCCATGACAAGCGCCTTTATTGTCTGATTTAAGCCTCACCGAAACTTAGCCGTTCGCGATATATTGGCCGCCGTTGATGGTCAGAACCGAACCGGTCATGAAGGCAGCAGCGTCCGATGCCAGATAAGTCACCGTTGCAGCAATCTCTTCAGGCTGACCCAAACGTCCCACCGGAATGCCGGATTTGATGCTGTCTAGAACCTTCTCAGGCATCGCGGCAACCATTTCGGTGTTGATGTAACCCGGGCAAATCGCATTGACCGTAATGCCCTTGAAAGCATTTTCCTGGGCCAAAGCCTTGGTGAAACCGATCACTCCAGCTTTTGCAGCGGAATAGTTGGCTTGTCCCATCTGTCCCTTCTGACCATTGATCGATGAAATATTGACGATGCGGCCGTATCCGCGCGCGCGCATGCCTTCGATAATTGGCCGGGTCATCGTGAACATTGAATCAAGGTTGGTGGACAAGACCGCCCGCCATTGGTCAAAGGACATCTTGTGGAACATGCCATCGCGGGTAATTCCCGCATTGTTGACCAAGAGATCAACCGGGCCGAGGTCGGCCTCGACCTTGGCTACGCCGTCGACACATTCATCCGGATCGGCAACATCCCACTTGTAGACATGGATGCCATTTGCCGCCTTGAAGGCCTCTGCCTTTTCTTGGTTTCCGTGATACGTCGCAGCAACCGTGTATCCTGCGGCCTTCAGGCCAAGGGAAATCGCTTCCCCAATTCCACGTGTCCCACCCGTGACAAGCGCCACCTTACTCATTGCCCATCCTCCTCAAGAAGCCCTTCGGCCAGTCTTAGGGTCACCGCGCATCAAAGACGCGCGGTGACCTCTTGTTTTTTCTTTTCAAATTAACGTTCCACGCACATGGCAACGCCCATACCACCACCAATACAAAGGGTCGCAAGACCCTTCTTGGCGTCACGGCGAGCCATTTCATGCAGCAAGGTTGTCAGAATGCGGGCACCTGATGCTCCGATCGGATGACCGATTGCAATCGCGCCGCCATTCACATTCACTTTGTCGGTATCCCAACCGATATCCTTGTTCACGGCACAAGCCTGCGCCGCAAAGGCTTCGTTGGATTCAATCAGGTCAAGATCGGCAACCGACCAACCAGCCTTCTCCAGCGCCTTGCG
>JABXHV010000065.1 GCA_013373445.1 Paracoccaceae bacterium | reverse complement strand
TCCATCTTCAGTTCGATGTATGCATCGATCTGATCGTCGTCGAATACACCACCGGCCTTCAGGAATTCGCGGTCTTCGTCGAGAGATTCCATTGCTTCGCGCAGTGTGCGGCAAACGGTTGGGATCTCGGACAGCTCTTCTGGTGGCAGATCGTACAAGTTCTTGTCCATGGCTTCGCCAGGGTGGATCTTGTTCTTGATGCCGTCGAGGCCAGCCATCAGAAGTGCAGAGAAGCACAGGTACGGGTTCGCGGATGGATCCGGGAAACGTACTTCGACGCGTTTTGCCTTCGGGTTGGAAGAGTAAGGAATACGGCAAGATGCTGAACGGTTACGGCCAGAGTAAGCCAGAAGAACCGGTGCTTCATAACCTGGGACCAGACGCTTGTAAGAGTTGGTCGAAGGGTTGGTGAACGCGTTCAGAGCCTTGGCGTGCTTCAAGATACCGCCGATGAAGTACAGGCAGGTTTCAGAAAGGTCGGCGTACTGGTTGCCGGCAAAGACTGGTGAGCCTTCGTTCCAGATAGACAGGTGGCAGTGCATGCCTGTGCCGTTGTCGCCGAAGACTGGCTTAGGCATGAAGGTTGCTGTCTTGCCATAGGCATGAGCAACCTGGTGCACAACGTACTTGTAGATCTGCATGTGGTCGGCACATGTGGTCAGCGGTGCGAACTTCATGCCAAGCTCGTGCTGTGCGGATGCCACTTCGTGGTGATGCTTTTCAGTAGCAACGCCCATGTCGGCCATCACGGAAAGCATTTCGGAGCGAATGTCCTGGCAGCTGTCAACTGGTGGTACTGGGAAGTAACCGCCTTTTGTGCGTGGACGGTGGCCAAGGTTGCCAGTTTCGTACTCAGCGTCGGAGTTGTCAGGCAGCTCGGTGCTGTCGAGAACGAAGCCGGTGTTGTATGGGTCTGCCTTGAAGCGAACGTCGTCGAAGAGGAAGAATTCTGCTTCTGGACCAACGAAGATCGAGTCGCCGAAACCGCCTGATTTCACGTATGCTTCTGCCTTCTTGGCAGTCATGCGTGGATCGCGGTTGTAGGCTTCACCTGTGATCGGATCGATGATGTCGCAGAAGATTGCCATTGTTGTCTGTGCAAAGAACGGGTCAATGTGCGCAGACTCTGGATCCAAGACCATCATCATGTCGGATTCGTTGATGGCTTTCCAGCCAGCGATCGAAGAACCGTCGAAGGCTGTGCCTTCTGCGAACATGTCTTCGTCCACGAGAGCAACGTCAAAAGTCACGTGCTGCATTTTACCGCGAGGGTCTGTGAAACGCAGGTCGACGAATTTAACGTCTTTTTCCTTGATTTCCTTAAGGATCTCAGAGGCGGTGGTCATAATGTCCATCCCTATACTATCTAAACAACAAACTTGGTTCGTTTTGGCGCATTCGATCTTTTGATCTAACGAGATGGCAAGCTCGAATGCCTAAACATGCATTTGGTCATCAGATGACCTTTTTGAGCGGACGGATTAAATCGCGTCCTCTCCAGTTTCGCCTGTACGGATACGAACAGCATCTTCGATATTGGAAACGAAGATTTTACCGTCACCGATACGGCCCGTTTGAGCTGCAGAGCGGATCGCTTCAACAGCCTTTTCGACCAGATCACCGGTCAGAACGATTTCAACTTTTACCTTTGGCAGGAAGTCGACAACATATTCGGCGCCCCGATACAGCTCAGTGTGGCCTTTCTGGCGCCCAAAACCTTTGGCTTCAGTAACAGTGATGCCCTGGAGGCCTACCTCCTGGAGAGCTTCTTTAACTTCATCTAGCTTGAAGGGTTTAATGATCGCTTCGATCTTCTTCATCACCTTCGTCTCTCTCCGCTCGTTTAAGAACTTTATTGTGATGCGCAAAATCGGCAGAGGTTTCAAGCTGATTTATGAAGCGCATATTTGTTGGTGCAGCAATCGTTAAGCATATCCCGTGCCAATTGCCTAAATCGCAGAAGATCGCCGAAAAAAACAGCGATTCACCAACCTGTCAGGAAAGGTCGCGCCACCTAGATGATGCGTTTAGCCTAATTCTTAGTCGTTATGATTGATAATTGGGCAAAATATCTGCCTTTAACCTGTGCAAATCAGGTCTTATGAGCCTGCGACATATCGTCAAACTTCAAAAAAATATCCGATTGATGGCGTGTGGACCTCTAGACTTTAATGCTCAGGGCGGTGTCCTTAGCTTACGTTCGGGTTCCATCGACGCATTCTCTTTGGTTGGCCGAGTTGGCTTTGGCTGTCTTTTTGACTGAGGAACGCTGATAAAGGGTATCATGGCAAAAGATTGTTTGATGTGTGCAGATGTTTTGCTCACCTCCGATGAGATGTCGAAGGCCGACACTCTTACAATAGCAGGCGGAGTGGCCGGGTTTGATTTGATGTTGCGGGCAGGGCGCGCTGTCGCTGACGAGGTTCGCTTGCGGTTTGACGCGCTCGGATACGATGACGCAGTCACGGTCCATATCCTGTGCGGCTTAGGTAACAATGGCGGCGATGGTTTTGTTGCTGCTCAGATTCTCGCCGAGGCTGGGTATCGTGTCGCTGTCTGGTTTTCAGGAGAGCCGGGGGATCTGAAGGGTGATGCAGCCCTGGCTTACAACGCTATGGGTTTACCTACACGTTCACTGGACCCGGAGGAGCTCAAAAAGCAGCTGTCTGACCGGTGTGTCGTCGTTGATGCATTGCTTGGCGCGGGACTTGATCGACCGGTTTCAGGATTGTTTGCTGATGTCATTGACGCTTTAAATGGGGCGTCGGCGTACCTGATTGCAGTGGATTTGCCTTCCGGAGTGAATGGGACGACCGGCCAAGTTATGGGTGTTGCCGTTCAAGCTGCTCAGACCGTTACATTCTTCAGGCGAAAGCCGGGGCACTTCCTGTTGCCGGGACGCGCCTGTTGCGGTGCCGTCTCCTGTCACGATATCGGGATTTCGCAGGGTGCTTTGAACGTTATTTCTCCGCAGACCTTTCATATATCTCCAGATTTATTTTTGCCTGACTGGTCGGCTCCTGGCGAAACGTCGCACAAATATACACGTGGCCATGCTGGTGTGTTGGGTGGCCCAATCCTGTCAAATGGAGCTGCGCGTTTGTCTGCGGTCGCCGCATTGCGAGTCGGGGCGGGGCTGGTAACGCTTGCATGTCCGTCGTCTGCATTGACCGTTTATGCCTCTCATTTGACATCGGTCATGGTGAACCCGTTGAGATCTCACGAAGAGTTCTGCGATTTTATCTCACGCGATAAAATCTCATCGCTTGTTATAGGTCCAGGGTATGGTTTGGCCGAGGGTAAGAAAGATGATGTGCTGGAAGTCCTGCGCACCGACAAACCGGTTGTTCTTGATGCGGATGCGTTGACGCTCTTTCAAGATGATCCATCGACCCTCTTTGACGCGATTAAATCGCGTGCAGAAGCTGTTGTCATGACGCCGCACGAAGGTGAATTTCGACGTTTGTTTGGATCAGTCCCTGTTGATAGTGGCGTGGCGGAGGACAAGGTCGCCCGGGCTCGAATGGCGGCGCAGGTATCGGGTGCTGTCGTCATCTTGAAGGGAGCGGATACGGTGGTTGCTGCGCCGGATGGATTTGCTGGCATTAATGACAATGCGCCAGCCTGGCTTGCGACCGCAGGTTCCGGAGATGTGCTTGCCGGTATTGTTTGCGGTTTGATGGCTCAAGGCGTGTCCGCGTTCAAGGCTGGGATGATGGCGGTCTGGATGCACGGCGAGGCTGGGCTATATGCAGGTCCCGGCTTGATTGCAGAGGATCTTTTGGATGTTTTTCCGCGTGTCATTGCTGCCCTTGTGGAAAAAAGCAGTCAATCTAGAGCATAAAATTCGTGATTTTCCTTTGACGTCATAAATCGCGGTGTTATAGAGGCCGCGCCTTGGCTTCGGGCTCGACCGGCCGAATGCGGGTGTGGTGGAATTGGTAGACACGCCAGATTTAGGTTCTGGT
>JABXHV010000129.1 GCA_013373445.1 Paracoccaceae bacterium | reverse complement strand
TGGTGCGCATATCCGAACCCTGCTTTTGACCTTCTTCTACCGTCAGATGCCGGATCTGATCGAGAACGGCTACATCTACATCGCCCAGCCACCTCTTTACAAAGTCAAACGCGGCCAGTCGGAACAGTACCTTAAGGATCAGGACGCTCTTGAGTCCTATCTGATCCATACGGGAAGTGAAGACACCTCGCTGACACTTGATAATGGCGAAGTGCGTACGGGCGGCGATCTGAGAGCTGTCGTTGAAAAGGCCCGTCATATCACGGAAGCCTTTGACGGCCTTCATTCCCGCTACAATCTCAATGTGATTGAGCAGGCCGCTATTGGCGGTGCATTGAACCCGGAAATCCTGACTGACCCAGCCAAGGCTAAAGAGGCTGCCGACTACGTTGCGCGCCGCCTCGATATTCTAGCTGACGAATTCGAACGTGGCTGGACCGGCGAAGCAAGTGAAGATGGTGGCCTCGTCTTCCGTCGCACGGTTCGCGGCGTTGAAGAAGTTGCGATTGTTGATCCGGCACTTCTGGGGTCTGCCGATGCACGCCGCTTGAGCAGCTACTCCAATCATTTGACCGAAGTTTACGGCAAGGCCGCAACCCTCAGGCGCAAAGACGTTTCAACACCCATCCGTGGTCCACGGGCGTTGCTGAAGCAAATCTACGCCTACGGCCAGAAGGGCATTTCGATGCAGCGCTACAAAGGCCTCGGCGAAATGAACCCGGAACAGCTTTGGGAAACAACACTGGACCCCAACGCTCGCTCTCTTCTGCAGGTCAAGGTGCGTGAGGCGGATGACGCCGACGGCATTTTCACCCGCCTGATGGGCGACGAAGTCGAGCCACGCCGCGACTTTATTCAGGAAAATGCTCTGTCTGTGGCGAACCTGGACGTTTAAGCGCCTCACGGACTTTCATGAAAAAAGCCGGGCTTGTTGCCCGGCTTTTTTTTGACTGCCTTTTGGCAGCTGATGGATCTGCGTCCACTCCGTTTGATGGATCAATCCGCCCCTAGCGGCTTAGGTTGACCAAAGTAGAGCCCTTGCGCAGCGAAAAACCCCATATCCTTGATAAATTGAAACTGCTCATCGGTTTCAATGTTCTTGGCTATGGGGTGAATGCCAACTTGCGAACAAGCTTCCAGCAGTGCACCCAAAATACGGTGCCGCTTTTTACATGTGCGCGTGTCCTGAACGCAGACGGGATCAAGCTTCACCCATTTCACATTCAACTCACTGATCAGATCCAGGACCGGCCAACTGCCACTGAAGTCATCAACCTGAACTTCGCAGCCATATCCCGCGACCAGCTTGAGGAAATTTCGCGCACCTGCAGGCTCGCGAAGTACATCCTTTTCTGACACTTCCAGACAAAGGCGCGAAGCGAGCAAGGGATGATCTGACAATCGGCTTTCAAGCAACTCGCGCACAAATGGATCTGAGAAGGCATCCAGCGAAACATTGACCGAATACCATTGGTTTCTCGGGCCGATTTCCGCCAGAGCGACAACCTGATCAAGTGTCCAGCCGTCCACCTTCGACATACAGCCACTGCGTTCCACCGCGGTAACAAGCGCGCGCGGCGTCATAGCCTCCGCGTTTTGTTCTCGCAGCTTCAACAGGACTTCACTTCCAAGCTTTTTGCCGGTCTTCAGACTGACAATTGGCATCGCGTGCAGTCGAAAGGCTTTCATGGGCAGCTCGCGGGTGTCCGTCTCGCTCCTTACACCCGCCGCTTCTTCTTTTGCTTTTTCATCGTCGCTGAGGGTCAGCTGCCGGATGTTGAAAACACTGCCTTGCTGCCCCTTCGCCTTCATCGATGCAATATCTGCCTCGTGAAGCAGTTTGGTAAGGTCAGGTTCAACGACAAGTGTTTCCGGCGCGCAAAAACAGATACCAACCGATCCACCGATGGAAAAAGTGCGTTCGTCCTGATGCAACCTTATCTGATCAAGGTTCTCGCACATCTGCGCGGCATAGTCGCGCGCCTCATCCTGAGACTCCACTTCGCACACTGCTGCAAACTCATCGCCGCCCATCCGCGCGAACAGGCCTTTACCGTCCAGGGAATGCTGAAGGTTTGATGCCACGAGACGCAACATTTCGTCACCCGTGGCGTGCCCGCCAAGATCATTGATGCGCTTGAAATCGTCCAGGTCGATGCAGAAGACCGCCAGACCGCTCACACCAGATTGGATGCTTTTGCCGTGCGCTGCCAGAGTTTTCAGGAACGCGCGCCGGTTCGGCAAACCCGTGAGCGGATCCCGGTACGCCAACTCGCGGTTTTGAGCGGAAATGGAAGGATCTTCGACACCCCGCCGGATAATGGCCATCACATGAGAACAGGCAAGTTGTTCATCTGTGATCGGACAAAACCGGATCTCATTTCCCAGTCCGGCCGCATCGTCTTGCAGCTGAAGGTTTCTTGGCCGGGCATAGAGAACAGTTCGTTCTCCATTTCGACTTGAGCTGAAGCATTCACGAAGCCGGTCATCGTCGATAATGCATTCGCCGACATCTTCGAGCTCACGGATCCAGGCCTCTTCACCTGCCTCGATGCTGAGCAACACAGCGTCGTCAGGGAAATGACGCAATGCGCGCTCGTCCAGCAACGAAATGCCCGCCTTCGGAACGTGCGTCTTGAACTGGAGGAGAAGCACAGCATCTGCATCTCGCTCTAGGGGAACCGACGAGATTGACAGCAGATCGCAACAGCGGGTTCCATCGCGCCAATAGAGCCCACCTTCAACTTCAATCGACGTCCCTGACAAGGCCGCTTGAATCGCATACTGACATCGCTGCCAGCTTTTGGGGTCGAACAGGGCGGAAATCTCGCTGCGCACCATATGTTCCAGGTCATGGGTCGCGTCTTTTACCGCCTGAACCAGATTGGGCATTCTGTGGTTGAAGCTGAGAAGACTGCAGTCCGCCGCAATGGCCATTGCTGGTACGGGCAGAACATCAAGCAGCGCGGACAAGACGGGCTTAGCCTTGCCGTTATCTGGAAGTATTACCTCCAGTTTCGCCACTTCTTTTTCCGAAACAGAGCGCAATTAACGATCCTCATTTCAATAAATGAAGTTGTTCAAACATTTTACTCGGAACAAATTTGCCGTCACAACAATGTATACGGACGCTATCACGATGATTAATTTAGTTTAAGCCCAATATTAACTTCATGCGGATGAAGAACTATTAATAGTTAATCAATTCTTAATGTATTATTTTTGATTTTACTAATAATTTCACCGCATTGATATCAAACGTCTTTTCAAAAAAACGACGCTTCGTAAGCTTGCATTCTGCGACAGAGCGGGGCACTTTTAGAATTAATTTTAATGCCCAAATTCATGACAATTTTGCAGATTGGACGTCTGTTTCATAAGCCATAATCGGGAATCCCCCGAAAGGCATTAACCAAAGAACTCGCGAATCATTTCGTACTTTTTAAACTAAATACATGATTTGAAATACATAATCGGAAACTGGTTGCTTGATATACTACTATGCGAAAACTTTGATGTTACTCATATTTAGGGTGACAAAAGTACATTAGCTCGATAGGATGCCGTCGTGGTCGATGGGGCCACGTGCACAAACTTCAATACGCGCCTCTCCAAGTGAGGGCGCGTTTTTTTTGTCTTGTTCCTTGCAGCCCTCCGTGCGCAGCAGTGGCAGCATGAAAACGTCCTTTCCATAATGGCTGCCGCCTGTCGACAAGACAAAGAAAGCAATTGATGCGCGTGAACCAATCGGGTATCACGTCTTCATATTTGCCCGTTGGCAGATGCTTTGAAGATGCACCCGTAGCTCAGCTGGATAGAGCGC
>JABXHV010000020.1 GCA_013373445.1 Paracoccaceae bacterium | reverse complement strand
AGGTTTGAATCGATGATCGTGTCCTTGTCGTCTCTGGGGTTATCGGTCACCGAGTTTTCTCCGGTGTACCAGTTGACGGTTGTCGCACCGCCGGCAATCAAAGCGGTTGCCGTATCAAAGGGTGGGCCATCAACCCGCATCGGTTCCTGACCATTATAGGTGTCGAAAAAACTGTCCCCTGCCCATACATCAGAAGCCGCTTTTAGCGTTGTCTGGGCATGTTCTTCCAGGAACGCCGTGACCTTGGCATGCAGGTTTGTCGCTGTTTCTTCCAGGTCTGCACCAATCGCAAACGTGCCCTCCTGCAATCCATCACTGTCCGCCTCAAGCTCCAGGGTCAGGATCTCATCGTGCGCAGGTGGCAACGTGAATTCCATCTTGATTGTCTCACCCAGAGCGGGCTGACCGGTGAACTGAATATCAAAGGTATCCGGATCTCCGCCGCCCGGGCCGGTCAAAGTAACGTTTGACAGCGTCGAATTTACGGTACCGATATCGAACCCGAAATCATGTGCACCGTCTTCCGCAATCGTGAAAGTCGAGTCCGTGGGCACGCCGAGGGTATAGTTGGTCGTCAACGCCGAAACATCCATGCGCCCGTTGTTGTTCGGACCAAGGTTCGCCTGATAGAATTCATCCATGACGGTCTTCAAACCCGCACGGTCAATCGTACCTTTCATGATGTCATCAATCGCGGCAACCGGGTCTGTCACAGCGTCACTTCCACCATACAGATAGTGACCAGCGACATTCTCATTCAGAATATTGACGGCTTCATACAGCAGAATTTCGGCCGTTGCCTGAGAGCGTGTCTGTCCATCGGTCTGGAGCTGAAAGTCATTCTGATCAATCGCGGCCTTGGATTCCAAACGAATGTTCTCCAGACGATCAAGTGTCAGGTTCAGTGTCTCCAGATGCAAATTGGCATGAGTGATGCTGGTTTGATACGACTTGATCTGACTGACCTTTTGGGTCAGTTGCAAATCCATCAAACGGTTATTTCCGACAGCTCCATAAGTGGTACCAGCCTTACCAGTGGCCATCTGCGATGTTTTTTCCTGCAGCGCGCGGCTCAAACTGGTGACTTGCTTGGTCAGATAGGTTCTGGATGTTGTGATCGTACTGATAGCCATTTTACACCTACAACACGTTCAGGATCTCATCAAAGAGATCATTGATTGCCGACATGACGCGAGCATTCGCCGAATAAGCATTCTGCAACTCAACCAGAAACGCCAATTCTTCATCTACGTTGACCGAGTAGCTTTCCTCGTAGCGGATCGCCAGATTTGTGGTGCGCGTCTCTTTGGCTTCGGAATAGGAAGCCGCGTCGCTGGCCTGCTCTCCCTGATAAGAGATCACCTGGTTTACGTAGTCCAAGAGGCTGCCCTGATAGGGACTGATTTCACTTCCAATACCGACACCGGGATCATATGCCCGCGGCTCATTCGTCAAAGCATGGTAGAGATACTCTGCACGCGATGAGTCATTGTTGGAATTGGTCGTCGGTGTCGTCTCATAAGTCACCAGAAGCGCCGCGTCGACCAGCAAGCTGTCATTGACCGTTATGCTTCTTGCATAACCAACCCGCTGACCACCGTTTTCCAGCGCATCAGTAAAAATCTCTTTGCCAGCCCGGCTGTCGACAAAGACGCTAATCCCTAGGCCCTGATCCGTATCGGCTGTAGGGGTTACGCTCGCGGTCAAGCTGGTCACCGAAATCGATGCACCGGTGTCTCCCAAAATGCGCAGGTTATCGGAGCCGTCGTTTGCGACCGTCAAACCTGTGGCAGCCAGTGCAGTCGCGATTTCAGTAATGTAAGTTGCAGGGTTTCCACTCGAGATATCAAACCCAAAGACAGTGTCGTCGGGGCGAGCGGTCTGTGAGTTGTCGAGCGGCAGCAAGGCTGGATCCTGAACACCAATCAACGTCACATTCTGTGTCTCCCCTGCCCCATCAACATAGGTCAGGGAGATCTTGTTGCCAGATTGAATCGCGGACACATCAAGATCGAACCCACTCTCCAGTCCTACAGTAGCCGCCGTGCTGGCAACGTTGATATTGGACATACCAAGCGAAAGCTCGGCAGCAATCGTATCGAGCTGAGCGAGCGCTTCAACAAGGATTTCATCCCGAATTTCAGTTAGCGCAACAATCGAACCGGAATGTGATGTCGCAGCAAGGTCCGACATGACACCCGCTGGTGAGCGAACCTGAATCCCGTTACCGCTTTCGCCAGGCTGCAGAAAAGCACTCGGTGCGTAGGAAATCGTAGAGGCCTGATTGTTGGCCAGAAGCTGATAACCATCGAAGGTGGTAATCCGGAGCGTCCCGCTGCTTTCTTTTGAAACATCAACATCGATATAGCCCTTGAGCTGCTCAATGTAACGATCACGTTGATCGAGCAAGTCGACAGGCTGTTCAGAAATTGAGTAGGCCTCGAGAATATCCCGGTCAATCTCCTGTATATTGTTGATCAGTTCCGAAACATCCTGCGCCTGCGCCTGTAGAAGAGCATCCGCGTCCAACCGCATTTGCGAAATATTGTCGTAGGAAGCATTCAATTGGCGCGCCAGCGTTTCGGCAGTCGCAACCGCATTCTTTTGTGCAGCGAAGGAACTTGGGTCATTGACCAACTCGGCCAAAGCGCTCGAATAATCAGACATCAGGGCACTCAGCCCTGAGCCATCGTTCAAGCTACCCAAAATCCCATCAACGCGCGATGTAAAGTCAGCAATCTGCGCGGCGTAATTCGTCGTAGACAAGGAGTCCTGATAGGCAAGCTGGATGGCCTGGTCTACCGAACGACGCACATCTGTTGACAGAATACCGGAGACACCACCCCTGCCATCGAATAGAACATTTGCGGAAATCTCTTTGCGAGTATAACCGGCAGTATCCGCGTTCGCGATGTTTTGGGCAGTAACATTGATCTGTCTTTCGTTATGCGAAATACCGAAGACAGCCGTGTTAAGGGCGGCTTGCAGACCCATGACATATCTCCTTCATTCTTTGTTTTGACAGAAATCAAGTTGGGAATTGGGCGGGATACCCCCGCCCAAAGACTGTATTAACGAACCATATTCAGGGCTTCGTCGAGCATTTCATCGCCTGAGCTGATCACGCGAGAATTGGCCGAGTAAGCCTGCTGGGTCACAATCAGTTTGGAAAATTCAGAGGCGATGTCGGCGTTTGAAAGCTCAACCGCATTTGAAAGAATTGCGCCACCACGCGTCAGATCGGGAACACCGGAGGTCGGTGTTTCGGCAAAACCGGAACCGTTCACACGACGTAGATCGTGATCCGCTTCAAAGGTCGCCAATGGAATATCGTACAACGTGCGGGTCTGACTGTTTGAATAGGACGCAACAATCTGGCCAGCCTCATCAATCGCAAGTCCGACAATCTCACCAGACGCATAACCATTTTGCTCAAGAGAAACCGAGCTCGCACGACCATCAGGATCCGCATACTGAGCAAGATCGCCGCTACCAGAACCGAAGCGAAGATCAATGCCATTTGTTGTTACGCCATTAACGGTCAAAGCACCCAACGTAAAGCCGTTGCCGTCACCATTCACGGTTCCTTGGGCACCGGCAGTCAATCCAGAAACTGCGCCGGTTGCATCGTAGGTCACCGAACCAATTTCATACCAAGAGTTTGTGACATCCCCACCGGTACTGATGTACATCTTCCACGTGTCTTCGGTAGCACCAGCGGCATTAACCGACTTAGCCCAACGAACATTCACATCCTGCGGAGTACCGTTTGCGTTGAAAACTGTGATTGTCCCGCCGGAAATTGACTCAGAGACAAAATCCGCATTGTTAGCCGCAGAAATATTGCCGCCTGCGATAGCGAGGGGCGAGAGCCAGGACGTTGGATCCCCGGCATCATAGCCGGCAAGGCTTGTAGCGACGACCGGCAAACTAGCCTGATAGTCGATGCGAGTAGACGCCAGAGCGGGAATAGGAGTGTCATAGATCTTGATGACGCCAGGGTTATCACCCGACGCATTGCCGGTGACCTCATCAATTTCAAAACCCATCAGGTAATAACCTGAGCTATTGACCAGGTAACCGTCATCAGTGAGCTCAAAGTCACCAGCACGGGTATAATAGTTGGTATCATTGAAGGCAGGCTCACCATCAACAACGGTCCCGCCCGCTGTTGTCACGACGAAGTAACCGTCACCATTGATCGCCATGTAGGTGTCGACGTCGCTGTCCGTTATATCGCCCTGCGAACTGTTAGTCGCCCGCGACGTTGCGAAAGTTGTACCGGCGACCTGAGACGACTGCTTTGCCCCACCACCAGATACGAGATCCGAAAACGTCGTATCCAGACGCTTGTAGCCAATGGTCTGGGAGTTAGCGACGTTACCAGCAATATTTTCAAGCGCAGTCGACTGAGCACTCAGACCAGACACCGCCGCGTTAATCGCGCCATAAATACCCATTTTATACCTCTTAACAGTGAGGGCATCGCCCATACATTACGTTGCACCTCACATCGCAAACGTCATGCCAAACTCAGAAATCAAAAATTAATAAATTAATTCAGATACTTAAATGAATTATCGGCAGATGCACGGCCAACAACGCATAGGCAGGCAAGTGATCAGGGGGAAATTTTTTCCTTGTCCATACGGCAATTAAGTCCCATCTCAGCGTTGGATGCGCCCCCACCATCTCTTGCCCTGTGCAGTCGCAGAAACTACCGTGACGGACATCCTGACCCTGCTAATCACCGGAACAAAAAATGCGCTTCGAAGGCTCAGATAATTACATTGCCACCGACGACCTCAAGGTCGCGGTCAATGCCGCCCTCGTTCTGGAGCGTCCGCTGCTCATCAAGGGAGAACCGGGAACCGGGAAGACCATTCTCGCCGAGCAGATTGCCACGGCTCTGGGCACCGACCTGATCGAGTGGCATGTCAAATCGACGACCAAGGCGCAGCAAGGTCTCTATGAATATGACGCAGTCTCCCGGCTGCGCGACAGCCAGCTGGGCGACGAAAAAGTCAATGACATCGCCAACTACATTCGAAAGGGAAAGCTCTGGGAGGCCTTTACTGCCCAAAAGCGACCTGTGCTGCTGATCGACGAGATCGACAAGGCAGACATTGAGTTCCCCAACGATCTGCTGCTGGAACTCGATCGCATGCAGTTTCATGTCTATGAGACGGGTGAAACAATCAAGGCCGAGCAACGCCCTGTGGTCATCATCACATCGAACAATGAGAAGGACCTGCCCGACGCATTCCTGCGGCGGTGCTTCTTTCATTTCATCAAGTTTCCCGATGCTGAAACCATGAGTGAAATTGTCGAAGTACACTTCCCGGGACTCAAGCAGCGTCTACTGAAAGAGGCGCTGTCAGCTTTTTATGATGTGCGCGATGTACCCGGTCTAAAGAAGAAGCCTAGTACGTCGGAATTGCTGGACTGGATCAAACTGCTGGTAAACGAGGATGTCGATGCAGAGACCCTGCGAACCTCCAACACCCGCAATGCAATACCACCCCTGCACGGCGCGCTTTTGAAAAACGAACAGGACATACATCTGTTTGAAAGGCTTGCATTCATGGCCCGGCGTGACGGAAACTGATCTGATCAAGTCTCACTGATGGACAAGCCCATGCGTTTTCGCCCAGATCGACAAAGAGCTGCAATCCTCCTCCTGATAATTGCAGGATTGTTCAGCGCATTTTTGTCCACTCGGAGCTTCGCGCAATCATCTCTGATACAGCAGGAAGAAGTTGGCTGGGTCGCTGATGTGCGCGCCATGCGCCACTTTACTGGCCTGAGATGCCCGGACATCGTGGCCAACTACTTCCGCACGAAGGTATTGGCCTCTGATTCAAACCGTATGGCTGGCTGCGTCTATGCCGGACCGGATGGCATTACGCTGGTCCTGCGACAGCACCAGCCGGGCACAGCTGCTGACGTCGGCGAAGTTTTTCTGAAAACCTTTCAAGCGGCAGGCTTCGAGAGAGTGACAGGCGAAGGGGCCGCCGCGTCTGGCATATCTTTCAACACACGACCGTGGCTGCCCGTCAACCTGCATGAAACACTTTGGTACATCAGCGGCGCAAAAGCCGACTACACCATCTGGATGAATTATCGTTTCCCGCTCCAGCAAGAAGAACTTTCACCCGCATTAACAGCATTCACGAGTGTCTTGAGCCTGCAGAACTAAAGATGACCCGATGACTGGAGGCCCTGACCGTGCTGACATTGCTTTTGCTCAGACATGCCAAATCAAGCTGGACTGACCCAACTCAGCGCGACATCGACCGTCCCTTGAATGACCGGGGGCAAACAGCATCTGCGTTGATTGCGCAATATATGTCAGAGCAGAACCTGAAGCCTGATCGCATCTTGTGCTCCACAGCGCAAAGAACCCGCCAAACTTTGCAGATCTTGCAGGACGTCTGGCACGAGGACTCGATTGATCTGGAGTTTCATCGCAGTCTCTACGATGACATGGAAGAAACTTATCTTCCAATTATCCGGCGTGAAGGAAAGTCAGCACAGACCTTGATGGTGATCGCGCACAACAACGCAATACACGCCACCGCGATGACGCTGCTCGGAAAAGACCCGCATGACTTGGCCGAAGATATGGCGTTCAAATACCCAACAGGCACACTGTCGGTGTTTTCATTCGACATTCAAAACTGGCAGAACTTGTCGCCGCGCTCCGGTGCCTTGCAACGATTTGTAAAACCACGCGCCCTGGCAGAAACAGGCGCCGGATTGTAATTCCACCCCCGCCGCTCTACATCTCCTGCTGGAGGTAAACGTGAGCAAGATACTAAGCATCGCAGACGAAGCCCGTTTGGGCCTCACCAATCTGGCAGCATCGGCAAACGATCTGGCTGTCCCAACAGTCCGGCTAGGCGTCACCGGATTGGCGCGGGCCGGCAAAACCGTTTTCATTACTGCTCTCGTCCACAACCTCATGCACGGTGGCCGGCTACCGCTCTTCAATGCTTATGCCAGTGGACGCCTGTCCCGCGCCCAGCTCCAACCTCAGCCGGATGATGCCGTTCCTCGCTTCGAGTACGAGGCTCACGCAGCCGATCTGATCAACGACCGTATTTGGCCCTCGTCAACGCGGCAAGTTTCAGAACTCAGGTTGACCATTGAATATGAAAGTGCGTCGTATTTGTCGCGCAAACTGGGCCGCGGTAAGCTGCACCTAGATCTCATCGACTACCCAGGCGAGTGGCTGCTTGACCTTCCGCTGTTAAAGAAAAGCTACGCCGAATTCTGCGCGGATGCCATGGAACTCGCCCACTCCCCCAAGCGCGAAGGAGTTGCCAAAGACTTCCTGGCAGCCTTGGCCGATGTCACACCGGATGACCCGGAAAACGAACAGACCGCACAAACACTTGCAGCCACGTTCAAGCAGTATCTTGCCGCTTGCCGGGACGACACCATGGCCTTGTCCATGTTGCCACCTGGGCGATTTTTGATGCCCGGCGAACTGGAAGGCACGCCTGCCCTGACTTTTGCACCTTTGAATATACCATCAGACGCCGCGTCTGCACGCGCAGGCACGCTCCGTGCCATGATGGAACGCCGCTATGAAGCCTATAAAGCCCATGTAGTCAGACCTTTTTTCAGAGATCACTTTGCCCGCCTCGACCGGCAAATCGTGCTTGTTGACGTCCTTCATGCGCTGAACGCAGGCCCTGAGGCATTGCACGATTTGGAACTGGCACTTGGTGAGGTTCTGACCACCTTCAGACCCGGAAAGAAGTCCTGGTTGGCCTCCATTGTCAGCCGTCGCATCGATCGCATTTTGTTTGCTGCGACCAAGGCTGATCACCTCCATCGGGAAGACCACAACAAGCTTCAGGCTCTACTGCAAAAGCTTGTTCTCAAAGGCATTGAACACGCCCGTTTCAGAGGCGCAGAAGTTGATGTCGTCGCCATGGCGGCTGTCCGGGCTACCCGTGAAGCTACCATCAACGAAAACGGCCAAGATCTTCCTGCCATTCTGGGAACGCCTCTTCCAGGCGAGAAAGTCAACGGTTCAACCTTTGACGGCAATTCTGAAATCGCCATATTTCCCGGTGACTTACCCGAAGATCCTGAATCAGTCTTTTCAGGACTTGAATCAATTTCTGAAAAGGACGGCGATGCCATTCAGGTGGTTCGCTTCCGCCCCCCACCGCTCACCCGGACCGCAGAAGGCTTTACGCTTTCATTACCCCATATCAGGCTGGACCGCGCCATTGAATTCCTGATCGGAGATCGTCTGTCATGAATGAGAAAAAGACTGGCCAGCGACGTCCTGCCGCTTTTGCATCGACCGATACACGCGTCAAGATTTCACTGCCCGATCCAGACCTCAGCCTGGTCGATCCATCGCTGCCTGTCGGACTTGATGAAATCACGGCACAGGCAGGCAAACCTGACAAGAAAACCAAGTCCGGATTCTCCTTTTTCAAATGGATCGGCATTGGTATTGGCGGCTTGGTCAGCCTTGCCTTTGGATTGGCAATCGACAGCTTGATCCAGGATCTCTTTGCCCGCCAGACATGGCTTGGCTGGGTGGCCGTCGGTCTGACAGTTATAGCCGTCACGAGCCTTGTCGGGCTTATCATCAAGGAATATGTCGGCATCCTGCGCATCGCCAAAATGGAGCATCTGCGCGAAGCACTGACAAAAGCAGCAGCCGACAACGACGCAAAGGCTGCACGACAGAACCTCGATAAGCTGGTCGCCCTGTACAGCTCCGTTCCGGAAACAGCACGAGGTCGGCAACGCCTTGGCGAGCACATGAATGAAGTCATTGATGGCCGCGATCTGATCGTGCTGGCCGAACGTGACCTGATGCGAACACTGGACCGGCAAGCGCAGCAAGTGGTTCTGGCCAGTGCCAAAAGAGTATCGCTTGTCACAGCCGTCAGCCCGCGTGCCCTTGTTGACCTCCTGGCCGTCTTGTTTGAAAACTTGCGCACCATTCGCAAACTCTCCACGCTATACGGTGGCCGTCCGGGAACCCTCGGCTTTATCCGCCTAACCAAACACATCGTCACTCACCTTGCGATTACCGGCGGCATGGCAGCAGGCGAAAGCTTTGCATCGCAGGTTCTTGGTCACGGATTGGCGGCCCGCCTGTCGGCAAGACTTGGCGAAGGTCTCTTGAATGGTGTTCTCACAGCCAGAATTGGTATAGCCGCAATCGCTGTGTGCCGCCCTGCTCCCTTCATCGATACAAAGGGACCACGTCTTTCAGATTTTGCTGGCGAACTCATCAAGACGACCGAGAAAGCTGAAGACATCAAAGATTAGGCACTTCAAGCTAGCTCCCACATTCAAAAAGCACGCGCAGGCAACGTTTTGACTGGAAAAGCATGATAATATTCCCCTACGCTACGGTGAAGGGAGAATATGCGATGATGAGCGACGACGGTACCACACCACCAAAGCCGGACACTGAGGCACCAGAAGCTTTAGGGTCCCAGAAGGCTGTATCTCCCAAGACACCAGAACGCATGCCCTCAAAAACAGGTGAAGCCCTTCATCACCTGGCCGAGATGCGCCACGATCCAGATACCATCCACCACATCTTCGAGAGTGGCGAATACCCCTATCAAACAAAGATGCGTCGCTCCGCCTATGAAAAGCGCAAGCGCAAGCTTCAGGTGGAACTGCTGAAAGCTCAACGCTGGATACAGGAAACCGAACAGCGCGTTCTGATCCTGTTCGAAGGCCGCGATGCTGCTGGCAAGGGCGGCACCATCAAGCGCTTCATGGAACACCTCAATCCGCGCGGTGCGAATGTTGTTGCGCTCCAAAAGCCCACAGATGAAGAAAGATCACAGTGGTATTTCCAGCGCTACATCCGTCACCTTCCCTCGGGCGGCCACATGGTTCTGTTCGACCGGTCCTGGTACAATCGTGCGGGCGTGGAACGTGTAATGGGGTTCTGCACTCCCAACGAATATCTGGAGTTTATGCGCCAGGCACCGGACTTCGAACGGATGTTGGTGAGAGATGGAGTGCTGCTTTACAAATACTGGTTCTCTGTAACGCAGGACGAACAGTTACGCCGCTTCAAGGCACGGGAAACCGACCCGCTCAAGCAGTGGAAGTTGTCGCCCATCGACAAGGCATCGCTCAACAAGTGGGATGATTACACCGAAGCCAAGGAAGCCATGTTCTTCTATACCGACACGGCTGATGCCCCGTGGACAATCATCAAGTCCAACGACAAGAAGCGAGCACGTCTCAATTGCATGGAACACTTTCTGAATTCCCTGCCTTATCCAGACAAGGATAAGCACATTGTCAGTGAACCTGATCCCCTGATCGTCGGCGCCAGCAGCCACGTTGTTGGGCGCGACAGCCATATTCTCGGAAGAAGCCTGCACCCCGACACCGCCGAAGATGCCCAAGACAATGAAAAAGCCGACAAGGACTGAGCGTCGGCAACGGTCAAAAAAACTGACGACGGCCAGTCCTTCGGTTGAAGCGGCTCGACAGCCCTTCGCCAGAGGATTACCTTCCCAGCATGTTCATCACCTTTTTTACAGAACTGAAGGCGGCAAACGTCCCGGTCTCGGTGCGCGAATATCTCCTCCTCATGGAAGCGTTGGAGAAGGATCTCGCTCATCGCCGGACCGAAGATTTTTATTACCTTGCCCGCGCAGCACTGGTGAAAAGTGAGGCTCATCTTGATCGCTTTGATGTGGTCTTCTCAAAGGTCTTTAAAGGACTTGAACTGCTAGGTGACACCGACGCTGAGGAGATACCCGAGGAGTGGCTCCGCAAACTGGCGGAAAAGCACCTCAGCGCTGAGGAAAAAGCTGAAATTGAAGCCCTCGGCGGGTTTGAAAAACTCATGGCAACGCTCAAGAAGCGTTTGCAGGACCAGAAGGAACGCCACCAGGGCGGCAACAAATGGATCGGCACAGCAGGCACCTCACCTTTTGGAGCCTATGGCTATAATCCCGAGGGCATACGGATCGGCCAGTCGGAAAGCCGTCACCGGCGCGCAGTCAAGGTTTGGGACAAGCGTGAATTCAAAGACCTCGACGATACCCTGGCACTTGGAACCCGCAACATTCAGGTAGCGCTCAAGCGACTGCGCAACTTTGCCAGATCTGGCGCAGCAGAAGAGCTGGATCTGGAACACACCATCAAATCAACGGCCCAGAAGGGCATTCTGGACGTCAAGATGCGTGCTGAACGCCGCAACGCGGTCAAAGTGCTCCTGTTCTTCGATATTGGTGGTTCCATGGACGATCATATCAGGATCTGCGAAGAGTTGTTTTCCGCCGCACGAATGGAATTCAAAGTGATGGAACACTTCTATTTCCATAATTGCCTTTATGAGCATGTGTGGAAACAAAACAGTCGGCGGCATGCGGAAAAGATCGCCACTGAGGACCTGCTTCATAAATATCCTTCTGATTACAAGATCATCTTTGTCGGCGACGCCTCCATGAGCCCCTACGAAATTGCTTATCCCGGAGGGTCCGTTGAGCACTGGAATAAGGAAAGCGGGGCACAGTGGCTGGAACGTGTTGCAACCACTTACAAGAAGGTCGTCTGGCTCAATCCTGTCGATGAACGGCGCTGGAACTATACCCAGTCAATCCAGATGATCTGCGAACTCATTGATGAACGGATGTATCCGCTTACGGTCGAAGGCCTGACAAATGCGATGCAGGATCTGGCGCGCAATTGAAGGTCCATCCGCAGATCAAGTGCATCAAACTTGAGCGAAGCTAAATTGTGTCCATAACAATTAAGTCTACCGCCAACTCGCATTTTTGTTTTAGAAAGTGCGTCACCTTCCTTTGAGACCCCAATCGATGAGCTATTTTACAAAATCTGCCGATCCGATGTCCGCCAGGACTTGGCGTTCCCCCGTGGTCCTCTTGATGATCATGGCCGGCATCATGCAATTGTCCTTTGCCGCCTGGTGGAACCTCATGAACAACTTCGCTGTTCATGAACTCTCCTTCACCGGCAAGGAAATTGGCATCCAGCAATCAATACGCGAAATACCCGGATTTCTGAGCTTTGCAGCGGTCTTTTTCCTGCTCGTGATGCGGGAACAGACGCTGGCCTATGTGTCTCTTCTGCTGCTTGGAGTTGGGGTTGCAGCAACCGGGTATTTCCCGACGGCGATGGGTTTTTACATTACGACCTTCGTCATGTCGGTGGGGTTTCACTATTATGAGACCATGAACCAGTCGCTGTCCCTGCAATGGTTGCCAAAGGCCAATGCCGCAGCTTCCATGGGTAAGATCATTTCGGTCGGTGCCTTCGCACAGCTGGTTGCCTATGGACTTATTTTCCTGGGTTGGCAGACCTTCAACCTCTCCTTTGCCACGGTTTTTCTGATAGCCGGAGGCTTGACGGTTATCGGACTGATCTTCTTGATCATCGCCTTTCCCCACTTCAGAGAAGGCGTACCGCAACACAAAAAACTGTTCCTGCGCAAACGTTATTGGCTGTACTACGCACTGACCTTCATGGCCGGTGCACGACGTCAAATTTTTACAGTTTTTGCAGGGTTCCTGATGGTCGAACGCTTCGACTACCACGTTCACGAGGTAGCGGCGCTCTTTCTGCTCAACGGCGTGTTTAACATGCTGCTTGCGCCAAAGATCGGCCAGCTCATTGTCCGTTTCGGCGAGAGAAAAGCCCTTATCTTTGAATACGTTGGGCTCATTATCGTGTTCATCAGCTATGCCTTTGTGACAAATGCCAATGTGGCCGCTGGCCTCTATGTCGTTGATCACGCATTCTTCGCGATCGCCATCGCAATCAAGACATACTTCCAGAAGATCGCAGATCCGGCCGACATTGCACCAACCGCCGGTGTGGCCTTCACCATCAACCACATCGCAGCCGTGGTAATCCCCATTGTCTTCGGACTTATCTGGTTGATCTCGCCTGCCGCCGTCTTCCTGTCAGGGGCTGCAATGGCCTTTGCCAGTTTGCTGCTGGCCTCTCTGATCCCATCCAATCCGGACGTTGGACATGAAGTCGAGTTCTGGGGCCGCAAACCCCTTCAGTCGCCTGCGCAATAGTTCAAGCGGCCATTTGGACCACTCAAATGCAAAAGCCCGGGCGACATCATCGCCCGGGCTTTGTGTTTTAAGACTGATCCTGCATGCCCCTCGCACATACAGAATTCAGAAAATGTTCGTTTAAGCCTGACGCTCGGGAACGTGCACGACAATCCCGTCAAGGTCGTCGCTCATTTGGATCTGGCAAGACAGGCGTGATGTCGGCTTCACATCATATGCAAAGTCCATCATGTCCTCTTCCATCGGGTCAGGCTCGCCGACCTTGTCTTTCCAAGCTTCATCAACATAGACATGACATGTCGCGCAAGCACAGGCACCGCCGCACTCAGCTTCAATGCCCTGAACCATGTTCTTGATTGCATTTTCCATGACAGTGGAGCCGCTGGCTGCGTCCACCTCGGTTTTGCTACCATCTGCAGCTACATAAATAATTTTTGGCATGATCCGCGTCTGATCAGAGTGTTGGGGTCGATCCTTCCGGAATAAACCTTCCACCCCAAAGGTCAAGCACGCGCCACGTTTTTTTGGTCAGAACCTTAACCCACACGCCCCGAAATAAAGGACCGGGATCGCATAATAGCATCTTCCAGCTTGCTCCAGCCCTTAAACGATTGCTGCTGTAGCTCTCCTTCTATGGTCTCGCACACGCGCGCGATCTCACATGCACCAACGCCTCGTGCAGATCCTTTCAGCGTATGAACCAGACGCCCCCACTCATCGGGGTCGGAAGATCCATTTAGCTTCGTCAGCACCAACGTCATCTGTTCATTGAACATCAACAGGACCTCCGTCGCCAGCCCCTCATCACCCAACGTATTGGCCGCCAAAGCCTCAAGATCAAAGACCTCATTATTAGTGTCAGTGGGTGCACGCGACATGAGCACAAGGCCTTCTCAAGATACGTAGATTTACTGATTTATTTAACCACTATCCAGAAACGGGCAACCAATCCCGCTGCCTGTTTTCGTCCAGAATTAAACTCTAACTGGTGTTCGCAAGTTTGAAAATCAGAGAAGCATTCACGCAAGGGACTCACCTAAGCGCGATGTCCCCAACAAAGTGAAAAAATGGTTAACAGCTCATTTACATTTTTAAACGATCAGATGCGGCCAACCATCTAGGCATCACAGATGCGCGCGTTGAGAATCACTCCACAACTCGGACAAAGTACCTCTGATTGAAATCAAAATCGCGCTTCCAGTGAGCCCGCCGAGTTCAGTTCCACATAAAACTACTCAGATAGATTCAGCTTTTATTCCATGATTCCAATACCATGCGTAGGAAAGCATTAATCATAATTTCCTGATCTGCTGCGAAGCAATTCGTATATCAAAGATTGTTTTTGGAAGGTCGGCTTTTTGACGGAGGGAAAAATCGCTCCGATTGGGCCACTTAATTCTCGCGACCGAGAGCGCTCAACACGCCCTCAAATCAACCCAAAAAGCACTCTTACCCTGCGCGATCAGCTTCGCGTCCTCCGTGACCTTCCCGCTCTAGCTCCTTAAAAGGATTGATGTTTGTTGTCCCATCGATGAGATTATGCCATTAAATACATGAGATGCGGTAAGGTAGGGTAAGGCTGTGCTTTGAAGAAAGTCAGCCGGTCGGCGGCGGCCCCCTTCCAAGCCAGGCCACGAGACGCATCAAACCAGGACAGTTTTGAAACGTGCTCATGGCCAGTATCCCATCGGTTTCCAATGCGACGGAAACCATGGGGAGTAATATGCGTACCGACGTGAGGCGACACGAATATGGCTAATCCTCCTAAGGTTAAAGATCCGGCTGAAGCAGCGCTTTCCGCTGTTGAAGAGGCCCTCAAGCTGGATTTTGGTGGACCTGAAACTGCGAGTTCCCCGCTAGAAACAAAACGACCAGGCGGTGACGACAAGTCACCCAAGGCTGATCGCTCGGCCAAATCCGAGCAACGTCGTTCGCGGGATGAAAACAACAAGAACCGCAGACGCCAGCGTGGAAACCGCCCACCTGCAGCTAACGACGATCGTCGCAACATCGGCAACCTGATCTTCGCCCTTCAGAGACGCCCTTCTTCTGCGCCGTTCTTTGTCGCTTTGGTTTTGTCCGTGATCTGGGGTGCCCTTGGCGCCAGCCTCACCATTTCATCGACCGGCATCGACGTGAACAACGCGCCAAGCTTCTTCGACATGGTGAAAGAGCCTCAATTCATCCTGGCCGCAGTCGCAATCATCGTGCCGATCGTCTTCTTCTGGGTCATGGCCATGATGGTATGGCGTGCTCAGGAAATGCGCATCGTCGCTCGTGGCATGACCGAAGTCGCCCTGCGTCTTGCCGAACCCGAAGACATGGCGAAAGAATCCATTCTCTCTGTTGGTCAGGCAATCCGCCGCGAAGTGTCTGCCATGGGTGATGGCATCGAACGCGCCATCGCGCGTGCCAGCGAACTGGAAGTTCTCGTCCATAACGAGGTGTCTTCGCTCGAACGCTCTTATAACGACAACGAGTTGAAGATCCGCTCCCTGATTGATGAACTCATCAGCCAGCGCGAATCCATCATAATGAATGCAGAGCGTGTTCGCGAAACAATCGCGGGCGCCCATGAAACATTCTCAACGCAGCTCGCCACATCTTCTGATTCAATGGGTGCGACAGCGGAAGAGGCAACAAGCCGCCTCGTTGACGCTATCAACGGGCGCATCGATGAACTCACATCCAGCCTCGACAGCCGCATTGATACACTGAACACCAATCTGTCCGTCTCCGGCAATGATCTGGTCGATTCTTTGACAGCTCGCGGTGATGAGTACGTTGGACGTCTGACTGAATCCAGTGGTGACCTCGTCGACAACCTGTCTCGCGTTGGCGGTGAAATGTGGGAAAACTTCACCAAGAGCGGCAACGAGATCAACGAACGCTTTGCATCCACAGCAAACCAGTTTGTCGAAACGCTCGAAGAGCGCGGCGAGCGTCTGCAGGGCTCTCTCAGCGCCTCCTCCACGCAGGTTATCGAAACACTCGACACCAAGACCAACGAAGTTCGCTCGGCCATCGAAACGACTGGTCAGAACGTTGGTGAATCCATCAGTCAGCGTACTGAGGAAATCAATGCAAACATGTCACTGACCAGTGGCCGTTTGATCGATACCGTCACAAACCGCACCGAAGAGCTTATGGGTGCTGTGGAGAGCCGCGTCACCACGCTGGATCTGACGTTGACCGAGACAGGCAACCGCTTGGTTGAAAACATCTCTGAACGTGGTCAGGAATTCTCCGAAACGATTTCCCACACTGGAAGTGAGATCATCACCTCCATCACGGACCGCAGCAACGACATCAACGAGAGCTTGCGCGGAACCGGTGAATCCATCGTTGTTGACCTGTCATTGCGCGGCGGTGAAATTGCAGCCAAGCTTGACGAAACAGCTGGCAGCCTGACAGACACCATCACCGTACGCGGCGGCGAGCTGGCGGAGAAATTCGACCTCATCGCAGAGCGGATCTACAGCTCCATTACGGTCAACGGCAATGAGCTTGATGAGCGCCTCTCCTCGCGCGGCAATGAACTTGCTGCGATCCTGGAACAGCACAGCATTGGGTTCCAGGAAACCTTGCAGGAGATTTCCGCAGAAGTCTCAGCAAGCTTCGGCATGCAGACAGGTGACATCACCCAGCGTCTTGCAGATACCGGAACGGCCCTGGCCGAGCTGATCGCCTCTCGCGGCGAAAGCGTTACCCACGACATCAACACAGCCGGTCTCACCATCACCGAGACCTTGGACATGCGTGGGCAAATCATCCAGGAAGGTCTGGGAGCACGTCTCAACGAACTTGAAGGTTTGATCTCGGACAAGGGCAGCAACCTGGTTGAAGCCTTTGATACAAAAACACTTCTGCTTTCAGAGGCACTGGACGGTCGCCTCTCCACTCTGGACAACACATTCTCCATCCGTCTCGACAATCTCGACGCGACACTTGGCAGCCGGATCAACACAATCGATCTAACGCTTGATCAACGCACGGCTGCCTTTGAAGCCGCTCTGGAGACCCGTACAACGATCCTTGCAGACGCAATCGAAAACCGGACTGCCGGCTTTACCGATGCCCTGGAAGAAAAGACACGTTCTGTCTCCGACCTCCTGGCAGATCGTTCCGACGCCATCACATTGCAGCTTGGCCAACGTGTCGAAGATGCCGGCAACAATCTGGCTGACCGCGCCGAGGAAATCGGCAAGGTCCTTGGCGAGCGCGTTGATCTGGCAGCTGGCAACATGACGGAAAAAGCCGAAAATCTTGCCAATACGCTGACGTCTGGCACGGACAAGATCGATGAGACACTCGACAATCGCGCCCGCCAGATCAGCGAGACCCTAATTTCCCGTACCAAGGAAATCGCCCAAGCCTTCGTTGAAGGGCAGGATGAGATGACGTCTGCTCTCGACACCCGCCTGACAGAGGCAGGAACTGTCTTGAGCAAGCAAAGTGAGGAGCTGACTGAGTCCCTCTCAGAGCGTATTGCAGAAATCAACGTCTCACTCGGCGCCAAGGTATTCGAAGTTGCCGAGACACTCGACAGTCGCGCTGCTCAGCTCGAGAACATTCTGACAGAACGCCTGTCCAACATCTCTGGCGCCTTGTCCGAGGAAAGCGAAAAGGCGGCATCGTCTATCACATCGGCGATGGAACAAGCCACATCTTCCATGTCCAGCGAAAGCTCCAAAGTCGAACAGCTTGTCATGCAAGCCGTCGGTCAGGCCGCACATTCAATGGCTGCGGAGAGCGAAAAGGCACGCACGCTTTACGCAGGCACATTGGCTGAATTTGCAGATTCACTGAACGGTGAAGGCGAGAAGATCCGCACCAACATGAACGTGCTGATTGCTGAAATCTCCGGCAGCTTGACAGCTGAAAGCGAACAGGCACGTCAGAGCCTCGGCAGCACACTTCAGGAAATCCGTGGAACCCTCTCGGGCGAAGCCGATCATGTGCGTGAGCGTGTTCATTCCGCCATCACTGAAGCAGCAGACATGCTCGCATCCAGAGGAAACTCGGTCGCCGTTGACCTGCTTGAAAAGGCAACACTGCTCAACGACACCATCGGCGGCAAATCCGACGAGTTCGCCAAACTCATGGATACCGATGGCAATGCACTTGTCTCCGCGATAGAGGATCGCGCAAATGACTTGTCCAGCCGCGTGAATGAAGTTCACAAGGCCATTCTCGAAGCCATTACCGTCAAGGGCAAGGAAGTCTCCAACGCCTTTGCCCAAAACGGTCTGGAAGCCACACGGTCTCTGGTCGAAGCAGGCGACAAAATCGTCGTCAACCTCACCAGCCGCACCGAACAGGCCGCGCAGATCATGGCCGAGACACAGCAACGTCTGGATGAAGACGTCACGCAGGTGCTAGAGAAGCTCAACCGCTCTAACACCGATCTTCAGCAGATTTCCTCTGAAGCCGGCGCAAACTTGAGCGAGATTGAAGCCAACCTTGGGCGCCGGGCAAGTGAGTTCCGCGTTGCGATTGATCGCGCCGTTGCCGATACGCAGGCGACTGCAGCAACGATTGACGGCCAGGTCGACATTCTGCGTACTATCACCGAAACCACACTCGCTGATATTCAGAATCTGACCGCACGGGTCGGCAGCAATGCAGGCGAATTGACGGCTGCAGCCCAGCATCTTGAGAAAACCAATCGCGTTGTTGATGATCGCATTTCCCAGCGCCGCACGGCGATCGAGGAAGTTGCAGAGACATTGATGCAAAAGACCGAGTCGGTCGATGTCATGATGCGTGCCTTCACCGACACGCTTTCCGAGACACTGGAAACGGCGGACGACAAGGCACGTGGCGCAGCGCATATGCTGAGCGCAGCAGCTGAAGCGGCAACCAAGCAGGTGGCCGAACAGTTTGAATCCATGCGGATGACCGCCGGTCTCGAGGGGCAAAAAGCCCGTGATGCGATTCGGGCAGCGCAAGATGACATCATGTCCGAAATGTCTCGCACCGTTGCCGAAGCATCTGATCGCTTCAACGATGCAGCAGGTCGCATGAGAGATGTTGCCCGCGACGTACATCGTGAACTGCAGGCAACACGTGATGAGCTGCAGGAAGGCGTCATGAAGCTGCCAGCCGAGGCGGAAGAATCAACGGCTGCCCTGCGCAAGATCGTCAAAGAGCAGATCACAGCTCTGTCTGAATTGTCCGATATCGTTGCAAGACAGTCCAACACATTGGACATGTCGCGTCCGGCAGGAGCATCACAGGCTCCGGCCTATGCGTCGGCAGCCCGCGCTCCAGCGCCTCAGCAAGCACAGGCCGAGCGCCCTGCCCCGCGCCAACAGCAGCAGAAGGCTGAAAAGCAGTCTCGTCGTTCCGCTCAAGCCGAACGTCCTGCGGATGCGCCAAAGGGATGGGTTTCTGATCTGCTTCGTCGGGCTTCGGAAGATGAGGCGCCTGAAGGCTCCAAGTCAGCCCTGCATTCAGTCGAAAGCCTGAATTCTCTATCGGTAGACATTGCCCGAGCCATAGACCACGAAACATTCGTGGATCTCTGGGAGCGCTACAAGAACGGTGAGCGTCACGTCTTCACCCGCCGCCTTTATACGCTCCAGGGCCAAAAGACTTTTGACGAAATTCGTCAAAAGTATGCACGCGATCCTGAATTCCGTACTGCGGTTGAGCGTTACGTCGAAGACTTTGAGCGTTTGCTGTCACAGGTTTCCCGCAACGACCGGGACAACATGCTGAGCCAAACGTACCTCAGCTCGGATACGGGCAAGGTCTACACGATGCTGGCCCACGCCAGTGGCCGCTTTGATTGATCCCGAATAGATCAGTCGACAACACAAAATCATCAAACAAGAATGGCGGGCCCAAAAGGCCCGCCATTTTTTTGCCCATACGTCGCCCTAGCCTCAACGGTGTCTATTTGTTCTTTTGAAAGTTGCGGCGATTGGACCCTCCTGACTTGATACACAGCCCGTCTGGCGCTCAAGCAGTCTCTCAGGGAGAAATTCGCAACGGTGCTGAGCGTGCCAGGGCCGACAAAACCCTCGCCTATGGAACATCGCTTCTCATCCATGCCATACTTCTGTGGGTGGCGTTCCACACAATCAGCATTGGGACGACCTCGAAACCAACAGAGCTCGTCGTTGAGTTTTTTGTCATCAAGAGACAGGAAGAGAACAACAGCGGCGGATCAACCCCTTCAACAACGGCGTCTCCAGAAGCAGAACCGACCTACGAAACACTTTCCCCTTCACCGAACAATAGTGATGAGACGGATGGTAGAGGCTGGGTTGAAAAAGATGGCTTCCAACATGCCAAGAGCTTCTTTGCAGCATCTGCCATTCGCACCCAAGATGATGCGGAAACGCGCGAACAATTTGAAAACACCCAGAACCAGGAACGCGTAGTCCAGCTTTGCAATGCAGAGGCAATGGAGCAGGTGGCTAACTGGAAGAACGAGATCAAACCATCTCTTCTAATGCCCTATGCGCGAAAAGCCATAAAATGGAGCGGCAGAAAACTAGAAGTCCGCGGCGGCGTGTTGCATGGGGCGCCGGGCTGGTTTCGTATCTGGTACAACTGCACGGTCACAGAGGATCTGAAGGAAATCAGCAGCTTCTCCTTTCGTCTTGGCAACAAACTCACACAGGACGAAGTCGAATGGTTTTCATTGTCAGATATTCTCGTGCACTAACTGGATCCCAAACACATTCAGTACAACAAGTCATTTGTACAAGTTGAATGCACTGCGGAAAACTCCTTACTCTTTCAGGCAAACGCTATCGTTGTGAAATTTTCCTGCCTATATTCAATGGATGAGCAATCCAAAAGTAGACGAAACAACGCAATCACCGGTTCTTGGCATGGGCATCGCGCTCTTGGGCTTTGCACTTTACTCAACCCATGATGCGATCACTAAATACGTTGGCGCGAGCCTCTCCGTGTTTCAGATCATCTTTTTCGCCATGTTGTTCGCCTTCGTGCCCATGTCGATCATGATGCTCGCAGACAAGTCGGTTGGAAACTTCCGCCCCAAAAAGCCATGGCTGGTTCTGCTGCGGTCGACAACGATGATAATCGGCCTGTCGTGCGCTTTCTATGCGTTCACAGTATTGCCGCTCGCCGAAGTCTATTCGCTTTTGTTTGCTGCACCGCTTTTGATCACTGTCTTTTCCATTCCCATACTCGGCGAAGTGGTTCGCGCTCAACGTTGGGCGGCGGTGATTGTCGGCCTCATCGGCGTCATGATTGTTCTGCGTCCCGGTGCGAGCGAATTCACGCTAGGACATGCAGCAGGTCTGATTTCTGCGTGTTGTAGTGCGCTTTCATCCGTTTTGGTGCGCAAGATCGGCCGTCAGGAACGTACGGTTGTCATGATCCTCTTCCCAATGATTTTGGCGATGGTGGTCATGGGTATGCTGCTGCCACAAGTCTACACACCAATGACGTTGTCCCAACTGGCGCTGGTTGCTTGCATCGGGCTGTTTTCAGTCTTCGCACAATTCGCTGTCATTGCAGGCTACAGAAGAGCTCCAGCTGCCGTAGTTGCCCCGGGACAATACAGTCAGATCATCTGGGCTACAGTTTTCGGAATGCTGTTCTTTGGTGAGCAGCCAGACATCTATGTCGGGATCGGATCGACGATCATCATTGGATCCGGCATCTTTGTCGTTTGGCGTGAAAGCAGGGCAAACGTTTCTGCGCGCTACCCGGTTCTGCGCACATTGACCACACGTTTGGCAATCGCTCCAACCATACGGCGCCCCCTGAACCCAGGTGAAGAGCCTACGAGCCCACCGCTTTCCTAAAATGTGTTGAGGGTCAGCCCTCTGCACAACTCAGCAGACACCATCGGGGTAAGTTTAATCTGATGGTCCGGAGCAGAAGGGTCCCTAGATTTTCTGAAGGGCCCATGACGCGATATCGCGGAAAACGGCTTCCCCTGCCCTGTTCAACGCAGCAACAGCCTGATCAACCGTGCTCCCGCCGGAAGGAACCTCTGTCCTGAACACCTTGGTGGCAACAGTACGACCATTGCGGTCGTTCAGCAGGCGGGCAGATATCTCGACAACGGCTCGCGGACGCCCATCAATATGGAGCGCAAATGCACGCAGTTCCGTTTGAAGCTGATAATCGATCAAGAGGCCATCGCCAGGAAAACCGACGCCCCTGAGACGTTGCGTCCCTTCAAGGGTCTCGACAATCTTGGACTGTACAACGCTTGGCAACGTATCGGCCCAGGCGGCCTTTGGGAAATAGCTGTAAATCGGACCACTGTCGACAACCGCAATGTGATCGCTATCGAGTGCCTTTAAAGCTCGCGGCCGAGGGACAAGGACCTGTCGACTTTTACGCGCAGGCGCCGCCATCTCAAAATCGGCAGCCGTCAGACCATAAAGCGCAGATGGAGTGTTGTTGGCGCAGCCGGCCAAACCCAGTCCAATTCCTAACAATGCCAAGACGTGACGTCTGTTGGCAATCATATCCGCGCCCCACTCGATACTAATTCGGCAACATGATCTTTCATTACGCCGTCTTCGATGTACCCTTATCTTACTTAAACGTTAACGGCGTTTCCCGCCAGTATAAGTCGGCACTTCTTCCCCGCCAAAAATCACGCGGCTGGGATTTCTGTCAAAACTGTCAACGGCACGTTGCAACTTGACGAGGGTACGATTGAGTTCAGCCATGGCAGCAGAAAAATCGCTGGATCCCTTGTTGGCAAAACGCGACAAGCCACCAGCAATCGAATCAGCCTGTTTTTCGAAAGTATCAGCGATCTTGCGGATGGAGCTTGCAGCCTTTGTCGCTTCGGTGAAGAAACCCTCGCTGTCGCCTTCGACCATTGTATCAACCTTTTCGACAATGGCTTGAACCCGCACAGCCGTCGCATTCAGCGTAGCAGACATTTCACGGGCATCTGCAATCACCTGTTTGACATCCGGCGTCGACTTCTGAAGCTCAGCTGTCATGGAGGCAAATCCTTCTGCGGCCTGCCTTGCAGACGACAAAGTCGCATCGATGCTGTCTTTCTGGTTGGCAAGGCCCGCGGTGACCGTTTCTACGGACGTAACGATATTCGCCACTTTCGCAGGCTCAATCGCGGACACAACCTCGGTGCTACGTGCCACCATCTGACCAACATTGCCGATCATCGCCTTGCTCTCAGTCAAGACTATATCGATGTCATCACTATGGGCACGTATCGTGTCAGAGACCTCGGCGATATTCTGCAATGCCTTGTTGGAGGCACCAATTGCCTGATCGAGATCTGCGCTTCTCTTGTCAAGCACATCGCCCACAGAGGCAGCACCTTTGACCACGCGCGCCACTTGTTCAGGATCGATGGCCTGAACAATTTTCTCAATATCATCGAGGCCGCCGTTGAGCTTCTGTGTAAAGAGCTGAATGTCCGCGGCGGCACCCTCGATATCCAAAACAACCTTGTTGATGCCCTTCGAGGCATCGCCCAAACTGGTGCTGAACTTGGAAATGTCACCGACAATGCTCTCGACCTTGTCGGAAGGAACAGCTGCGAGAATGCGCTCGCCCTCAACCACCAGCCCTTCCATTCTTTCAGAAAGCTTTCCGATCGAAGTACTGACACTTGCCACACTGGCCATGAATGTCTCGACGCCCTCCGAATTGGACGCCAATGCCCCGGTAAAAGTCTCAACGTTTTCAACCGTTCGAGAGAGCGCGGGACCGTTTTTCTTCAAGAAATTATCAATGGATTCCATCGTGGTGCCGGCAGATCCGAGAACTTCACTGGCCCCACCAACAATGTCATCAAACATCGACCGAGCCGCGTAGATCACCGGCGTCTGATCACTCTGCGGATTCAGCAATGGATCTGCGGTAACGGTACCTCCGTTGAGATCCACATAGGCAACACCAGTCAGTCCGGTAAAATTCAGCGCGGCGGTGGTGTCCTTGCGAAGCGGCGTATCAGGTTTCACCCGCACGGTCGCAACCACCACTTCCGGATTGTTGCGATCAAAATCAAGGGCACTCACATCACCGACCTTGATTCCGTTGAAAAGCACCTGACCGCCGATGGTCAGGCCGGTTACGGGCGCAGGGAAGATGATTTTCAGGAAAACATTCTCGCGTGATTCAGCTGTCGCTGCCAGCCAATACACAAAGCTGAAAGCGCCAATAAGAACTGCCGTGATGAAGGCACCAATAATTACGTAGTTGGCACGGGTTTCCATAAGCCCCTTTCCTATTTACGCCGCAGGGCGCGCTCACCCCGGAAATACTCGATGACCCATGGGTGATCAAAGGTCATCATTTCGTCCATGGTCCCCACAACCAATACCTTCTTGTCCGCCAACACAGCGACACGGTCGCAAATGGAATGCAAACTATCCAGATCATGTGTCACCATATAGACGGTGAGCCCAAGCGTCTCGCTCAAATTGCGGATCAGACGGTCAAACTCAGCCGCGCCAATCGGATCTAGCCCCGACGTCGGTTCATCCAAGAAAACCAAGTCCGGATCAAGCGCCAAGGCCCGGGCCAAGGCAGCGCGTTTGATCATCCCGCCCGATAACTCAGATGGATACTTGTCAGCGGCATCTGGAGGCAGGCCAACGAACGACAGCTTCAGCCTCGCAAGCTCATCCATTAACTGTTGATCGATATCCAGATGCTCTCGCATTGGCAATTGAACATTCTGCTTCACCGTGAGCGATGAGAAAAGCGCTCCTTGCTGAAACAAAACACCCCAGCGTCTTTCAATGGAAAGCCGCTGATCCGCGTTCTTTTTGTCGAGCTTTTGACCCAGAACTTCAATCGTTCCAGAACGCTTGCGAACAAGTCCCAGGACCGCGCGCATGAGAACTGACTTGCCTGTTCCAGATCCGCCGACAAAGCCGAGGATTTCCCCCTTGCGAACGTCTAGATCAACATTTTCCAAGATGATTTTGCTGCCGAAGCCAACGGTAATCCCGCGTGCTTTCAAGGCAAGTTCAGGATCGCTTTGCGTTGGTGACGTGTCCTGATCATCGTCTGGATTTGACTGTGCCATCATCACCGGGCTCAAATTCCGATTGCCGCAAAGAAAATTGCAAAAACTCCATCGACCACGATAACCAGAAAGATAGCCTTTACGACAGACATTGTCGTGTGCCGTCCCAAGGATTCCGTCGAACCACCCACTTTCATCCCCTCAACACAGGCAATCAGACCGATGATCAACGCCATGAACGGCGCTTTCACCAATCCAACGATCAGTGTCGTTTGAGAAATGGCCTCTGGTAGCAAAGTCAAAAATGCCTGGGGAGAAATATCCAGGTAAGCCCACGCCACCAAACCGGAGCCGAGCAAGGACGCTAGATCTGCTACGAAGGTCAGCACCGGTATGGAGAGCATCAAGGCCAAAATGCGCGGCAGGATAAGGACTTCCGTCACACTCATGCCAATAACGTGCAGAGCGTCCACTTCTTCGCGCATACGCATTGCGCCAATTTCAGCCGTGAATGCTGACCCGGACCGGCCGGCAACCATGATCGCCGTCAGAATCACACCAATTTCACGCAGAACCAGCACCCCGGCCAAATCGACGACATATATCTCGACACCAAACTGCCTGAGGTAAAACCCGCCTTGCTGCGAAATGATCGCCCCGATCAAAAAGCTCATCAAGGCAACAATCGGAACTGCTCCAATACAGGTTCGATCAAACTGAACCGCAATGGAAATGCTCCGCAGGCGCTTTGGCTGCAGCAATACTGTTGTCAGCACTGCACCCAGCGATCCAAGGATATGCAGCATCGCCAGCATATCCGTCCATATAACTTCCGCCTCCCGGCCGACGTTTTCCAGATAGTCGACAACCGAATATCGACGTTTTTTCTTCTTGCGCTGCGAAGGATGGTGTTCTTCAATCTCAGAGAACAAAGCTTGACGTTTTTGGTCCAAACCGGACAGCTTGATCCGTCGCCCTTGGAACTCCAGTTGTGCGTGCAAACGATGAATAATCCATGCGCCAGAAGTATCAATCGTGCCAGCTTCCGACAAATCGATCAGACTATATCGATCGTCATTCAGGTCCAGATCGGAAAGAGCAATCTGTGCCGCTTCTAGAGTATTGACCACCCAATCGCCGGAAAGTACAAGCGTGACGAGATCCCCGACCTGGAGAAGTCGGCAAGTTGGTTCTGTCACTTTTTCCAGAAACGCCATTCGGTCGATTCCCCCCCTTGCCGGTTGATGAGAGTCCCTCGTATACCTTGCCTATCAGTTTTTCGTCCAGACATCCTTCCAGTCTGGCCCTACGGAGACAAAACAAATGGAAATCAAACAACCATATCTCCTGTTCCTTGGAGACGTTCCTGACGCTTTGGCAGCCAAGACTGCGACCGGTATTGTAGACTGGCGCAAGGACTGGTGTGCAGGCCAACTTCGTCTGCCTGGCTGCGCTGCCGACACTGGCCTGCCGGACCTGAGCATTGACGAAGCAAAAAAACAAGGTGTCAAGACGATGATCGTCGGCGCCGTGAATGCGGGCGGCAAGCTGCCAGAGCATTGGATCACCTCCGTTATCGAAGCGCTCGAAGCCGGTTTTGACGTCGCAACAGGCCTTCATGTCCGTCTCTCCAGCATTCCTGCAATCAAGGAAGCTGCCGAAAAGAACGGCTGCAAGCTGTTCGACGTGCGTTTCAACGATATCTCGTTTGAAACAGGAAAAGGCACAAAGCGTTCCGGAAAGCGTATCCTGGCAGTCGGCACCGACTGTTCCGTTGGCAAGAAGTACACCGCCCTTGCAATGGACAAGGCCATGAATGACCGTGGCTACAAGAGCTCTTTCTGCGCGACTGGCCAGACCGGCGTTTTCATTTCCGGTCGTGGAGTTGCACTTGATGCTGTCATCGCTGACTTCATATCTGGCGCTGCTGAATGGATTTCTCCTGCAGTCGACGATGATCAGTGGCAGATCATCGAAGGTCAGGGATCACTGTTCCACCCATCTTTTGCGGGCGTGACACTTGGTCTCCTGCACGGTTCTCAGCCAGATGGCTTCATTGTTTGCCATGAGCCAACCCGCAAAACCATGCGCGGCGTTCCAGCAAAATTGCCAACGATCCAGCAGGTTATTGATCTCACAGTCCAATGCGGTTCGCTGACCAACCCGGACATCCGCTGCGTTGGCATCGCGGTCAACACTTCTGCGCTGGAAGAAGGCGAAGCCAAGGCTTACCTCGCAAAGCTTTCTGAAGAGCATGGCGGTTTGCCAGCTACCGACCCAGTCCGCTTCGGTATGGAAAACATCGTTGACCAGGTCGCAACTGAATTCGGTGCGCCATGACCCGTCAGATCTCAATTGAGACTGAACGCTTCAAAATAGCGGGAGAAGGCTTCGCCATCTCCCGTGGACGGCGCACACACGCCGAAGTCTTGATGGTCTCCATCAGCGACGGCGGGGTGACAGGCCGCGGAGAATGCGTTCCTTACGCGCGCTACAATGAAAGCTTGGACAGCGTCACCGCTCAGATCCGTGCTGTTGAAAGCGCGTTGGCCGGCGGCATGTCGCGTGAAGAGCTTCAAAACGTCGTTGCTGCGGGCGCTGCACGAAACGCAATCGATTGCGCGCTTTGGGACCTCGAAGCAAAACAGTCAGGCAAGACCGTTGCCGAACTCGCAGGCTTTGCTCCGCTCAAGGAAGTCACTACGGCCTATACGCTCAGCGTCGACACGCCAGAGAAAATGGCAAAGGCAGCTGCTGAAGCGGCGAGCCGTCCCCTATTGAAGGTCAAACTGGCAGGTCAAGGCGACGCGGAACGCATTGCAGCTGTACGCAGCAACGCGCCTCATTCTCGCCTCATGGTCGATGCCAACGAGGCCTGGGATGAGAGCTGTTTTGAAGAAAACATGGCAGCATGTCAGGCAGCAGATGTTGCTTTGATCGAACAGCCACTTCCCGCCGGCAAGGATGAACTGCTGGGCGAAATCGACCGACCGGTTGTATGTTGTGCGGATGAGAGCTTGCACACGCGCAAAGACCTACCGGTTCTGCGTAAACGCTATGATGCCATCAACATGAAACTCGACAAGGCCGGTGGTCTTACCGAACTGATTGCACTGGCAGATGAAGCCAAGAAACTGGATTTCCAGTTGTTTGTCGGCTGCATGCTCGGAACATCATTGGCGATGGCACCAGCCATGCTGATCGCACAGGCAGCTGACTTCGTCGATCTGGACGCACCGCTGCTGCTCGCCGAAGATCGGGACAACCCGATTCGATATGACGGCAGCATCATGTTTCCGGCCTCCCCTGCACTTTGGGGGTAGCACCGGACAAGACCTGGTAAGAAGACGGCCGGATGCCCCAAAAGGCTCCGGCCGTTTTTGTATCCACCGCTCAAGGCATTAAGTTACGACAGCATGCTGTGCCAATTTGTCCCTCATCATTGGCCAAAGAGCGAGCAAGGCTATGCTTGCAACGGTACAAGTGGCTGCCATCAGCCAGAAGGGATAGCGAGCGTCCATGGCAAACAGAGGCCCGCAAATAGCCATTCCAATGGCAAGTTGAATACCGTTTGACGCTGCCATGAAGCCTTGACCGGTCGCCGACCATTTCTCTGGAACAATCCTGGAAATGTAAGCGACTGCCCCCAAATGCCCGGCGGCAAAAGTCAGACAATGCAGACACTGAATCGCAATCGCTGCGACTGGACCGTCTGCTAGCGGGAACAAGGTCCAGCGCAGTGCACCTGACAAAGCAGCAACAAGGAGGAAAACTTGTGGGCCCATGCGTAACTGCAATCTCCGGGCGAACATGAACAAGGCGACCTCCGCTGCCACACCAATTGCCCATAGGATACCAATATAGAACTGAGACAGTCCTGCTGCGCTCCAATACAGCGTTGCAAATCCATAGTAAGCGGCATGACCACCCTGTAGCATGCCGATAACGATAAGAATTATGAGAAACTTGGGCTCCGCAAGAAAGTGCGGCTTCTGATCCTTGCCGGCGAGCACAGGCTCCTCACCCTTCGGACCTTGCGGCGGCAAAATCACCGCAACCAGGCCTGTCGATAAAACACCAAGGCCCAACATCACGAGCAGCGGCACGGTCCCATGACTGCCAATAATCCAGCCACCAAGCAGATTGGCTGCGATAAAGCCAAGCGAGCCCCAAAGCCGCATCTTTCCATAATCAAGCGCATGGGTACGCGAGGCGCTGATTGCGTAGGCGTCACTCAATGGCACGATAGGCGACCAGAAGATCAAAAGTCCGGAGACAGTCAGAAGCGCTGCCCAATACCCGTCGGTAAGCGCAAACAGCACAACAAACAAACTGCCTATTACAGAATAGATGAAGATGGAAAGCCGCCGACGACCGGCATGATCAGATAAAGCCGTCATCAAAGGATTGGCTATAATGCGCGCAATCGTAGACGCACCAAGAACAACGCCAACTTGCGTTACGGAAAGTCCGCCACTTTCCAAGATAAACGGAAAATACGGCAGGTAGAAACCAAATCCAAAAAAGTGAGTTGCAAACAAGCCACTTACGCCCAAGCCTAACGTAGTCGATTTATGCATAAACAACTCAATTCCATTATAAAGAGATATTAACTATTTGAACTGTAGGCTTCCCGTGACGTCGTCTGAGATACGGCCTCTTATGATCACTTGGCAAGCCGAGACAGTCGCACATATGCAAAATGCTGAAGCACAAAGCGTAGAGACCCCCATCGGGGAGGCAGAGTATCAGACACTTGAACAAACTCTGATGGAATCAGAGCGCGGCAGGAAGTTTCTGAAAGAATACCTCACCCGTCATAAAACGCCAGAAACACAAGAAATTTTGGCCGCGATCAAGCGCCTTGAAAAAGGTATGAGTCGCGAGGGCAAAGCTCCCAATATGGATGCGATCCGGCTAGATATTGCAGAAATGCATGAAGCCATCGAGCGCACCAAAAAAGAGATTGCCAACATCAAGGCCGAAAACGACGCACCCAACCGGTTTGTCGACGCCTCCCACGAACTGGATGCCATTGTCACCCAGACCGAGGGTGCAACGTCAACGATCCTGGAGTCTGCGGAAAAAATTCAGGAAATCGCCTGGAACTTGCGTGAAGCAGGCGCAGCCGAAGAATCCTGTGACGAGATTGACGCCATGGCGACCGAGATCTTCATGGCCTGCTCGTTCCAGGATCTGACCGGACAGCGCACCACGAAGGTGGTCCATGTTCTGCGTTACCTGGAAAGCCGCATCAACACCATGATCAACATCTGGGGTCTTGCGGAGGTTGAAGTAGAGGATATGGATGCGCCGGTCGACACTCGTCCCGACGCACATCTGCTCAATGGCCCTCAGCTGGAAGGCGAAGGCGTCAGCCAAGGCAACGTCGACGACCTTTTTGCCAGCGCTGATACAGATGAAGACGAGGGCCTGTCGGCCGACGAAATCTCCTTTGACAAGATCGAGACAGACACCGTTGCCGATGAAGCAGACATCGATGCGATCATGTCAGATGAGGCGTCACAGGAACCAATGGCAGCAGATGACATCGACGCGATGTTCGACGCTCCGGCAGCTGACGACGACAGCGAAGACGAGGTTGAGGCGGCGGACGAGGTAGAAACTGAAGTCGCTGAACCAGAAGCTGACGCACCCGAAGAAGAAGTCGCCGTTGCACTTGCTGAAGAAGAAATCTCATTCGAGACCATCGGAGAAGGCGAGCCAGAAGTAGAACCTGTCATTGAAGATCTCGATACCGCCGAGAACAGCATCCAGTTCGAGGAAGATGACGCGAGTGTTGAACTTGACACCACCGCGATCGAACAGATGTTCGATGCCGAGATTGAAGAAGCCTCTGCAGACGTTGCTTGGGAACAGGCTGAATCCGATGATGCAGAAGACCCGATGGAATCCATGACAGAAGCAGAGCGTCAGGCACTCTTCAACTAAATCAGATCGAAAAAGATCAAATAAAAAAGGCGCTCATTCCTGAGCGCCTTTTTTTGTTTTCAGATAGAGAAGACCCTTAGCTGGCCATAACCTTCTTGAAGAAGACCTCAGCCTCGGAAACGATGCTGTTCGCTTGGCACTTTACATCTTGTGCCATCGAGGCAACCATCGAGACAGAATCTTCAGCAGTAGACATTGTCTCGCGTACAGACACGATCCCTTCAGAGAGCACGCCCGTGCTTCTCGCTGCGGTCTGAACGCTAGTTGAGATCTCGCCAGTTGCAGCTGTTTGTTCCTCGACCGCTGATGCAATGGCAGCAGAAATCGATGCAACTCTGTTGATCGTTTCGCTGATGCCTTCGATATCGTCCGCAGACTGCCGTGTAGCACGCTGGATATTGGCAATCTGCTCCGTGATTTCTTCCGTAGCCTTGGTCGTTTGCCCAGCAAGCTCCTTCACTTCGGACGCAACCACTGCGAAACCCTTACCCATTTCACCAGCGCGCGCCGCTTCAATGGTCGCGTTGAGAGCAAGCAGGTTTGTCTGCGCAGCGATATCGGAAATCAATTGAATGACCGAACCAACCATATCCGCAGCCGTCGCAAGTTCACGCATCGACTGATTGGTTTTCTCGGCGCCAGTGACGGCATCTGCGGCGACTGATCGCGACTGCTCTGCCTGTTGGCTGATTTCCGAAATAGCCGCACGCATTTGCTCAGTTGCTTCTGCACTGGAATTAACGCTCAGCTCCGTTTCACCGCAACGCTCATCCATGTCAGAGATTCTGTCGCTAACCTGACCCGTTACATCGCTCAACTTTGCAGAGACGCCTTCCAGCTCACCTGATGCACTTCCCAATGCATCGACGGTGGTGTTCAGGAGCGTATCAAAGTCAGCAACAGCGTCACGAATACGGTCTTCACGTGCCTTGCCCTCTTGAACGATCTGGTCGTGATAGGTGGAGATCGCCAAATCCATATCCAGCATGATCAATTTGTTCACAACACTGATCTCTCGCGCTGCTTTTTTGCGCGCAAGTGGATGTGATTCATGGATGAGTTCGGCAAGTTCATGCATCAGGTACGAATAAGCACCCACATACCAGGTCGGGTCCAACTCGATACGTACGTGCGCCTGACCTATGCGTATAGCGTTGTCATAGTAGGTGTCACTCAGACCATCGGTGAACAAGACGTGCCAGTGTTTTATCTGCGCTTTGACAAGCATGTCTTCACGCCCTGTGACCAATTTCGCCAAATGCGGAATCGTACGAACATGAGCGTAGAAGCCATCAAGTATTTTTGGCAGCTTGTCTTGAATGCGCGGCCATATGTCTACAGCCACCGAGAGGTCAGTATCTGAAATTTTCAAAAAGGACTTACGTGCCCCAAGCGTTTCACTCGCCATTATAATATCCAGGATACTTAAATTTGAATTCTGACTTCATGTAAAAGAAGTCGAATCGATGTATCCCATTAGATATTCGTAAGAAGCATAGAAACTGTTAACGCATTAGAATTTTCTGGACGCCGCAAACACTTAGACCGAAAACACAAAATTTCAAATTTCCATCGACGTAACGAAGCAAATTACAACCTGGTTACTGCTCCAGAGCGCGTTGCAAGATCTCAAAGTCGATATTTCCTCCGGTCAGGACGATAGCAACAACACGCCCCTTCAACTTAATCTTGCCAGCCAAAACCGCAGCCAACGCTGCGGCACCTCCAGGTTCAACGACCAGTTTCAGCTCCCTAAACGCGAAAGCGACCGCCCTCAGCGCTTCCTCGTCACTCACCACAAGGCCTTCAGACGCCCGATCTTTCAAAATAGAAAAGCTGATTTCACCCGGGGATTCCGTCAAGATTGCATCCATAATCGACGGTTTTGCCTGCTCATTGGCAAGCCTCTCTCCTGCGGCAAGAGAACGAGCATAGTCATTGAAATCAGCCGGCTCGACCGTATGAAACTGGCACCCGGAGATTTCATCGAGGAGCCCCAGCGCAATGCCGCTCGAGATTCCGCCACCTCCTGTGCAAACGATCGCTGCATCAAGACTATCGAAGCCAAGTGCACGCGCCTGCTCCGCAATTTCAAGTCCGATCGTCCCCTGCCCGGCAATCACGCCCGCATCATCAAAGGGATGAACGAACGTCGCTCCCGTCCGATCACAAATTTCCATGGCAATCGCGACCCGGTCTTCACCAAACCTGTCGTAGGTAATCACCTCTGCACCAAGATCACGGGTACGCTGGAGTTTGATTTTCGGTGCATCGGAAGGCATCACTATGGTCGCACTGACTCCGAGAATACGGGCAGATTCAGCAACGCCTTGCGCATGATTGCCCGAGGAACAAGCAACAACGCCGCTCGCTCGCTCCTCGGCAGGGATCATCATCAAACGGTTGAAGGCACCGCGAAACTTGAACGACCCGGTTCTTTGCAAACATTCAGGCTTCACCAAGATGGTTCCGCCGGTTGCCTCATCAAGGACAGGAAAGCGCAACAACGGCGTGACCACGGCCTGCCCCATGATGCGTTTCCGCGCTGCTTCAATATCGCTTTTCGAAAGCTTGTACGCCATCCAGATTGCCCCGGTTGTTCGCACCCAGGGCTCGAGATTACCGGCCGGGCACATTAGTATAGAACGGCCGAAAACCGGCCTTTGATCCTAGAGGTAGCCGGAGAAAAAGGCCCGGGCAACTGTTTGTTTGTCACTGTGACAATGAACAATGGAGCCTTAAAAGTGTTGCGTTACGAGTAGGATAGAGCCCCCAGTCCGGCATCGGTCGCAATGCCGTTTCAAACGCGACCTTCAACTGACACTTAGGCCGCGTGCGCAGCCTCGGCATTTTGAAGGAACTGTTGAGCACTGGCAGCCCAGGTGTAATTCAGGGCAACCTTGCGACAATGCTCACGCGGAATATCAATAGCCGACAAGGCAGCAGCTCGAAGATCTTCAGATAACACGCCTGCACCTGTTTCGCCGATCACATCAAGCGGACCCATCACGGGGAACGCCGCAACAGGAACCCCGCACGCCAAGGCCTCAAGCAGTACGTTACCGAATGTATCCGTCAACGAAGGAAAGACGAACACATCCGCTGAGGCATAATATTGCGCGAGTTCATCGCCGATCTTGGCCCCGGTGAAATAGGCATCAGAATATTTCTTGCGAAGGGTTTCCAGCTGAGGACCATCGCCAACGACAATCTTTGTTCCAGGGAGATCAAGTTCCAGAAAAGCTTCGATGTTCTTCTCAACGGCAACACGGCCAACATTCATAAAATAGGGACGCGGAAGATGATCGGGCAGGACTGACCCCTCATAAGGCCGGAACTGCGCTTCATCGACACCACGGGACCAGCGCTGCAGGTTGGTGAAACCGCGCTCTCGCAAATCATTTTCAAGCGTTCGGGTCGCGACCATGCAGCCCTTCCCTGAATTGTGGAAGTTGCGGAGCCATCGATAAGACCAGGAAAGCGGGATCGGCAAACGTGCTGAGACATATTCGGGAAACCGTGTGTGATAACTCGTTGTGAACGGCAAACCGCGTTTGCGCGCGATCGAAGCGGACATCAATCCGAGAGGCCCCTCGGTCGAAATATGCAGGTGCTCGCAGTTGTATTTCTCAATGCGCCGGGCGACCATGCCACGATGCGCAAGTGACAACCGTATTTCCGGATAAGTCGGGCACGGAAGTGTCTTGAACTCCAACGGTGTCAGAAATTCAACACGAACGCCAAGCTTGGTGAGCTCGGTGGCAGTGCGTTCTATCGAGCGCACCACACCGTTGATTTGCGGATGCCAGGCATCCGTCACGATAAGGACTGAGCTCATGCTGCGACCGGCTGTTCCCCGTTCGGAACCTTGACGTTGGCTGTCTGCGGCTGGATCCATTTGATCACCTCGAACGTACCATCATGTTTTTCCGCAACGACTGTGCAACTCTCAACCCAGTCACCGGTATTGATGTAGTGGATGCCGTTCACATCACGGTCAGCAGCGTGATGAATGTGACCGCAGATAACACCGTCAACACCCTGACGGCGGGCCTCGTCAGACAGGGCATCTTCGAAGCGGCCAATAAAGCTGACTGCATTCTTGACCTTGAGCTTTGCCCATGCGGACAAGGACCAGTAGGTCAAACCAAGCTTTCTGCGCAGCAAATTCAGGACAGTGTTCAAATTCAATGCCAGCGTGTAGGCCTTGTCTCCGAAGAAAGCCAACCACTTGGCATGCCGGATCACAACATCAAACTGATCACCATGGATGACCAGGTATTTGCGGCCAGTAGCGCTTTCATGGATGATGCTGTCGACAACCTCTACGCCGCCGAAATGCGCGCCAAGAAAGCCTCTGAGAAATTCGTCATGGTTTCCCGGCACGTAGACAATACGAGCACCTTTGCGGCCCTTGCGCAGGATCTTCTGCACGACATCATTATGGGCCTGTGGCCAGAACCAGGAGCGCTTCAAACGCCATCCGTCGACGATATCACCAACCAGATAGACTGTTTCGGCGTCATTGGTTTTCAGAAAATCAAGCAGCAGATCGGCCTGACAACCTCGTGTTCCAAGATGAACATCAGAAATGAACAGAGCTCGATAATGTTTTGCTTCAACATCCTGCGCCATTGCGCTTCTCCACAGTGCATTGCTTGCAACTTGGAGTGTCTTAAACGCGATTCATTTTTCACTATTATGACACTGGACAGCCACAAAAGGTCGATCGATCATTCCGCGCCATGCTAGCAAGGGCACGGCTTGCTCATACGTTTAAACAAATACTTGAAAGTGCTGGCTAAATTTCTATTTACGGAACGGCGCCCTGCCGTCAAGAAACGCTTTGTTCCAGCGTTTACCATCTGGAGATAAACACTATGGACCTCGGAATTTCCGGCAAAAATGCAATCGTTTGTGCCTCTAGTCGCGGACTCGGCAAGGGCTGTGCCATGGCTCTGGCCGAGGCTGGATGCAATGTTGTTATCAACGGTCGAGACGCAACCGCCCTTGAAGCCACAGCTGCCGAAATCAGACAACGTTTCAAAGTCACGGTGACTGCTGTAATCGCTGATGTCTCGACCTTAGAAGGACAGGAAAAGCTCCTGAAAGCCTGTCCACAACCTGACATTCTCGTAAACAACAACGGTGGCCCACCCCGCAAGGATTATACCGAGATCGATCGGGACGCCATGGTCCAGGGCGTCGTTCAGAACATGGTGACACCAATTGAGTTGATACAGGCTGTCCTGCCGGGAATGCAGGAACGTGGCTTCGGTCGGATTGTCAACGTGACGTCCATGTCTGTCAAAATGCCAATACAGGGACTGGACCTGTCTTCTGGAGCCCGCGCGGGTCTCACCGCCTTCCTCGCCGGTGTGAGCCGCCAAGTCGCTGGTAACGGCGTGACGATCAACAATATCCTGCCGGGCAAGATCGATACCGATCGCCTCAGCGGCGGAATGGACTATCTGGCAAAGGTCTCGAACAAGCCTCTTGAAGACGTTCGCGCCGAACAGGCAGCTGAAATTCCAGCTGGTCGTTTTGGCACCGCAGAGGAGTTTGGCCAGACCTGTGCATTCCTCTGTTCTGTGCACGCAGGATATCTGACGGGACAAAACATTCTGCTCGACGGTGGCCTCTATCCCGCCGCTTTCTAAAGCGAGCGACCCCAAGAACTTTTCTTGTCGCTTCAATCAGAACCGCCAAGAAATGCCTTCTTAGTCCCACATTGCATAAAAGTGATGGACAGGACCATGGCCCGACCCAATGTCGAGCGTATCAGCGGCTGCGATCGCCTCGCTGATGTAGGTTTTTGCCACTTGCACTGCATCTCGCATGTCTGCCCCCTTGGCCAGATGCGCTGCTATCGCAGACGACAAGGTACAGCCGGTGCCATGGGTGTTTTGACTGTCATGACGCGGCGCTGAATACCAAATCATTCCTTCAGGCCTTGCCAAAAGATCAGAACTCTCCTGCCCGTCACCATGGCCGCCCTTCAACAACACAGCCTTTGCACCGAGCGCCAGAATGGCAAGTGCCTGCTGTTCCATCTGGGGATTGTTGACGGCGACGTCCGTGTTCAAGATCCGAGCGGCCTCGTGCAGGTTTGGAGTGACAAGGTCAACCAACGGAAATAAGTCGCCAACCAAAGCCGAGACAGCTTCGTCCGCCAAAAGCGGATCTCCAGACGCTGCAACCATGACCGGATCAAGTACGACGGATCCTGTGTGATAAGTCTTCAATCCCTCAGCGACGGCTCGGATCACTTCAGTTCGCGAGAGCATACCAATCTTGGTCGCGCCAACCGCAAGGTCCGAATAGACAGCGTCCATCTGCGCGCGAATAAACTCAACAGGCAGATCCTGAACCGCGGTAACACCAAGTGTATTTTGAGCTGTCAGGGCTGCAAGCACACTTGCGCCATAAACACCATTTGCGGAAAACGATTTCAGATCAGCCTGAATTCCAGCACCACCACCTGAATCCGATCCTGCAATTGTAACGGCAATCGCGGTCATCAAAACACCTCCTCAAGCAAAATTAAGCTGATGCAGTTGAGCAGGCGAAGGAAGAAAATGTGAAACCATGTGACCATCGTAACGGCCAGATGTAGCAGGCGACAAAAGGCACATTGTTAGCGCCAAAAGATCCCGATCGCTTCTCAAATCCCTCCGCCGGTGCAAACCGGATCAGGTTCAAGGGGTTGGCAAGCCTCTCAGCCAGACACTCAATCCGGCACCCCCATGAGACACAACAAGGGCTATCAAGCCTCCAGGATCATTGCAAGCGGGCACGGCCAATCAATAGCGAAGGCAACAGTTTTAAGATCTTGACGGCGTGGAAGCGCGGCGGTTTTTCGTGCGGTCAAGTCCGAGGCGATGTTCTCGATAGATCACGAAAATTCCGGCAGCGATCACAATGGCTGCACCGATCAGAACCTGCGGCAAAGGCACCTCGCCAAACAGGATATAGCCGAAGCCCAAAGCCCAAATCATATTGGTATAATCGAAAGGCGCAATCGTGGACGCATCAGCAAAGCGATAGCTCTCAGTCAGAAAAATCTGGCCAAGCCCTCCGGCTATTCCCATCGCGAACATCAACGTAAATGTCTGCATGTCCGGCATCACCCACATTTGCTCCGGCCACCAAAAGCCAAGCGGAACGGTCGCAAGGGAAAGCACAGCCGCTGAGCTTGAGAACCAAGTCACGATCGTGGCGGCGCGTTCTGTATCACACAGCCGACGAATGAATATCATTGCCAACGCCGAGCCGACGGCCGCTACCAGGGCGAAAGACGCTCCCCAAGCTTGGGTGCCACCAAAATCTGCCTGCCCAAGGTGCGGGGACAGGATTATCAAGATACCGACAAAACCAATAATGACGGCGCTCCAACGATAGAAACGAACGGTCTCACCCAGGATCAGAGAAGCAAAAACAACCACAAACAACGGCGAAGCGAAGCCGATAGCGGTCGCGTCGGAAAGCGGCAGAAGCGAGAAAGCGGTAAAAGAAAACAGCATCGACAGGACACCGACGATGGAGCGCAGCAGGTGGCCAACAATCCGCTCGGTCTTATAGGCGCTATAAAGCTGGCCCTTGAACGCGAGCATAATCAAAACCGGCCAAAGACCGAAAAAACTGCGGGCAAATGTCAGCTCGCCGACCGGCACACGATCAGAGGCGGTCTTCAACAAAACCACCATGATGCCGAAAGCCAAGGTTGACCCAAGCTTGAGCACGATCCCCAACAAGGGCGCATGTCGAGACAAAGACACGGAAGGAGCTGACTTCAGATCTGGCTCTGGACCGGATTTTGACATTGTTCCCCGCAAGGAAGAGGCGGAAAGAGAGGAGAGAACTTCAGACGCCCCCCATCTCAAAGAGCCAAGGAAGGATGGTTTCTTCAAAAGTGATGAAGTCCCTGAAGACCGTCATCGCGATTAAAGCAACCTTCCTTCCATGACAGTTTTCCAGTTGTGACACAAGGTCACTTTGCTTCTCACTGCAGGATTTCCAACTCAAAATCGGCAGTACTACTGCGCTGCCTGAATAGCCTCCCAAACCCTGAACGGGGTTGCTGGCATGTCCATGTGAACCACACCCGCACCATCGTTAAGTGCCTTTTGAACCGCGTTCATAATCGCGGCACACCCACCAATTGTGCCCGCCTCTCCAGCACCCTTGATGCCCATCGCATTGGTCGTTGATGGGACATTGCGGGTCTGAAATTCGATGTCGGTAAGATCGCTGGCCCGGATGAGCTGATAGTCGAGCAGAGACGCACTCAGAAGCTGTCCGTCCTCATCGTAGACCGTATGCTCACACAGCGCCTGACTGATCGCCTGAACGGTACCCCCGTGAACCTGACCGAGCAGAAGCATCGGGTTCACAGTGACACCGAAATCATCAACGATGACATAGCGTTTGATCGCCGTCGTCCCGGTCTCAGGGTCAATCTCGACTTCTGCGATGTGGGTTCCATTCGGATAAGTACATTCATCCTGCACCACTTCGTCGCGGCCATAGAGTTTTTCGTCGGTGGAGGCAGCAATATCGGCCAAGCTGATTTCCTGATCCGTACCCACGACCCGGACCTGACCGTCGATAAGTTCAAGGTCTTCAGCGCCAACTTCAAGTTTGTCGCAAGCCAATTTTTTGATTTTCTGAACGAGCGATTTTGAAGCGCCGTTGACGGATGGCAGCCCAAGAGGAATTGACCTGGACCCACCAGTGCCGCCGCCTTTGCGTACGCGGTCTGTATCGCCCTGAACAACGTCAATGTCTTCAAGCGTCAGGCCTAACTGTTCCGCGACCACCTGACCATAAGCAGTTGCATGGCCCTGGCCGTTGGTCTGGGTTCCGATCAGGAGGGTCACAGTCCCGTTTTCATTAAGCTCGAGCGTCGCCTCTTCGCTACCGGCAAAAGCACAAGCCTCGATGTAGCTGCACATGCCGATGCCGCGGAACTTTCCAGCAGCAGCACTCTCCTTCTGACGGGCTTCAAATCCAGCCCAATCAGCCACCTCCATCGCCTTGTCCATGTGACCAGCGAACTCGCCAGTGTCATACATGCGATTGGTCTGTGTCGTGTAAGGCATCTGCTCCGGCTTGACGAAATTCAATCGTCTGAACTCAGACGAGCCCAACCCGGTCTCAACAGCAGCCTTTTCGATCAATCGTTCAATCAGATAGGCCGCCTCCGGTCGCCCAGCGCCTCGATAGGCATCTGTCGGCACCTTGTTTTCAAACACACCTGTCGCTGTCACCCATAGTGCAGGAATGTCATAGAGACCCGTCGACATCGAAGTTCCAACATGCGGAATGAACGGGCCGAATTGATGCAAATATGCGCCCATGGACGCCAACACATCGATCTTCAGCCCCAGAATTTTCTTGTCTTTGTCGAGCGCCAGCTCGGCTTTCGTCACATTGTCGCGACCATGGGCGTCGGTGATGAAATGATCCATCCGTTCCCCCATCCATTGGACGGGTTGCCCGAGGCGCTGTGCTGCCACGAGCGCCAACGGGTACTCACGATAGGTGAACATCTTGGTGCCAAAACCACCACCGACATCAGGTGTCACGACCCGCATGCGCGCCGGATCAATACCCATGATGTCTTTGCAAATGATATCGCGGACGGAGTGACCACCCTGAGTGCCAAGCGTCAATGTGTAACGATCTGTACCGGGGTCAAACTCGGCAATACAGCTGCGCAACTCCATGTAGTTGGCGATCAACCGATTGTTTTCCACGCGGATGGAAACGATCTGATCTGCCGCTTCAAAAGCAGCATCACATTTGGCCTTGTCGCCATGCGCCTGAACAAAGGCCTGATTGCTCCCCTGCTCCGGCCAGACAAGCGGCGCATCATTACTTAAGGCCGCTTCCAACCCGATCACCGGGTCGAGCGTATCGTAGTCAACTTCAATCAGTTCAGCGGCCGACTTTGCAGCTTCAACACTATCGGCAACGATGAAAGCAATGGCATCGCCAACATAACGGACGGTGTCACCGCATAGAACCGGCTGAGGCGGGCATGCATGTTTGGACCCATCGACTTGTTGCATCACGGCCTTGGTTGGCATCGGATTCAGCTCTCCGATATCCTCCGCTGTCAAAATCAACTTTACCCCCGGCGCAGAACGTGCGTCTTCGAGGCCATCCAGGGAAATCTTCGCATGCGCCATAGCGGATCGAAGCACAAAAGAGTGGAGGCAATTCTCAACCCGGACATCACCGGTGTACATTCCATGTCCGGAAATCAGCGCCGCGTCTTCTTTTCGGCGAATGGGAGCACCAACTCCGAATTTCGCAGGAGCAATCTTGTTCATTTCGCATACCCTGATTTTTGTTCTGCACGCAGTTTAGCGCGTTACATCAAAGAAACATATGAAGGCTAGTAAGGATTTTTGGCCGAGCGGTCTTCCGACAAGCTGCCGCGCGTGCGTCTTGTAAGAATCTCAATCGCCTCGGCCAGGTGAGATTCTTGAATGTTGTATGCGCCACCAGCAACACGCAGCTTATGGGCTTCCAACATCACTTCACCATGCAACACGCCTGAGGGAGGTTCAAAACGGTAGGACGCCAGCTCGACGAGCAATCCGAGCGGGTCGCGAAAGTAGATCGAATCCATAAATCCGCGATCCTTGGGTCCGCTATGTTCAACACCGCGCTCATCCAGTCGATCCACAATCTGACGGAACGTTGCCTGCGAAACGCTTAAGGCAAGATGATGCACACATCCAATTGTCTGGGGGCATGCAGCCGGGTCAGGTTTGCGGGTTTCATCGGTGAAAATCGTGATCAAACGGCCGTCACCCGGATCAAAATAAAGATGACTTTCAGAGGCCTTGTCGAGATTGGGTTGCTCGAAAACAAAGGGCATGCCCAACATGCCCTCCCAAAAATCAAGCGACGTCTGACGGTCAGCGCCGACCAGCGTGATGTGGTGCACGCCCTGCACCTGGATCTTCTGCATCTGCGCCTCCCTCAAAGCCCATGCATCGTCAGTTCGTTCCCTGCCATCATAGCCCCAACAGCGCTTGGATAAAAAAGCTTTGACGTAAACCTCTTCCAAATCCGTCAGCAGCGGCTATGCTAAGCAACTCCCTTTGAACCGAACACTTGCGGTAAAGCTCCTACATTCTGCATGAACCTGCAAGGCTTGCCTCGGATCAATCAACGAACGGTTTTGAGCACTTCATGAAAAAGCCCTCCCCGAACAGCGGGACTGAACAGGCCATTTCAAAAAGAACACGGATCAAGGACCATTTTCAGCAAAAGGCTGGTGGGCTCCATCTCAACACGATTGGCGCTCTTTGGATCCTGCTCGCGGCATTTCTTTTTACGATCATGTCGGTGCTCATCAAAACTCTGGGTGAAAATCACTCTGTGTTTCAAATCCTGTTCATCCGACAAATCACGATGCTGCTGATCGTGACCCCAGGCATTGTCAAAGGCCTTCCAAACACCTTGAAGACCCAAAAACCCAAACTGCAGATCGCCCGTATTGTGTTGGCGACCGCAGCGATGGTTTGTGGGTTCACCGCTGTCATTGAATTGCCCCTGGCAGAGGCAACGACGATCAGCTTTTCAAAGACACTGTTCGTGACAGTTCTCGCAATTGTCTTTCTGCATGAAACTGTCGGCATACATCGTTGGATCGCTACCCTGATCGGATTTGTTGGCGTGCTGATCATGATGAAGCCGGAAGGTGCAGGCTTTGTTGATATTTACGCACTTCTGGCGTTTGTCAGCGCTGGCGCGGCGGCCTGTGTTATGATCATTTTACGGATCCTGACGCGCTATGACGAACCAAGGACCATTCTCACCTATCAGGCATTCTTTGTTGGACTGATCTTCGCAGGCCCGGCGTATTATGTGTGGGTTACGCCAACGCCGTTCGAATGGGTGCTATTAATTGCCCTGGGCATCGTGTCCTGGGCGGCGCAGAGCTGCAACATCAGGGCATTTCGCGCAGGCGAGCCGACGGCGATCGCCTCGCTGGATTACACCAAACTGCTCTACGCGACGATTTTCGGTGCTGTACTGTTCAACGAATGGCCGTCCATAGATACGCTGATTGGCGCAAGTCTTATAATTCTGGCAGCGCTTTACATCATTCATCGCGAAGCAGTGCTTCGCAAACAGCTCGCCCGTGCCCCCGAGGGGCGAGGATACACCACCTAAGAGATCAGGGAACGCAGGGTTCGCTAGAACCACCACCCCGGGCGGCGGCTTCTTCAGCAATCAGTTCTTTTTTGGAAAGCTTGCCAACAATCGTTTTGGGCAGCTGATCACGGAATTCAATGCTGCGCGGCGACTCGATCTGCGACAGGTGATCGCGCAAGAATACCTTCAGCTCGGCTGCTGTAAGACTTTTGTCTTCCTTTAGCCGGACAAAGGCCTTGGGCACCTGTCCTCGATAGCCATCGGGTACGCCGATCACTGTGCACTCCATAACGCTCTCGTGCTTGTAGATCGCTTCCTCGATAACGCGCGGGTAGACATTGTATCCAGAACACAGGATCAAGTCCTTGATCCTGTCCACCAAGTAGATGAAGCCGCCTTCCCCCTCATAACCCACATCGCCAGTGTGTAAGAACCCTCGTTCATCGATGACTTCAGCGGTATCTTCAGGCCTGTTCCAATATCCCCGCATAACCTGTGGGCCACGAACGCAAAGTTCTCCCTTGTCGCCCTTAGGAACACATTTTGTTCTGTCCTCCAAATCGCGAAACTCTGTCTCCATTCCAGGCAATCGAATACCGATAGAACCTGCAACAGATTGCTGATCGAGCGGGTTGACCACGCAAACAGGAGAGGCTTCGGTCAAGCCATAACCTTCTGACAGGATGCAACCAGTCAATGCCTCGAAGTCTGTCTTGACCTCGACTGGCAGTGGTGCTCCGCCTGAAAGGCACAAAGTCAAGGATGAGAGGTCCGTCTTCTTGGCCAGCGGCGACTTGTTAATCGCGGTGAAAAGCGTCGGCACCCCCGGCAGCAACGTAGCCTTGGTGCGTTCAATAGATTTCAGCAAAGGTTTGAGCTCAAACTTTGGCAGCAGGATCATCTGCGCACCAAGCAGAATGCTCAGATTTTGACCTGCCGTCATCGCAAAGACGTGAAAGAACGGCAGAACACAAAGCATCCGCTCCGCACCAAAGTCTGCATGTTGAAAGATACAGCCCATTTGCTGAATGTTCGCAGACAAGTTTGCATGGGTGAGCATTGCACCCTTTGGAGTGCCGGTTGTCCCGCCCGTATACTGTAGAACGGCAATCGTCTCATGTGGGTCAACATCGACGGGCTTGGCATCAGCCGCATTCCCCAGCAAATCTGAAAACAATGGATGCGCAGCATCAGCAGGTATTTCTGCGACCTCTTTTGCCTTGAGAAACCGGAAAAGAAGAGATTTGATCGTGGGCAAGATCGACTTCATTGGACAGACGACAACCGTATCCAAAGCGCCTGACGCACGCAGGCGTTCAATCTTGTCATAGATCAGCTTGAGATCCATCGTGACCATGATCCTGACACCGGAATCCCCAATCTGATTTTCAAGCTCTGATAGAGCATAAAGCGGATTGAAGTTGACGACCGTTCCGCCAGCTTTCAGGATAGCGAAATAGAATACGGTGTAATAAGGCGTATTGGGGAGGCACAGCCCGACGCGCACGCCAGGCACAACACCAAGCTTCTGCAATCCCGGCACCAATTGGTCGACCTGCTCCGCATAATCCCGATAGGTCCAGACCTTCCCCAGAAAGTCGGCAACGGGCCGCTCAGCGTATCGTGAACACGAGTCAAAGAAATAGTCATGCACCGGGCGCGGTTCAAACACCAACTCATCGCCGCACACTTTATCCATGACCCCTCCCGCGTTCTCTTCCACTGCACGGGCCAATCATCACCCTCATTGGATCGGCGAACAACCTTTTATTGCCGCTAGCGATACCTCAGGGGCGGCGATGCTAAAGTCAGCCCTACCCTGTAATCAACTCAAACCGATTCACGTCAAAAACGCCTTTATCAGTCAATTTCAGATGCGGGATCACTGGCAATGGCAAGAAGGCGACCTGAAGAAACGGTTCGGGCAACACACACCCAATCTTTCCTGCGGCCTCGCGAAGCGCTTCCAAATCCACCCGAACGTCTTCAAATGACTTCAGGCTCATCAGGCCTGCCAGTGGCAAAGCCAACTCGGCAAGCACATCATCCCCGTCGGCGACTGCGAAGCCGCCCTGCATGTCAATCACACGGTTGACCGCCGTCGCCATGGACAGATCGTCGGCCCCCACAACGCAAATGTTATGACTGTCGTGCCCCACAGACGACGCGATGGCGCCTTTTTGCAGACCAAACCCGTTTACAAAACAACGCCCGATATTGCCGGAATTCCTATGCCGCTCGACCACAGCAACCTTCAAAATGTCTTGATCAAGGTCGACCACATTTGCACCATCGACACGCGCAAGGTCTCGTTTCAAATGCTCGGTAATGATCCGACCTGGAACAACGCCGATAACATCGACTTCGTCATTCTTCGCCGGACAACGAAACTTTTCAGCATCGACATGGGAAACGTTCATGCTCGTCAAACCGACAGGATCTATCAGCTCGCGGCTGTCGAAAAGCTTCTTGCCAACCAGGCGCCCCGCACTGATGACAGCCGAAACCTGGCAGGTCTCGAGATCGTCCAGCAGGACGATATCGGCCTTCCAGCCGGGAGCAATCACACCCCGATCTTTCAATCCAAATGCTTTGGCCGCGGACCAGCTGGCCGCCCGATAAGCATCAAGCGGACGGGTACCTTTGGCGATCAGCCGGCGGATCATGCTGTCCAGGTGACCTTCTTCGGCAATGTCGAGCGGATTACGATCATCGGTACACAGGGCTACAAAACCGGACACATCCGGCTGCAAAATCGGGGCGAGCGCCTCCAGGTCCTTGGAGACTGATCCTTCACGGATCAAGATCGTCATACCTTTTGAAAGCTTTTCCAGAGCCTCGTCGGCACTGGTCGCTTCATGATCTGTGCGAATACCTGTGGCCAGGTACCCATTGAGCCCAAGCCCAGACAGGAGAGGTGCATGGCCATCAATATGGCCGTCCTGAAACGCCTCCAGTTTGGCGAGTACCTTGGGATCGGCGGCCAGCACGCCGGGAAAATTCATGAACTCGGCAAGCCCGATGACCTTCGGATGATCCCGAAGCGGCAAAAGATCTTCAATCTCCAAGCAAGCGCCCGACGTTTCAAACGCCGTCGCCGGGACACAAGAAGACAGGTTGACCCGGATATCCATGATTGTGCGAAGCGAACTGTCCAGGAAATACTGGATACCTTCCGAACCGAGCACATTGGCGATCTCATGCGGATCGCAAATCACGGTCGTAACTCCATGCGGCAGGACGCATCTGTCAAACTCAAATGGAGTGACTAGCGATGATTCAATATGCAGGTGGGTGTCAATAAAACCGGGAACAAGAACCCTTCCCCGGGCATCTATTTCTGTCTCGCCAGTGTAAATTTCACCCGTTCCAACGATTCGGTCACCAACGATCGCAACATCGGTCTCAAGGATCGAACCATCAATTACGGAAAAGACGCGAGCGTTTTTCAGCACCAGGTCGGCTGGTTCTTCTCCAGCACCGGCAAGAATGGCACGCTCCAGAAAGGCGGCATCATGGTTGTTCATTATTTTATTCCTTAACCATTCTTACAATATCAAAAATCGCTCACCCAAGAAAAACTAGTTAGAATATCCAGTGAAACAACAAAAAATTCCGCTAGGGATGAATATCGATAATTTCGATTATCTAAACAACATGCCTAAAACTCTGTATTTATACTGCAACGCAAAACAATTTCGATTTGACATACCTGCTTTAGCAACAATACTTTTTTCACAATAAACTTTTGCATTTCACTATGCATCTCTGATCGTTGTTTTCGATCAGCGGTCTGTTCGGGGAGGGACAGAACCATGACTGCTTCACGACCCAACGCTCGCGGGTCGAACTCTACGCATTTGCGGATCTACAACGAGCGAACAATTCTACAGCATCTACGTCGTGCACAAAAAGCGTCAAAAGCTGACCTTGCAAGATCAGCAAGGCTAACAAATGCGGCCGTCGGAGCAATCATTCATTCGCTCGAAGATGAAAATCTGATCGAAGAGGTCGGTAAATTCCACGCTGGAGGACGCGGCCAGCCAGCGACTTTACTGCGCCCAAATCCCAAGGGCGCCTTTGCGCTCGGCTTGCACATCGGACCAAGCAGTTTTGAACTGGTGTTGATCGATTTCATCTGTCGGCCTGTGACCCCTGCTCAGACCCATTTCTATGACGGCACCAATGAAGAGGCGGCCATTAACGCCATTCTTGAAGCCATCCAGGAACAGCTAACGGCGCTCACAAAAAAAGAACGTATGCGCCTTGTCGGTATCGGCCTTACACGCTCCTGCATCAACACTGCACGCGGGACAGAGGAGACCACTGTGGGAGAGGCTCTTCGCGATACCAAAGATCTTATCAAGAGCATCGAAAACCAGCTCGGTCTTTCAGTTTTATATGAAACCGAAGGCCTGGCAGCAGCCACTGCCGAACTGTTTTTTGGCCTCGGCAATACATGCAGCGATTTCGTCTATATCCACATTGGGGAATCTATCGGCGGCACCCTTTGTATCGACAACGACATCTTTCGGGGCCATGCGGGAAACGCCGGAGACATTTCACTTCTGCCGACCTTTCCAGGAAATCACGCAATCAAGGACAATGCCAAGGCGGGCATTACGACCTTGCAGACCCGTGCATCTCTGGCCTCGCTACGCGACCAGCTTGCTGCCCATCTAGGAGTGGACGCCACAAACACACCGCTTCAGGATCTGATGCGTCTCGCGCCCGCCCAGACCGAAGATTGGCTGGATGATTGTGGCACTGCTCTGTCCTTTACAATTGGAACCATCTGCAACCTGCTGGACGTTCCGGTGTGCATCATTGACAGCAAACTGGGCGCAGACTTTGCAGGGAAAATTGCCAGCCGTCTGATCGCGGCGGCAGACAGACCGGACCAAGTCCCCTTTCGCGCAGATGTGATTGTTGGAAGCTACGGGCAGAACTCGAGCGCCGTAGGAGCAGCCTCACTGCCGATGTTTGAGAAGTACACACCGCGCCAGGCAATTCTCACGAACACATAGTTCGATCTCATAAAGGGGAGTTCGTTAGACACACTGATTGTCGACATATGTCCCCAGAGCTGCGAACAGACACCGCCCTTTTGAATTAATTGAGGTTCTGCCGGCTTTTATTACCAGCTGCGCTTGACTGCACCGCAGCAAATCGATTTGCTTGAGGTGTCTTCAAATCCTGAAAGATCGGCTTTGACACCTGCAATTAGGAAATCGGAAGTGAATTGTGACCGCAGCAGCGAAAATCAGCTGACAAGTCATTTAAACCGATTTAAAAGCGCTTCAAAACACATAGACGAGGATCGTCCACATGCCGCCACGCGTCATTGAAGTCGAGGATTTTGACCTGGTTGTCTTCGGGGCTTCCGGAGATCTTGCACATCGCAAACTGATGCCAGCGTTGTATCATCGCAGCCTTGACGGGCAAATGCCTGACACGGCGCGGATCATCTGCTCGGCGCGGCGCGACTATACGGATGAGGACTATCGCGCCTGGGCTCGTGAAGCGATCCAGGAGCATGTAAGCGACTATCACGAAGAACATGTCGAGGCCTTCCTCGCACGCGTCCATTACACCGCAATCGACATCGGGTCCGGCGAAGGCTGGGACAAGCTCAAGACAATACTGGACACCCGTCCGGATGTGATCAGAGCTTTCTATCTTGCGGTGGGCCCAGACCTGTTTGGCACCATCTGTCAGGCGATCGGGGAGCATGGTCTGAAGACGGACCAGACCCGCGTCGTGATCGAAAAGCCAATTGGCAAGGACGGAGCTTCAGCCAAAGCACTTAACGACGTCGTTGGAACCGTTTTCGAAGAGCAGCAGATTTTCCGTATCGACCATTACCTGGGCAAGGAAACCGTCCAGAACCTGATGGCCTTGCGGTTCGCCAACGTCCTTTTCGAACCGCTTTGGAATGCCGCACACATCGACCATGTCCAGATCACTGTAGCTGAATCTCTCGGTGTAGGCGGACGTGCAGGCTACTATGACACTGCAGGTGCTCTGCGCGACATGGTTCAAAACCACATTCTGCAGCTTCTCTGCCTGGTCGCCATGGAACCACCATCCTCAATGGATGCTGACAGTGTTCGCGACGAGAAGCTCAAGGTCCTTCAATCTCTGGTCCCACTAGACCAGGATAAGATCGAACGCTTGACTGTACGCGGCCGCTATGTTGCCGGCGCATCCCAGGGAGGCGCAGTGCCGGGTTATCTTGAAGAACTGGGACGTGACGACAGCACCACAGAGACCTTTGTCGCCCTGAAGGCTGAAATCTCGAATTGGCGTTGGGCAGGTGTGCCGTTCTATCTGCGCACAGGCAAGCGTCTGGCCAAACGGGTTTCGGAGATCGTGGTCCAATTCCGCCCGATCCCACATTCAATCTTTGGCGAAAGGGTGGGAGCCATTCCAGCCAACCGCTTGATCATCCGCCTGCAGCCTGATGAAGGCGTTCAAATGAAGGTGATGATCAAGGATCCGGGCCCCGGTGGTATGCGTCTGCGTGAAGTTCCGCTCGACATGAGTTTCGCGGAAGCCTTCAAGGTGCGCAACCCGGACGCCTATGAGCGCTTGATCATGGATGTCATCCGCGGGAACCAGACCCTATTCATGCGCCGCGACGAAGTCGACGCAGCATGGTCATGGGTCGACCCGATCCTTGAAGCATGGCAATCTTCAAAGACGCCGCCAAAGAACTACACTGCAGGTACATGGGGCCCTTCTGCCTCAATCGCCTTGGTGGAACGTGATGGGAGGACCTGGTCGGACGACGACCAGTAACTCAAAAACAAGACTGCCATCTCGAAGCAGGACTTCGGGACAGGAACAGCGCCAATCTGAGAGAAAATTTGACCTTTGACGTCGTATGGTCATAGTAAGCGATTAATTTAATCGATTTAAAGACCCGATTTCAAAGCACTTTCCTGGAAACGCTAGGTGGCCGCCTCTCCCAAGCAGCGACGCACCAAGCAGCCAGGAAACCAGAAAGGATTTTGGACATGACCATCCAAGCTCGCGTTGGTGAAATCACCGAACGAATCGCAAGGCGCAGTCATGACAGCCGATCCAGTTACCTGGAGCGCATACAAGCTGCCGCCGACAAGGGCCCGCAACGCTCTCGACTGGCTTGCGGAAACCTCGCCCACGGATTTGCAGCCTGTGGCCCCAGCGACAAGGCTGCACTGGCAGGTGATGTGGTGCCTAACCTCGGCATCATCACCGCCTACAACGACATGCTGTCAGCGCACCAACCGTACGAACTTTATCCGGACCTGATCCGGGCTGCAGCTTCCGAGGTTGGAGCAGTTGCCCAGGTCGCAGGCGGCGTCCCAGCCATGTGCGACGGCGTCACCCAAGGCCAGGAAGGCATGGAGCTGTCACTGTTTTCCAGGGACATCATCGCCATGTCAGCCGCCGTTGGCCTGTCCCACCAAATGTTTGACGCAGCGGTCTTCCTTGGCATCTGCGACAAGATTGTTCCTGGCCTGGTGATTGCCGCTCTTTCCTTTGGTCATCTGCCTGCAGTTTTCATACCGGCAGGCCCAATGACGACTGGAATCTCAAATGATGAGAAAGCCAAGGTTCGTCAACTCTACGCCGAGGGCAAGGTCGGGCGTGCGGAACTACTGGAGTCTGAATCCAAATCCTACCATGGCCCAGGCACCTGCACATTCTATGGCACCGCCAATTCGAACCAGATGCTCATGGAAGTCATGGGGCTCCACATGCCAGGCGCCTCTTTTGTAAACCCGGGCACACCGCTCCGCGAAGCCCTGACCAAGGAAGCTGCCAAACGCGCACTGGCAATGACAGCTCTTGGCAACGAATTCACTCCGGTCGGCGAAATCATCAGTGAAAAGAGCATCGTCAACGGCGTTGTCGGTCTTCATGCCACGGGAGGGTCAACAAACCACACCATGCACCTGGTGGCGATGGCCAATGCAGCTGGCATCAAGCTCACCTGGGATGACATTTCAGACCTGTCCGACGTTGTCCCCCTGCTCTCGCGTGTCTATCCAAACGGCAAAGCGGACGTGAACCATTTCCAGGCGGCCGGCGGTTTGGGTTTCCTGATGCGTGAGCTGCTTGACCATGGCTACATGCACAAGGATGTCAAAACGGTCTACGGCGATGACTTGAGTGCCTACACGGTTGAAGCAAAACTCGATGCGGACGGAAATGTGACGCGCATTCCCTCACCGGAGCGCTCAGGTGACGAAACTGTATTGGCACCAATGGACAAGGCATTCCAGACTTCCGGCGGGCTCAAAGTGCTCAGCGGCAACCTCGGCAAAGCCGTGATCAAAATCTCAGCGGTCGCCCAGGAGCGCCACATTATTGAGGCCCCTGCCCGCGTCTTCCATTCCCAGGAAGAGTTTCTGGCAGCCTTCTCCCGCAAGGAACTGACGGGAGACGTTGCTGCTGTCGTACGCTTTATGGGGCCACAGGCTTGCGGAATGCCCGAACTTCACAAGCTGACGCCAGCTTTGGGGATCATGCAGGATCGCGGACAGCGGGTCGCCCTGATCACCGATGGTCGTATGTCCGGGGCATCTGGAAAGGTTCCAGCCGCCATTCACGTCACACCAGAGGCATGCTCCGGCGGTCCAATTGCTAAAATTCGCGACGGAGACATGATTCGACTTGATGCGGTCAGCGGCGAACTGAGCATTCTTGTTGATCAGCAAAGGTTCAATGAGCGCCCGTGCGCAACCCAGGACCTGTCCGACCACCAAACTGGTGTCGGTCGCGACCTGTTCGCAGCCTTCAGGGCAAACGTGGGGACGGCAGATACAGGTGCACATGTCTTTGGATAATGTGTCCTGGCAGACAAACTGACGTTATAAGATCCATAACAACAAATTCGATCGGCCGAGGAGATTTCGATGCCGCAGGATATTAGTCGTGTTGAAGCAGTAATGATGGCAGCGCCGGTGATCCCGGTGCTGATCGTCGAGGATCCGTCAAAGGCGGTTCCGATGGCAGAGGCACTTGTAAGAGGTGGTCTTCCGGCGATTGAAATCACCCTGCGTACACCGCGCGCCCTGGAAGCTATCAAGCTGGTAGCGGAAAATGTGGAAGGCGCAATCCCGGGCGCTGGAACCGTAATGGATCAGGCGCAATACGATGCAGCTGTTGAAGCAGGCAGCAAGTTCATCGTTTCGCCAGGCGCAACACCAAAACTCCTGGACATCGCTGACCAGCACGACGTTCCTCTACTTCCAGGGGCAGCCTCTGCATCAGAGGTCATGGCGTTGCTGGAGCGCGGCTATGAGAGATTGAAGTTTTTCCCGGCAGAACAGGCCGGTGGAGCGCCCTTTCTGAAGTCGCTTTCATCGCCGCTGGCGGCCGCCAAATTCTGCCCGACCGGCGGTGTCAGCCTTGAAAAGGCTGCATCCTACCTGTCCCTGCCAAACGTCTTGTGTGTCGGTGGATCGTGGATCGCTGATGCCAAGGCAATCGCGAGCGAAGACTGGAGCGGTATCGAGGAACGTGCACGTGCAGCCGCTGCACTGCCGAGGTAATAAGTGGCAGGCCAGGTCTGCAAAGACAGATCTGGCCGCGATCGCTTAGTGGGTCCTAGCCGATCAACTCGGGCTTGTCCCACATGAGACGCACACCGGCGATATTGGACTTGGTCCAAGCAACTTCAGCAAGGACAGGTTCTTCCATCTTGTTGAAATGAAGCATGATTTCCTCAGGCAACTGTTCGATCCCAAGCGCCTGAACACGGCAACCGTTCGCGCTTGCGTCAATGATCATTCCCTCCAGCTCCGTGGACTTGTCTCTTGAGAAAACCTTCACTGGAATTGAAACCTTGTTGCGCATTTCACGCCGCTTATCGATGAACGGACCTTCCTGCTCGGTCGGAAAGACGATGGAGGCGACGTTCTTATGAATACCGGTAACAGTTGCCCGAATGAGCTTTACTGACCCATTGACCTGCAAACCTACATTCTTGCGCAACTCTGTCACATGGTCAGCCGTGAGGCGCGCGCCCCATTCGCTGACGTTCGACAAAACCCCTGGCACACAGGTGTAATTATCGACATCCAGCGCTACGACCGAGATTGACTCATCAGGCTTGTTATAAAGATGCTCGAGTTCAGGAATTCGTTTGGACATCTTCTCACCTCCATCCTCATGGAAGCGAAAAAATAGCAAAAACTCGTTGATTCTTACTTAAGGTAAGTTTGTGCGTTGAATAGGTATAGATTAACGAACACTTCACCAGAACGACCGGCGACCGCAATTCATCATTCATGTATGGAAACTCAAGATGGTGGATAACGTTGCGCGGCATTAAATTGAAATCATTGAACAAGAAATTCCGCAACTTGACCGATGAGCAGGTCTAAGCCTTGCCATCAAAGATTTTACAGGCGATTGATAAACACGCCTTTTTACATTTGGGAGTTAGAATATGAGCCTTTCCGCCATTGTCACAAAGTTATCGGAAAACGCAAAGACCTTCGACACCCAGAGCCTACGCGATCTGTTCGCCCAAGATCCTGAACGTTTCGAGACATTCTCCCGCTCCAGCGACGATTTGCTGATCGACTTTTCAAAGTCCCAGCTTACGCAGGAAACCCTGGCCCTCCTCATCGAGCTTGCAGAAGAAGCGGGCGTGGCAGCCAAACGCGATGCAATGTTTGCAGGTGAAAAGATCAACACGACCGAGGACCGCGCGGTGCTGCATACTGCTTTGCGCAACCAGTCTGATGGAGCAGTCCTGGTCGACGGAAAAGACGTCATGCCCGACATTCGCGGCGTTCTGGACGCGATGGCAGCCTTTTCTGATGGCGTACGTTCAGGCGATATTGAAACCTTCGACGGTCAGGCTTTCACCGATGTCGTCAACATCGGTATTGGCGGATCCGATCTTGGCCCTGCCATGACAACTTTGGCGCTGCGGCCCTATCATGATGGCCCGGATCTGCACTATGTTTCGAACATCGACGGTGCACATATCGCCGACACGCTGGAACAGCTGGATCCGTCGACGACGCTGATACTGATCGCCTCCAAGACCTTCACAACCATCGAAACCATGACGAACGCGCAAACGGCTCGTAAATGGATTGCCGATGCATTGGGCGAAGAAGCTGTCGGTGCGCATTTCGTAGCAATCTCGACGGCCCTCGACAAGGTGGCAGATTTTGGCATCGATGAAGATCGTGTTTTCGGCTTTTGGGACTGGGTGGGTGGACGCTACTCAATCTGGTCTGCCATCGGCCTGCCCTTGATGATCGCCGTTGGACCTGATGCATTTTCCGAAATGCTGGAAGGCGCTTACGCCATGGACAGCCATTTCAAGGACGCACCGCTCGACCAAAACCTACCGGTGTTGTTGGGGCTTCTTGGCGTGTGGAACCGCGACTTCCTGGGACATTCAGCCCGTGCTGTCCTGCCCTACGACCAGCGCCTCTCCCGGCTGCCGGCCTATTTGCAACAACTGGACATGGAGTCCAATGGCAAGGGTGTGAAGAAGTCCGGTGAACCTGTCGACATGCCGACAGGCCCTCTCGTCTGGGGAGAGCCTGGCACCAACGGCCAACATGCATTCTATCAGCTCCTGCATCAGGGAACGACGGTAATCCCCTGCGAATTTATCGTGGCAGCAAAGGGTCATGAAGATGACCTAACGCATCACCACGAAATGCTGGTTGCCAATTGTCTTGCCCAGTCAGAAGCGTTGATGCTTGGGCGAACCCTGGATAAAGCTACAGAGCTCCTGACAAAAGCCGGACTGAGCGAAAAAGACATGTCCAAACTCGCGCCGCACAAGGTCTTTCCAGGCAACCGACCATCAATCACCATCACCCACACGCAGCTAACGCCATTTGCTCTTGGGCGCTTGATCGCGCTCTATGAACACCGCGTATTTGTCGAAGGCGTCATCTGGGACATCAACTCATTTGACCAATGGGGTGTCGAGCTTGGAAAGGAACTGGCGACAGCCCTATTGCCAATGGTGCGCGGCGAGACGACTGCCGCAAACAAGGACAGCTCGACCAAAGGTCTTCTTCGTGTCCTGACGAGAAGTTAAATACACGAAGCGACGACACATGAAATGGCAGGAATTGGCGCTTTAGAGGCGTTCAAAGTGAAAATGTGACGCTTGCCACATTTATTTCCCACTTGTGCGTATAGAGTGACGCGATGAGCCGAAGACAGACAAAAATGAATAGACTATTTCACGTAAAGTCAGTTTTTGGGCGTATATAATCAGTTGTGAAGTGCCGATTCGCCGATGCGTGACGCACATGTTCTCTGGGAGACTTGAGTTATGAAAAAGATTTTGTTCGTTGGTGCTGCAGCACTCATGCTGGCAGCTTGTCAGAACAGCCAGACTGACCGCGCCCTCGTCGGCGGTGGTCTTGGAGCAGCAACCGGTGCTGCAGTTGGTGCTGTGGCAACCGGCAACGCTGGCGGCGCTGTTGTAGGCGGCATTATCGGTGGTGCTGGTGGTGCAGCAGTAGGCGCAGCAACGACTCCGAAAAATTGTATTGCCTATGATCAGAACGGCGTAGCTTACCGCGTTGCTTGCCCCTGATCTGAAAAAGTAAAGACTTAGTAAGCTTTTCGGTTAAAATTGGGGTGATTCGATGCTCTGTTAAGGACACGTCATGAAGATCACCCCAATCATCGTTGTAGCGCTCTCTCTGGCGTTGAGCGGTTGTTTCGGCGCTCAGACCAAAAGGGATCGCATGCTGGTTGGCGCTGGCATCGGTGCAGCAACAGGTGCCGCAATTGGTACTGCTGTTGGATCAGGTCTCGGTGGAACCACCGTTGCAGGCGCGGTGATTGGCGGTATCGGCGGCGGCATCATCGGCTCCATGAGAGGTGCAACAGCGGCTTGCGTGGTCCGTGATCAACACGGCACTCCTCATAGAGTTGCATGCCCCTAAAGGCCTAAACGAGCTTACATAGTTTTCAATACAAAAACGGCGAGAGAATTTCTCTCGCCGTTTTGCTTTTGTGCACAATCGCAGACTTGACCGTCAGCTACCAAGAGCGATTTCCGGCGCGACATACTCATAGCCCAGCGCCTCAGCAACAGCAGGGCATGTCACTTTTCCGCCGCACACATTCAGCCCAGGCAGGAAGTTCTTGTCTGCAAGCAAGGCTTTTTTAGCCCCCTTGTCTGCAAGAGCCAGTGCATAAGGCAGGGTTGCATTGTTCAAGGCGAAAGTAGAAGTGCGTGGCACCGCACCAGGCATGTTGGCAACGCAGTAGTGCACGACATCATCAACAATATAGATTGGATCGGAATGGGTCGTCGCATGGGATGTTTCGAAACAGCCACCCTGATCAATCGCGACATCGACCAGCACTGAACCGGCCTTCATCTGCCGCACCATGTCACGGGTAACCAATTTGGGTGCAGCCGCGCCAGGCACCAGCACCGCTCCAATCACCATATCGGCGTCCAGAACATACTGCTCAAGTGCCGCCTTGGTGGAATAAACGGTTTTCAGGCTGGGCCCAAAGCTGCGCGACAGATTGGCAAGCACCTCAACGTCCCTGTCGAGGACAGTTACCTCAGCACCAAGGCCCAGCGCCATCGTAATGGCATGCGCACCCACAACGCCGCCCCCGATAACAACCACCTTTCCAGGAGCCACACCTGGAACGCCGCCAATCAGCACGCCTGCTCCGCCATGTTCCTTCTCGAGCGCCTTGGCGCCAGCAATGACAGACAAGCGTCCAGCCACCTGGGACATCGGAGCCAGAAGAGGCAAGCCACCACGTGCGCCGACAATGGTCTCATAAGCCACACAGGTCGCCCCGGACTTCACAAGGTCACTGGTTTGCTCTGCATCAGGAGCGAGATGGAGATAGGTGAAGAGCAGATGTTCAGGCCGCAACATTGCCCGTTCGACCGCTTGCGGCTCCTTGACCTTCACGATCATCTCTGCCTGCTCAAAGACATCTGAAGCAGCAGGAAGGATCTTCGCCCCGGCGGCTTCGTAGACAGTATCTGCGCATCCAACACCCTCACCGGCCTTGGTCTCGACGACAACCTGATGACCATGGGCAACAAGTTCGTGCACACTGTCGGGCGTTAAACCGACACGATACTCATGATTTTTGATTTCCTTGGGAACACCGACACGCATTTTTCTGCCTCCGAGCAACACTTCGTTCGCTTAGAAGCCTATGACACTCCTGGCAGCATTAAATGCGATATTGCGCTTCCAATTCCCATTCAACGACCTATAATTCTAACATTCATAAAATATACGCAATGAAATTCGAATAAATCCATGAAGCTTGACCCTATCGACCAGAAGATACTCAACGTTCTGCAGAACGATGGGAGAATCCCCAACGCAGAACTGGCTGACAAGGTTGGCCTTTCCCCCTCCGCCTGTCTGAGGCGACTTCGAGCCCTGGAAGACAGCGGCATCATCGACAAATATGTCGCTCTTCTGAACCAGCGAAAGCTGGGCCGGCGCATGGACATCTTCGTTGAAATATCCCTGTTCGGCCAATCCAACGAGCTTCTTGAGGCATTCGAAAAAGCAGTCGCCCGCTCAGCAGAAATCATGGAATGCTATCTGATGGCAGGTGAATCCGATTTCCTGTTGCGCCTTACTGCTGCTGATCCAGCTGATTTCGAACGTATTCACCGCGATCACCTGGCGAAACTTCCCGGTGTGTCACGCATGAAGTCTTCGTTTGCAATCCGCTCAGTCGTCAAGACCACCGCGCTCCCCCTGAGCCGCTGACCCAGTTGTTTGCAAGCAGGCCAACAAGCGTGTCGACGTGGCAAATCGGACAAGCTATAGTTCGGCCAACAATAATTGTTACCGGAGTGAAAGGTGCCCTTTCAGATAACTCGTTTCCTTGAGCCGTCCTACCAGCTCGCGGAATGCCCAACCTGGGATGATCGTACCAACAGGTTACTCTGGACCGATATCCAAGGGTGTTCAATTCAATCAATGGATTGGGACACCAAAGAAATCACAACCTTCAAATTCGAAAATGAAGTCGGCTCCTTCGGTCTCACGGACGATGACCGCCTGATCGTCTCCGTCTGGGACAAAGTGCTATTGTTTGACCCGCAAACCGGCAAAAGCGAACCGCTGGCCGAAATTGAAGAGGACCTTCCACCGACTCGTCTGAACGATGGCAAGATTGGTCCTGATGGCGCCTATTGGGTCGGCACGATGGACACGTCCAGCCCTCGAGAGCCGATTGCAAACCTCTATCGGGTCTGCAGCACTGGAGAAGTGGACAAGATCAGGGACGGCCTAACCGTTTCCAACGGACTTGCCTGGTCGGCAGATGGCAGCGTGATGTACCACTCTGATTCCAGCCCTGGCTGGATCGAGGCCTATGAGTTTGACCCGGCCACTGGAAGCCTCGGTTCCAAGATGCTCTTTGCGCAGCAGACAAACGAAACCGGAAGGCCAGACGGCGCAACGGTCGACGCTGAAGGCAACTACTGGAGCGCAGGTGTCTCAGCAGGTCTTTTGAATTGTTTCGCTCCTGATGGCAGTTTGAAACATGCCATCGAGGTCCCTGCCCCTAAGCCGACAATGCCATGCTTTTGCGGCCCCGACCTCGACACACTCATCATGACAACCCTGAAACCTTCGCCTGAAGATGACGGGGTCTCTGGAGCACTGTACCTGATCGAAGGGCATGGAACCAAAGGCCTGCCTACAGAGCGGTTCAAAACCAGCGGCTGATCCGGCGCGCGGCTGCGCCGATCTCTGCCACCCCACTCTTCCAGTTTCCCCAATATCAGATTAATGGCAGCCTGAACGAACCCTGATGGGCTGCCAAACGACCTGCGCCTCACGCACCTTCACGGTTTGAGCAACACGTTTGTAAACGGCCGGCTCATGCACAACGTAGGAAGTCGCTGGTTCAATAACGACTTTTTCCTTCACATAGCCATAGACCGCCGGGTGCCTGACCGCGACCTTGCCACCACGCTGGACGAGGACTTTTTCTTTGACTGTTGAATAGATCGCCGGATGCTTGACCTTACAGAGGATCTTTCGCCCCTTCTGTATCCGGTATTCCCAGCCAAAGCTTGGCGGTTGCACCATGACCTTTCGACTTTGGTAGCCGTAAACCGGCGCTGTTCGCTGATAACTGATACGCTCAGGTTCAATCTGAACCCGTCTCTTCTGATAGCCATAAACGGCGGGTTTCTTAACCACGCGCTTATGCGCCGGGCGCACCAAAACCTTGTGATGCTGGACTTGATAGGCTGCTGGAATAATCGCTTGCTCATAGCAAGACGACCGCTTGCTACCAGCCAGACTGGGCCCGCTCAGCAAGACCGCAACACTCATTCCCAAAGCAATGCTAGAAATTGATCGACGCATGACACTTCCCCCAAACCACAAGCCGCAAACACGGCCCCGGCGAGAAGCTTAGTAAAAGTTAACAAAAGGTTAAAGCGTCAATTTCAGAACAGGCCAGATCAGCTGTGGTCGTAGTCTGTATCTTCATTGATGATATGGCGTGCTTCTTCAGGAATCCATTTGCCCCAGCATGGCTGCAGCTTGTGATCTACCGACACACGATCATCGAATACGAAGCACTCGCCTTTCCATAGGCTCTTGTCTTCGGGAATTTCTTCCAGATATTTCAAGATGCCTCCTTCGAGGTGGTAGACTTCATCAAAACCGTTTTGAAGCATCCAGCCAGTTGCCTTCTCACAGCGGATACCGCCGGTACAGAACATGGCCACCTTCGGCTTTTCTTCCAGTTCGATAGCGTTGTGAACCCAATCTGGAAATTCACGGAAAGACTGTGTTTCCGGGTTCAGCGCGCGCTCGAACGTTCCGAACGCAAACTCATAGTCATTGCGCGTGTCAATCACGACAACATCCGGATCACTGATCAGCTCGTTCCAGTCCTGCGGCTTCACATATGTTCCGACTTCCTTGTTGGGGTCGATACCATCCACGGCAAGACGAACGATCTCTTGCTTCAAACGGACCTTCATACGCTTGAACACATGTCGGTGGCTGCGCGCTTCCTTGTGATCGAAACCGGCAAGTCGCGGGTCGGAATTCAAATGCGCGAGCAGTTCACGAACTGCATATTCAGGGCCGCATACGGTTCCGTTGATCCCTTCGCTCGCCAGAAGCATGCTGCCTCGGATATCGCGATCAACACAGAATTTTTTCAACGGATCACGCATCTCCTCAAAATTTTCGAGCGGAGCGAATTTATAAAGCGCGGCGATCAGATATTGGTTGGACATGACAATCTGCTGAATTTCATTAGAACTGGCGATGATTGGCCGCTTATACAATCAGTTCCCCCCAAAAGAGAAGTCACAAATTCCAGATACCGATGCGGCGAAAAGTCTCCCGGACCATAAAAAATGCGCATCAGGCCGGGAAACTCTCTTAGCCTCCGGACCTATGGTTCCATGGCTTTGATTTGCTTGATGAGCTTTGCAAGGGCTTGCAGCGGATCAGCATCATTTTTGACTGTCGAAGCCATCGCAGCTGATTGGGCATTCAAAAGCATTGCTCCATCTGTGACGATAGCATCAGCTGTGACCGACTGCAGCTTTTGGGCCGCAACAGAGTTCTGATACAAAATTCCCAATGACTGAGCCATTGAACTGTAAATACTGCCCAGCGCTACTGCGGGGGCAAGACCAAACACAAGTGTGTTGATCTCTGTGACATTCGGATCCGCGTCTGCAGGTTTGGTCGGAGCATCGGTAGTTCCTGTTGTTGTATTTGGCATGATACGCACCTTTTAAATAAAATCGGCTCTTGCCGATCGGGTTCATCACTGCCCACCTGTTCGCGTCCAGCCTTCTTGTTATTTCGACCGGGACATATAAAGGCTCTCCAATAATTACTAATTTTTTATATATATCAATAACTTAGGAACTATATCCTATAGTCGAAACTCACTTTAGCAACGCGTATGCCGTCCCAACAGGTTGACACCAAACGCAAAAAGCCGCGACAGATGCGTCGCGGCTTCTCCACCCGAACTTCTTTCGAATTTAGCTGCTTTGAAATGCCTGAATGACGGACAGCAGACCTGTAAGATTGTCCGCAATACCCGTTTCGCCAACTTTCTCGGTCGCGCCTGCAGCAGCCATTGTGTCAAGGCTGTAGATCTGCATGACACCCTGGTTAGTCGCGGCCTGGGCAAGACTGTTCTGCTGCTGCTGAGCAGCGACGGCATTTTCAAACAGAACACCAGTCGAATGCGCCATCGACTGGTAAAGCGTGCTCAGCGCCATTGCAGGGGATTCACCGACGACCTTGACGTTCGACTGTGTCACCGCATCAGTAATCATAGGATTGACGTGTGGTACCATTCTTCAACTCCTTGTGTGCGCCAGCTTCTGGACTGGCTTGGAACACCATTAGGACGTGAGCCACGCGTGAATGTGATCGGACCAGCACCAAACTTCTTCTGTTTTTCAAAAAGATACCGACCCAAATCTGATTTGGATCGGTCTCAGGTCATCGCCAAACCATGTGAAGTCAGTGTTTCAGTTTCGCACTGATCTTGTTTTGCAGTTCCTTTGCCAGAAGAGTCCGCACACTACCGGCTAGATTGTTCAGCAACTTGGCCACCTGCGGATCATTCAGAGCCAGTTTTGCCGCCTTGGCTGCGGACGCCGCTGCCGCCAGGTCTTCAATCTTGCTCATTTCCGGAAGCAGTTCACTGTCCTTGTTCGCCAGAAGTTTCAGAACAGCTCCATCACTGGTCAAAAGATGAGACAAGGCATCATGCTGTTCCTTCATGGCCTGCGACAGAGCTTCCGCCTTGTCACAGGCCTCTTTCAAGACTTTCTCGACGACACTCATGCCCTCGGTCATCGCCTGTTCGCTGGCCTCCTTTTTTTTCAGGATTTCAGCTGCCACCCCCAAGACGTTGGGTACATTTTGAGATGCTGCGACATAGTCAGACTGCAGTGAAGCTGTCTTTCTTTGGGCGGCCAATATGCTCTTCAACAGATCGGCCGGATCGACACTCTTCGGTGGGTCAGGTGGACTATGGGCTGGCGGCGCAGGCGGTGCAGGCGCCTTCTGCGGTGCCGCTCCACCACCAGCTGTCTTCTTATCGCTTGTAGGAGTTGGGTCCGTTGGTGGTGTCATCACTATCCTCCTGCGTATTGTCAACTTCTCTGGGTGAGCTGCTTTGTGGCATTGACCCGGTTGGCGCCATTTGCCCGGCCGGGTGAGATCCACCAGTAGCTGAGACACTTGGCTTCAAGATACTTTCCCCGCAACATGGACACACGGTCGTCGGCGCCTGCTGATGGATGGAGCCATGTCCGGATACATGAGATGATCCCTCATAATCCCGCTCCAGGAACCGGCTGGCACTCTCGGCGCCGTTCATACTCGAGCGAGACTCCGCGAGCTGTGAAACCAGCTTGGGATAGACATTATAAAGCTTGAATGCATCCCCTTCTCCACTTCGATCTGCATCATCAAGGGCACGCGCCCACTCATCCAATGTCGCCTGGAGCGTCTCATGCAACACATCGCAGATTGTAGATAATTCGTTTCCCATAGTCTTTCTCCTTAGTCCCTTGCAGCGACTGGGTGGCAGGCACAGATCTCCTGCGACCGCGAAGACGCGCGTCTTCGAAGCAAAACAACATTCCGCGCGATTGAAAGCGGTGAACCGCAGGCGTTGAGGTCTAAAACAGATAAGGCATTTACCGCCTAATCAGACGCGACGGTCAGGCCTTAGGTTTGCGCCCTGTTACCTGGTCGATATCGTCCTGAATTTGAGCAGCATCCTCTTCAGACAGCTCATCAAATACCTGCTGCAAACTTCGTTTACGGTCACTCATCTTATTCTCATCACCATTTCCCACTTCATCGTCGGCCCCATCGGGCTCTGAAGAAGATGGGACCTTTGATCCTTCACTCTTTTCAGGACGCTTGGCGGCGCAAAGCGTGACGAGCGGTGAGAAACCAGTTCGGAGAGCCAACAGAGAGCGGCTAGGTGAGAAACTGTCTGGGCAAACAAGACATGCTAAAGATCTGGTCAACTGACCAGGAACCCAAACAGTCAGAAAACTTAGGGAACTAACTGTCATCTGGAAGCCATCTTCCTTTCAAAAAGGTGCGCAAAGAATACATCGGAGTGTCTTGCAACTTGGAGATCGGTCAGATTGATCGTCAATCAGCCTTACCGAGCACGCCCATGATGTCCTGCGCGGATTCACCAGCAGTTGAACTTACAGTGCCATAGGCTTCGACAGCCGAGGTCACCATTTTCTGGATTGCAGTCATTGCCTTGGATTCATCCTGCTGCAAGGCGATCTGCTGTTTGACAGCAACTGCCTGCCCAGCAATGGCGATTTGCATGATTGCATTCATGTAGTTCTGTGCGTCCTGCACCGCCAGGCCGGCAGTCGTGCTGACCATAATGTCGGGCGGTGTCGAAATCGCCTCACCCGCATAGTTGTTGACCTGTGCATTCGTAAACTGGACAGATTCAACAATCTTCGGATTCAGACTTGGAACCGCAGGATCCGGAACCTTTTGAGGTTTCAAGGGCCCTTTGGGTTTGGACGCTGGTGGAGGGGTTGTCATGTCAGGCACCTTCCTTGTTGTCTCTGACCTGTCCTGATGCGAGTGTTGCGGTCCGTGGCCAACTGTCGCTGAGCGGCCCGGGCCTTTTCCAGGGAGAGAACCTGCGCGCCCGACATAAGGCTCCCGCCGCGTGGAGCCATGTGAAGGAGCCCTTTTTCCGAACCAGCCACCAAACTGCATGACGCGCTACTCCCAGCAGATTAGTTAAAACACAATCAAAACGGGTAGATTGAAGTTTTTAAACTTACTCCCCGATATCCATAATCAACTGACACGCCTTCGATACAACCGCAGTCGTGATCTGGTTCATGGCCTGCTGACTGTGCACCGCATTTTGCACCGACAACCCACTTGCATGACTTGCCACCTGATAAAGACTTGCGATCGCTTGTGCGGGCGCCTCTGCCACAACCTTGACATTGGTCTGCGTCACCGCATCGGTAATCTGAGCATTCACGGCGTTATGCATTGTTACATCCTACTGCTTTTGAGCATCCAGCCAGTCTCTGCATTCGTGCCGCAACCAGCTGCCAGCGACAAAGACATCACTCCTGGGTCTCCCTGAAACGGACGTCCTAGCCCGTTGCTTGTGACGCCCCGATTTTCCCTCGCCCTTCATCCAGGGAGAAGCCATCGTCGAGACAAGTACGCAAATGCTCCCTCAGGTGTTGCACCCGTTTACGGGCCAGCGGTTCAGAGATCTCCAGCGCTTTGGCGATTTCCCGGTAACTCAGCTCCTCTCGAAACCTCAATTGGAAAACCTGACGAAATTCCGGCGACAGAGCTGCCACGGCATCCAGGACACGCAACAACGTTTCCTGATGCGCCAATTGATCTTCCTGATCCGGCTGCCTGTCGGCAAGCTCGCCAATGTAATCCTGATACACATCCGCCTTTGGATCATGCACCTGGTTTTCCGACTTCAAACGACGCAACCGGCTGATGTACTCGTTCTTCATCGCAAACAACAAGAAGGCCCGAGGCTCCCTGATTTCTGTCTCGTGACGCTCTACGTGGCTCACCGCTTTCACGAGCGTCGATGAAAGCAGATCTTCAGCATCTTCTCGGTTGCCCTTGGTCAGCCGAAGAGCGCGTCGACGCAAAACAACGGCGTCATCGATCCAGCTCATCCAGATACCGGCGGCGGGCACTGCAGATTTTCTGTCCTTATTGTCCATCGATGACACTGACCGCCCCCAAATCGCCCATGAGTTGCATAACTATTGTCAGATGGACGCTAGGAATGAATGCTTGTGAATGACTTCCTGGGATTTTCTTCTGCCAAGCCCAGATAAACCACCCAATTAAGCTCTTTAATTCAGCCCCTTAACATAATACGCAAACCAAACAACGAAGCTCCTACCACCAAAGGCCTCGCAACCAGATATACAACCTATAAGGGATTTTTCATTTTTGCAATGCCAACCTTCCCTTCAGCGCTGAATTGTTCATTGAGATTGCACAAGCGCTGAGATATTTGGACAAAGGTGAACCGAATTCGCAGAAAAAGACCTTCACGCGACAGCAAAACACACGTATTAAAACGGTTTAAATCAGTTGGAGGGAAGGACCGACATGATTACAAATCCTATTTTACGTGGTTTCAATCCTGACCCGTCCATGTGCTGCGTGGGTTCTGACTATTATATTGCGACATCAACATTTGAATGGTTTCCAGGCGTCTCGATCTATCATTCCAAAGACCTTGCAAACTGGAAACTTGTAGCCCGTCCACTCAACCGCCCCGACCTTCTCGACATGCGCGGTAATCCGGACAGCTGCGGCATCTGGGCGCCATGTCTGTCCCACCATGATGGAAAATTCTGGCTCGTTTACACCGATGTGAAACGGCTTGATGGTGCCTTCAAGGACGCACACAATTACATCACAACCTGCGAGACAATCGACGGCACTTGGAGCAAGGCCACCTACGTCAACAGCTCGGGTTTTGACCCTTCGCTCTTCCATGATGACGACGGGCGCAAATACTTCATGAACATGCAATGGAACCACCGCGGCAGCGGAACAGGTGGCAACCCCATCCATGACAGTTTCGACGGCATCCTGTTGCAGGAATGGAACCCTGAGACCGGCCTTGTAGGCAAGGAAAAGCAAATATTTGAGGGAACGGAACGAGGCTTGACCGAAGCGCCGCATATGTTCAAGCGCAACGGCTACTATTATCTGACCACAGCTGAAGGTGGCACCGGCTACGATCATGCGGTCACTATGGCGCGTTCAAAAAACATATACGGCCCGTATGAAGCTCATCCAGACAAACACTTGATGACGACACAGGGCGTAACCGACAGTCCGCTGCAACGCGCCGGTCACGGGCAATACATCGAAACGCCGGACGGAGAAATCTATCATAGCTTCCTGTGCGGTCGCCCCATAACGGGTCCGGATGGCAAAGGCCGTTTTTGTCCGTTAGGTCGAGAGACCGGCATCGAGCGCTGCGTGTGGAAAGACGATGACTGGCTCTATCTGGAAACAGGTGGGCAGGTTCCGCGCCTCAATGTGCCAAGCACGGCTGAAAACAAACCGGAAGAGGCATCTTCTTATGAGTTCAGCGGCACATCCTTGCCCGATGATTTCCAGTGGCTGCGCACTCCCTATCCTGAAAGGATCTTCAGGCTCGACGAAAACGACCTGGTACTGATCGGCAGAGAGAGTATCGGCAGCTGGTTTGAACAGGCACTTGTTGCGCGTCGGCAAACCACCATCGCCTATGAGGCCGAAACCACAGTGTCATTCGACCCTGACGTCTACCAGCAGGCCGCAGGCCTCACGACTTACTATAATCGGCACAAGTTTCATGCTGTGATGATTTCCGGGGATGCAGAACATGGACGCATTCTATCGATCCTGAGCTGCCCAGGAGATTACCCGGATTGCGCCTTAACCAGTGACAAATTCGAGACGCCACTTCCCAAAGGCCAAATTTCACTTAAAGTGCGCGTCGACAAAGCTCTTCAGCAATTCTATTGGAAGGCCGGAACGGACGATTGGCAGAAAATCGGACCAAAGCTAAACGCTGCCGTCATTTCAGATGAAGGCGGTCGCGGCGAACACGGCTCCTTCACGGGAGCTTTCGTAGGCATGGTGGCCTTTGACATCACCGGACAGGCACGAGAAGCCCGTTTCCACGGCTTCCGTTACACGCCGGTATACTGACAACGATACAAAGTAAAACGAGGAAAAAATGGCAAAGTTTTTCGAAGGAATCGATAAGGTCGCTTACGAGGGACCAAACAGTTCAAATCCGCTCGCGTTTCATCATTACAATCCGGACGAGGTTGTCCTTGGCAAGACCCTGAAAGAGCACCTCCGCTTTGCAGTTGCCTATTGGCATTCCTTCGCTTGGGAAGGCGGCGATCCCTTCGGTGGTCAAACTCTTCTGCGCCCGTGGCATCCACAGTCCGATATGGGCAAGGCCAAGATCAAGGCAGATATCGCCTTTGAAATGTTCGAAATTCTTGGCGCGCCTTACTTTTGCTGGCACGACGCAGACATCCGGCCGGAAGGTGACACATTTGCAGAAAGCCTGTCCCGCCTAGACGAAATCACCGACTACTTCGGTGAAAAAATGGACCAGACCGGCGTCAAGCTGCTCTGGGGCACTGCCAACATGTTCTCGCATCGCCGCTGGATGTCAGGCGCATCGACCAATCCGGACCCGGATGTCTTTGCCTACGCCGCTGCAACCGTAAAGTCCTGCATGGACGCAACCCAGAAGCTGAACGGCGAAAACTACGTTCTTTGGGGCGGCCGCGAAGGTTATGAAACCCTTTTGAACACATCTGTTGGCCAGGAACTCGACCACATGGGGCGTTTCCTGAACATGGTTGTTGAGTACAAGCACAAGATCGGCTTCAAGGGCACCATTCTGGTTGAACCAAAACCGCAAGAGCCTTCCAAGCACCAGTATGACTACGATGCAGCTACCTGTATCGGTTTCCTGCGCAAGTACGGCCTTGAAAACGAAGTCAAACTGAATCTGGAACAAGGTCATGCGATCTTGGCAGGTCACAGCTTTGAACATGAGCTTGCTGTTGCAACGGCAGAAGGCATGCTCGGTTCAATCGACATGAACCGCAATGACTATCAATCCGGTTGGGACACAGACCAATTCCCGAACAACGT
>JABXHV010000111.1 GCA_013373445.1 Paracoccaceae bacterium | reverse complement strand
CTGCGCCTTTTGGCGCGCGAGGTCTATGGACGGATCAAGGATCGTGTTGGCGTTGAGGCGGTTGCGCTCATCACTGGCGAAGAAAAAGTCATTCCGAAAGCCCCCCGCTATTGGGTGTCTACGGTTGAGGCAATGCCGCTTGACCTTGGAACTGACTTTGTTGCTATCGATGAGGTTCAGCTCGCGGGAGACCTGGATCGCGGGCATGTGTTCACGGATCGGCTGTTAAATCTGCGCGGCCAATCTGAAACTCTGCTGCTGGGTGCATCTACTGTTCGTCCGCTCTTGGAAAAGCTGTTGCCGGGGCTCAATGTCATTACCCGTCCACGGATGTCGGTTCTGACTTATGCAGGATCAAAGAAGGTCTCGCGTCTGCCGGCGCGATCAGCCATCGTCGCGTTTTCCGCTGACGAGGTTTATGGCATTGCCGAGCTGATCAGGCGACAACGCGGCGGAGCTGCCGTTGTTCTTGGGTCCCTCAGTCCCAGGACCCGAAATGCCCAGGTGGAGCTCTTTCAGAATGGTGATGTCGAGCATCTGGTTGCGACCGATGCCATCGGGATGGGATTGAACCTCGACGTTGATCATGTGGCCTTTGCGGGAAACCGGAAATACGACGGTTACCAATACCGGCAATTGACGGCTGCCGAGATGGCACAGATTGCGGGCCGGGCGGGCCGACACACGCGTGACGGAACATTCGGGGTGACGGGCCGCGTCGATCCTTTGGATGATGATCTGGTTGAACAGATCGAAAACCATATGTTTAGCGCTCAAAAAGTGCTGCAATGGCGCAACAGTCGGTTGGAATTTTCAACACCGGCAACTTTGCGCCAATCGCTAGATGTAGCGCCACGCGAGGAAGGGCTTGCCCGCGCGCCAATTGGCGAAGATATTGTTGCACTTGAGCATCTGCTGCGCGATACCGCCATTTTTTCGATGGCAAAGGGTCATAAAGCGGTCGAATTGCTCTGGGATGTATGTCAGGTTCCCGACTATCGAAAAATCGCACCGGCTAACCACGCTGACATATTAAACACAATATATAGTCATTTGATGCAAGACGGGGTGATTGCAGATGATTGGTTTAGCCAACAACTGGCCTTCGCAGACCGAGTTGATGGTGATATCGACACCCTGGCAAACCGGATAGCCCATATCCGGACATGGACATTTGTCGCGAACCGCGCCGATTGGCTGGCAGATCCAGCTCATTGGCAAGGCGTAACGCGCGGCATAGAAGACAGATTATCTGATGCGCTGCACGAACGCCTTACTCAAAGGTTCGTGGATCGGCGCACAAGTGTATTGATGCGACGTTTGAGAGAGAACGCAATGCTGGAAGCAGAAATTACGACGGGCGGGGATGTACTCGTGGAAGGTCAGCACATCGGGAATTTGCTGGGCTTTCGCTTTGCTCCTGATGCCGAGGCCGAAGGGGCCGATGGCAAAGCACTGCGTGCTGCGGCCCAAAAGGCACTGGCTGCCGAAATAGAAGGCCGTGCTGACAAGCTTTGTCGTTCTGAAAACACCGACTTCGTGCTTTCCGCAGATGGGTCTTTGCGTTGGCGCGGTGAACCTGTTGCGAAAATTGCTGCGGGCGAAGATGTGTTGACGCCGAGCCTCTTGCTCCTGGCCGATGAGCACTTGACCGGTCCAGCGCGTGATAACGTTCAAAACCGTCTGAACCTCTGGCTCACCACGCAGATCAACACATTGCTGCAGCCTTTGGTGGATCTGAAGGCTGGTGAAGGCCTTGAGGGTCTTGCGCGCGGCGTTGCATTCCGTGTTGTGGAAGGCCTCGGCATTCTGGAGCGTCAGGAAGCTGCCGATGAAATCCGCCAGTTGGATCAGGACATGCGGGCCTCTTTGCGCAAGCATGGCATTCGTTTCGGGGCGTATAACATTTTTGTTCCTGCGCTTTTGAAGCCAGCTCCAAGCCAGCTCCTGGCGCAACTGTGGGCGCTGAAGAACGGCTCGCTCGACATGGACGGTTTGAACGAGCTGCCTCAGCTCTCGGCCAGCGGTCGTACCTCAATTCCGGTTGATCCGGCATATGACAAGGCGCTCTACAAGGTTGTCGGTTTCCGCGTTTGCGGTGGCCGTGCCGTTCGCGTTGATATTCTTGAGCGTCTTGCAGACATCATTCGTCCGCTTATTTCCTGGAAGCCATTGGACCAGGAAGTTGCGCCGCCGGAAGGGGCCATTCAGCAGGGCGGTGGCTTCACTGTTACCGTAGCGATGACATCATTGCTCGGATGTGCTGGCGAGGACTTTTCGGAAATTCTTAAATCGCTGGGCTACCGTGTTGAACGCAAGGAAGTCGAGCCGAGCGCAGCTGATGCTGCGACCGAGACGTCTGCTGACGATGCGCAGGCAACCCCAGTTGAGGGTGATGCGCTGGCAGCTACGGAAACCCCGAGTGAAGATGCGACGCCTGCAGAAGCCTCAGGACCTGAGGCTGCGGCCGACGCCGAGACTCCAGCAGAACCCGAGAAACAGGTTATCGAAATCTGGCGCCCAGGTCGCTCGGACCGTCGCCCACGTCAGCGTCAAGGCCAGGACAATCGCCGCGGTGGTGATAACCGCAAAGGCGGTGGCCAGAAGGCTGGTGACCGCAAAAAGGGCGGCAAAGGTCAGGGACAACAAAAGTCTTTCTCTTCGCAGCCGCGCAATGATCGTGGTCCAAAGCGTGAAAAACCTATCGATCCAGATTCCCCGTTCGCTGCCTTGTTGGCATTGAAGGACGGCATGGACAAGAAGGACTGACCCCTGGGGTCGGTTCCGGATAGCGGCGCGGCGGCACCTGCCCTGCGCGTTGACAAGTGGCTCTGGTACGCCAGGGTCACGAAATCACGCTCTCTTGCTCAAAAGCTGGCGACCGGAGGACACGTCCGTATCAACAAGGACAAAATTTCCTCCGCGAGCAAAACCGTCAAAACCGGCGATGTTCTGACGATCACGCTTGAGCGCAAGATCCTCATCCTGAAAATCAAGGCGTTGGGAACGCGGCGTGGTCCATTTGCAGAGGCTCAGCTTTTGTATGAAGACATGTCGCCGCCTCCGGCTCCGAAAAAAGACGTGCCTCCGGTTCCGGCACAGCGCGAACCGGGTGCCGGACGCCCGACAAAACGCGATCGTCGGCGGATGGATGCCTTTTTGGAGTCCGATTGAAACCAGAATCTGCGATGGCAGGTTCTGGTAGCAATGCATTTTTCACGCTGAGGGTTTGTGACCATTTGTTAGGCTTGCCTCACGTAGCCAAACGCGATACCCAGTGCCGTCTAATTTTGTTCAGGGCATTCAATCGTCTGAGAATCCCATCCGGCTTAGAGGAAAGCGATGACCTACGTCGTCACCGATAACTGCATCAAGTGCAAATACACCGACTGTGTTGAAGTCTGCCCGGTAGATTGTTTCTACGAGGGTGAGAACATGCTCGTGATTAACCCTGATGAATGCATCGACTGCGGTGTGTGTGAGCCTGAGTGCCCTGCGGAAGCCATTTTGCCGGACACCGAGCCGGGTCTGGACAAGTGGATCGAGTTGAACGCGAAATATTCTGAAGCGTGGCCGAATATCGTCGAGAAGAAAGACGCAATGCCGGAAGCTGAAGAGTTTGATGGCGTGAAGAATAAGCTCGAAGAGCACTTTTCGGCCAATCCCCCAGCTGAAAGCTAACCGTCTCTTTCTTTCCGGTTTTCATTTTCCAAGATCTGAATTTGCTGCGCTACAAGCTTGACGCTGGCACGAATATTTCGTGCCAGAGGCGGAAATGCGCTTAATTTCCTATGCCTGCTTTAAAAAAGTGATTTTTTGTGATATTATCGACAAATAGTCGTTTAACCGCAGCCAGCTTCTCATCTCTCATGAGATTAGCAACGCAATCCGACTGGGTTGTGAGAAAGATACACACTTTGTCTGACAAAGAAATTATTAAAGTGGATTTTTACGGCTGACTATCCCCTTACGCCGAATATCAACAGACGTTCCACCGGAGTCGTTTGTTGGATGCGTGCGTATTACAAATTAGAGGCTCACACCCGGTGAGCTCGGATGGCTTCCAGGAAGCCGCACTGCGCAGGAGTAGTAAGTAGAATGGCAACAGCAAGCACGAAGAAAACGGCGCAGCGTCAAGGGTTCAAGACCGGCGAGTATATCGTATATCCGTCACATGGCGTTGGTCAGATCACCGATATTGAAGAGCAAACAGTTGCTGGCTACAGCCTTGAATTGCTCGTGATCTTCTTCGAGCAGGACAAGATGACCCTGCGGGTGCCTGTCGCAAAAATCGCCTCTGTTGGCATGCGTAAGCTTGGTGATCCAGCTGAAGTGAAAAAGGCTCTTGAGACCGTCCGCGGTCGCCCACGTGTCAAGCGCACGATGTGGAGCCGTCGCGCCCAGGAATATGAAGCGAAGATCAATTCCGGCGATCTGATTTCCATTTCCGAGGTTGTCCGCGATCTCTTCCGTTCTGGCAACCAGCCTGAGCAGTCCTACTCGGAGCGTCAGCTGTATGAAGCAGCTCTTGATCGCATGGCACGTGAAATTGCCGCGGTGAACAAGTGCACCGAAACCGAGGCTGTCAAAGAGATTGAGCAGAACCTGGCAAAATCTCCTAGCCGTCTGAAGGCAGCTGCCGAAGCTGCAGCTGAAGCTGCTGGCGAAGATGGTGAAGAAGCCGCAGCCTAAGGCGGGTTTCTCGACCTGAAGGTTTCAAGTTTGAATTGACCCGGCCTTGGCCGGGTCTTTTTGTTTTGCTGATCTATTCGACAATCAGTTTAACGTTGGTCCCGACCGGCAGAGGGCCAGCGCTCTTGATACCGTTGAGGATCTTGAAGAAGGTCAAGCGACGCGAGGGGTCAATTCCGCTCATTCCACGTGCCAGACGACGTGGGGTTTCACCAGCCTTGGTGACGACAACCTTCAACTGGAGCGAATGCAGGCGTGCACGCTCTGTCGGGGTCAACTGGCGGAAACTCTCCAGGGTCGCACGGTAACTGGATTCGAAGTTATCGCTCGGATTCCTGTTGGCAAAAATGAACCGGTATCCGGTTTGTCCGATACGCACCACAGCGATGCGGAAGGACCAGCCTTGAGTGATCGCAGCGCCGACAACGGCCGGCAGCCCGTTAACAGTCGTCTCATGGACACTTTCCGGCAACAGTCCGTTGATCCAGCCGGACGTCATGTAGTCGGTCAGGGAATTGAAATCGTTGAGGTCCGCGCCATCAAAGCGCATGGCGGTGCCATCGCCGTTGCTGGCCAGTACCGCTTCTGGAGAATTTTCCAAGCTATAGCCAGTCGGCACGGTAAAGCCGATTCCCAAGCCCTTGTGCAGGAAAGATCTGCCGCGAACGTATCCCTCTAATGGGTCATCTCCAAAGAGCATGCCATCGATCAGCCGTAGATACTGGGTTCTATCCTTTTCACCGATGCCAGGTGCCCCGAATTGCCTTGCCGCCTTGATTGCAAGAGAAACACGTTCCGGAGTGGTTGGGTGCGAAGACAGAAAGTCGGGCGCATCATTGCCACTGAATTGAGCTGTCTGGAAGGCAGCGAAATCAGCCATGGCTTCCAGGAAGCGTGAGGCGGCAAATGGGTCAAATCCGGCCTTTGCAAGTGTCTTGACGCCAAGAGCATCCGCCTGGAGTTCCTGAACCTGCGAGAAACGCGCAAACGACAGGCGGGCGGATGCGCGGGCAGAGCGGGTCTGGTCGCTGTCCTGCACAACATCGGTCAGCACTTTGTCACCGATTTCGCGCGCCTCGGCCCGTTGTTGCCGCTTGAGGGCATGATTGGACGTGACGTGGGCCATTTCATGCGCCAGAACTGCTGCCAATTCCGATGTGTCATTGGCCAATGCAAGAAGCCCGCGGGTGACATAGAGATAGCCGCCGGGCAGCGCGAATGCATTGACCGCGGGTGAATTGAGAATGGTAATTCGATATTGTTGCGATGGGTCTTCAGAGGCGCGCACCAGACGCCCGACGACGCTTGCTACTGCTCGTTCAGCCCCTGCGTTATGATAAATGCCGCCGTAGGTCGCGACAACGCGCGGGTGTTCGCGCGCACCCACATCCCCTGCAAGGTTTGTCCGCAGTGATCCTGGAAGGATTTCCGATCCACCGATGTTGCTGATACCGAGCTGCTGACAAGACATCAGGCCGAAAATAAGGACGAGCGGGAGCGAGCGCATCCAAACGGATACGCGGCACAGGTTTTCAAACATCCTGTGAATACGCACTCGGCTTCCTTTCATCGGACATCGAGCTGCAGTTGGGCGGGTGTGTGCAGCTGAAGTGTCGGGCCATCTTTGAGTTCGACCCAGCCGCGGACTTGGACTGTCCGTTTGGCCAGATCTTCGATTGTCAGGTCGGCTTTGGCAAGGTGTTCCTTGAACCGATCTTCGTCTTTTGCAGAAACGGTCACCGTCAAATCGGTTTTCCACTTCCATCCGAAATTGAGATAGCGGGTACTTTCTGTTTTTCCAAGTGAAACAATCTTACCTTTTATAACAACGAACTGGCCCAATCGTTCCTCAATTACTTTGGGCGAAGATGCGTTCAAAGGCTGTGATCTGCGCCACAGTCCTCGCCTTGAGTTTTGGGCACTGCGTTCAAATTCCTGCAGCCGGTTGGCGCAAGCCTCTGTAAGCGTCTGCGGATCCATCAATCCGAGACCTTCTTGAAGCAGAACCTCTTGCCAAAGCACCGCAGAGTTTTCGGTTGTTTCTGCATCCATAGTTTCGTCAACATTCAAAAGACGGAACCAGGCCGGGGTCATGTCCCAACGATCTTGCGGACCGGCTGGAATAGCTTGCATCGGCATTAAATGCGCCTTTTCGAAGACGGCGGGATCAACAGCTGCAAGTCCCGCCAGAAAAAAGCGTTCCTTGTCCTCTGTCAGATAAAAGGCCCGCTTGTCGACATCCGATATGAAGTACGTTTCATTGCCGCTCTCCTCAAGGCACGGATGGCCGCTGCTGTCCGCGTTTACTGCTGCGCAGCCCAGATGCAAACTCAGGGTGAATGCCGTGATATGCAAAATTGAAGGCAGTGTTTGCTCCTTCCCGTCTTGCCGCATCAATCATTTGAGGTTGGGGTTCGGTGAACGTCAACAGGCGATTGCCTTTGAAAAACGCCGTGAGTGAGAAATCCGGGGCTCGAAAACCTTATTTCTTCATGCTATTTGCAACACAGTGGTCCCGTAGCTCAGCAGGATAGAGCATCAGATTCCTAATCTGAGGGTCACGCGTTCGAATCGCGTCGGGATCACCATTCCTCATTTTTAAGCTGAAGCAAGACCTGCGAATGTGGCCCTGAGCGAAGACTAGGCTGACAGGCTCGCCTTACAGTGCGGGTACTTAGCAAATCGGTAGGCGGCGAAACGGCGATACACCAAGCCCACTAGCTGGATTGGCCATTTCAGCTTCAGTTGCCCGCTCTAATGTTTCGAGTGTGAGCCACGTCACGATCGCTTCCGTCTGGCTACCGTTCAATCGCATCAACTCATCTTCTCAACGTTCTTGCGGCTTGATTGGAGCGACTTCATATCGCGATTGTGTTTGTCCGCCTTGGAAGGGAAGGTGAAAGGACTTCTGTCCTTGCGGATTTGTGCCTTGCAAGAGCCTGTTCATGCCTGTCCGCTTGTTCAGTCTTTCGATCTGAGCTGCAGTTTTTCAAACCGATCAGTTTCGACTGGATTCATTGGATTTTCAAAACACAACCTGACATCCCGTACAGGTTGCTTGTCAGAAAAAACGCGTAGGTCAATGATTTATTAATCGCATGAGTTGTGCTGGTGGATTGTGTCGCTCCCGTGTTTGCCGTGGAGGCGCAAAGGTCGCGGCGCGGGCAGTTGGAATGAAGTTGGAAATGAGTATGATGCTGGAGCAAAGACCTGTTGAGCATGGCAGGGAAGCGGATGCGCCGGATCAGGCGGTACCCTCCTGTTTGCAGGCAGCACAAAATGTGCCCGCAGATGGGGTGACACAGGCCCATCAGAAATTTCAGAAAAATGAACGGGGACTGACAACATCAGCTGCCAAGGCTCCTGGTATGAGGGTGCGGCTGTTCGAAGAGTGCGATATTCCGGTAAATTGGAATATTATGCGCCAATACCAAGCGAAAACTGTGTTTCGTGACCAGCCGTTCTCGGACTGGAAACTGGACAGGCATTTTCAAAAAATCCTGTCACGCTCGCCAAGAATGATCGGCACGATTGTCGAGTGGCAGGGCGAGCCGGTGGGGGTCACCTGGGCCGCTGCCGACAGCTACATGTTGTCCGATAGCCCGATGTTTGTCACGGTTCACGTGATTGCGGTTGATCTGATCCAAAAGCCGTTGCGCCGTGCCAAGGCATTTTTGGCGCTGGTCGGGGGATTGCGCAAGTGGGCTGCTTCCCTGAAGGCCAGCCACACCATCATCCATGTCACCACCGGGTCCAAACTGAAATCAACCGATTGTATGATGAATGCGGCAGGCGCGCAGTTCATGGGTGGGGCGTATGTTGTATAACATTATACAAATGTGCAAGGTTTTCGCTTGTCGGTTTTTTTTGATTATTGCTGTTTTCTGTCAATTTTCGACTGTTTCACTTTCATCTGAAATCAAGCCTATCTATCCATCTTGGTCTGTAGAAAATAAAAAGTTGAGAGACTTCGTAGTTACGATAGTCAACGTTTATCTATTTTACGGATCAATGGATAAAAGATTTGGAGGCGAGCCAACATTTATATTCTTGTCAGGTCAAAATTATCTGGAAGATGGGCATTTGAGTTATGAAGTTGCTTCAGATTTTTTCCCAAGTATGAGTAAAGAAGAGATTGAATTTTTTACTGGAAAATCAGATGTATGTTTAGTTTTTAATATTCCGCTTAAGCAAGTAAATATTACGGTTGGTGTAAATAATACAAAAAAAGATGGTCTAAGAAATCTAGATTTCAGATGTTTTCTCGATTCAATTTCATTTTTCTTGGATGGGAAAGATAATTACAAATTATATAGTGATGACATTAGAGAATATGCAAGGAATTTTATAGAGCGTCTTCGGAGTAATTATTGATGTCTGATGTATTGAAAAACCTTAATAATCGTGATGTTTATGGTTATGTAAAAAAGGAAAATCTCGAAGACATTGCTGATGTGGGTCAGTATGAAAGTACTTCTACTTTCAAGCCATTTGGTCCCGTCCCCATCGGGACAACTTTGGAACAACGGACATCGTATCTGAGTGGTGAAATCAAAAATAGTGCGAAATTTGGTGCTGAAGCTGAATTCAAGAATCGTGGTGTGGGTGTCGCATATGATGATGAAAATGTTGAGATAAATGGATCATTCTTCCTATTTGGGGCAACCGTAAATTCTTCTGGCCAAGTTGGAGGCACAATTAGTACAGAAGTCTTACCTGGAATAGAGTTAGGACATTACATTGATTTTGATATTCCGGCCGCCTTCCGCAATCTGGCAAGATTCGGCGCGGGCTTGGATAAAGGTCTTTACGATTCTATTAAGGCTGAAACATTTAAAAGTATAAAACATTGCTTCCCAAGCAGTACCAGTATCCAAACGAGTGCTTCGAATTTCTCAACAATTTCATTCATTCAACAAGATGACTTGGTCCTCTCCTTCGACCCATCGTCCGACAATGGTCGCGGGGCACTGGTTCCTAAAAAAGTCGTCCGCACCTTCACCAATATCACGGAAGAGTGGCTTCGTCTGACATGGGTTGAGGATGGTGAGGAGAAAGAACTCGTCACCACCCCGGGTCATGAATATCTGGCAGCGCAAGGCGGATTCCGTCAGATTGAACAGCTCGTTGCAGGCGGAGCAGGCACGCTTGTGCTTGCGGATGGATCCGAAGTGGAAGTCCAATCCGAGCGATTGATCTATTCCGCCGAGACGGCAGACATCTTTGAGCAGGCGGAAGGCTATGTGTTCGCCGAGAACGTCAATCTCGCGCGAAAGCCGGAATGCAAAAAGTCCGGAAGACCTGCAACTTCAAGGTCGAAGAGTTTCATACGGATTTCGCTGGTCGAAGGCTTGCGCAAATGGGCTGCGTCCCTGAAGGCCCGCCACACCATCATCCATGTCACCACCGGGTCCAATTTGAAATCAACCGATCGTCTGATGAAGGCGGCAGGCGCGCAATTTGTGGGTGGGGCCTATGTGGTTTGAGTGTAAAGTATGATGAGAACCAATCATAAAACATCAACTACAATAGTCAAATATCATGTTTAACAGCAATAATATTAAAAGAAAATACTACACTATAAGAAAAAATAGTTTGGGGTCAAGATATATTAAAGTTAAAAATATTATTATTATTTCAATGGTGGTAACATTGATTATAAATTACATATTTTCATACAGTAATTTATATTATAATATTTATAATATTGTGCCAGATTCTGTTGATCAATTATATAGAATTATTTATGTTTCAATTAATTACATTGAGATTGACATGATTGATCATGGTGATTTCGATTTGTATCGAAAATACTACGTTTTCTTTCTTTTTAACATAATTATAGTTATATTATATCCAGTTATTACTTTATTTTTTGTCAAATCAGTCGAAAATCAAAATAAATCTTTTCTAATAAAGTATATATTTGGAATGATTGCTGCCATAATGTCTTTTTCGATGTTTATTTTATTTACGAATTCAGCTGGATACGGAAATGTGAGGTTTCCTATGTATCCATTGATAGGAATGGGTGAGTTTTTCTTTATTCGGGATACAGCTTTTTTCTACGTGATTGCCGGTATTTCGATAGAAACTTGTATAATGATGAAAATCGTCTGTGCGACATCAATTAAAAGGTCTTGAAATGGAAGAAAAAAAACATTTAGAAGCCTTTTTTCTTGGTATGTGGATACATCGGATCGGCCTGTAGACAATAAAACTGGGTCAATCAATTTTGAGGTCGAGGAGTTTCATACGTATGTCGTTGGTCGAGGGATTGCGCAAATGGGCTACGTCCCTGAAGGCCAGCCACACCATCATCCATGTCACCACCGGATCCAATTTGAAATCAACCGACCGTCTGATGAAGGCGGCAGGCGCGCAATTTGTGGGTGGGGCTTATGTTGTTTGAAGCCAAAGTAAAAAAACATTGTGATCTTAAAATAGATCAAAAATACGGCGCAATCATATCGTTTGGAACAATATAAACATGATAAAACTTGGTAAATATCAAGAGTTTCTAATGTTTTGGGTTGTAGTTATTTTAGTATATGTTCTTTCTTCTCCGCAAGACAACCCGATTGCAATGAGACTTATTTTCTTTGGGTCAATATATTCTTTTATTCGCTTAATATATCGAATGATTAAGGGTGTTTGAATCATGACAAGCTATCGTTTTGAAGGTGTTAAGATTTCTTTCGGATATGATGAAGTCGATAAGTACAATTTTGAAATCAATTACAACGGCGAAAACTATCTTGAATATTCAATTCGAGAATTTGCATTCGATCTCCCTAGATATACCTTCGATACCATTCGAGACTATGGCTTCGAGGCAGCTAACAGCGTGTCTGGTGGAAAAGTCAAAGCGGCTGGTTTTGCTATTTCGGCTACTTATGAATTTGTATTCGAAATGGGAAAAGGTGCCACAAGTACGAATGGTATAACCGCAGAAACAGTTGGTGGAGCAATTGGCGGTATCGTAGGCGGTGCCGTTGGAAGTGTTTTCGGCCTTGGCGGTACTATCGCAGGCGGCCTAGTTGGTACGCAGATCGGTAAATCTATTGCTGGATACGAAGGGCCGCATACACCGGCACCATCACTTCCTGTTGGAACAGTCTCTTCCATGCGAATGCCGGGACAATTCGGATCGGTTGAGCAAGGATACGAGACCAACGCCCTTGATGTCCTCGGCGATCAGGGAGGATGGGGTTTTTATTCTGACCTCCAAAAACAGAAAGCTGCTGAACTTGACGCACTTGCGAACAGTGCGGAAACTGATCTCAACGGTGCGGAACAAGCCATCAGCTATTCATCCAATGGTAGTGCCTCCGATTGTGGACTTGTCCACACCACTCAAGGTTTTGAAGTTTCTCGTGAAGTCGGAGGCGGTGTTACCAGAGACTATATCGCAGGGGCCCAGAATAACGGACATTCCCAGACTCAAAATCGATTCTGATAATATAGGTAAATGTAATTTGAATATTAGGGTGGTGATTTGAGTAAAAATGAGATTTTTAGAATTATTTTCGAGATGGCTTACAAGCGAGTTTCGGCGATTAAAAGAAAAAATATAAGAAGAGTTTTAAAAATTATCGTAATTGTTCTTAGTTTGGCTTTTATAGTTGCGTATTCCATAGCCACTTATATTGCACGTAAACACATGTGGGGGTACTAATGCTTATAGATCTCGGGACGAAGAGGAAATTTCAATACCTTGGACTAGTAGCAACCCTTTCCGTGCGACATTAACGAGTTCTGCGCCAAATGCTTATGGCGCAACACCTTCCGTCACTGCAGTCGTATCCTATTTCAGCCCTTACAAAAATAAGACAGTTTCGGAAAGTTTTGTGATCGGGGGTGAAAAGCCGACGCAAATTTCAGTAGTTACTGGCTCCCTCGTTGGTCTCGGCATGGGAGAAATCAGAGTAGAAGTTTCTGATAATCCAGAACTGCCATAAGCCACGACTGGGGCCGAGGACTATGCGCTCAAAAAAGTAGGGTTGTGAACAATCTTCTTGGCAAAGTGCTGAGTAAAGTTCTCGGCGTTTGGGGTGCTATCGATGATGGTTTGAGCGTTCTTGCCCCAATGAAGGGCGACCTAGTGAACTACGACACAAGGGAGCAGAATGGTGTTTTCAATCTAAGCCTGATCGAAGGGGCCCTGAGTAACGGATATTCATCTGATCAGATCATCGACGGCATCCAATCCGGATCGGATCTGAACGACCCGGAAACCGTCATAAACCTGCGCAGCGGAGGTAACGCAGGCTCGGATCGGACCGGCAGTGGGGCGCAATTGGTCTCGTCCAGCAGTACATGGGGTGACGGTCTTCACAGTTCCTCCTATGGGGATATCGACGCTGGCGGCGCAGCTGCTACTTCGAAGTACAGTCCTTATTTGCAAATGGGCGGAAGACTAGCCTGACAGGCTCGCCTTACAGTGCGGGTACTTCGCAAACCGGTAGGCGGCGAAACGGCGGTATACCAAGCCCACAAGCTGATAAATGCCGGGAACCGACAAGGCGCGCGCGAGCAAGGCCCAGCCAGAAAACTGGCTCCACATGACGATGAAAGCGTCGACTTCGGAATGCAGGGTGCCCGTCGCATCTCTTACTCTCATGAACATCAAGGCTTCAGATTGGCTGAGCCCTGTGTCTTCAAGATGCTCGGGATGCGTTGCGATGTCATGCCAGAGGATCGGATGTTTTGGCGTCCGTTGTTTGAAGTAGTTGATTTCCTTCGAACACAGGCTGCATTTGCCATCGTAATAGACTGATATCATGCCTTGATCCTCGCGACCTCTCAGGATTGATACGTGCCAGCACGCTCAACGGATCTTATCAGGTCGACCTGTCTTTTGATCTCGGGCTATTGCAGCGTTCCGGACAAGGCGTTGAAGAGTTTCTCATAGGTCTGTTTAACGCGGTCAGCCATTGCATCGTTCTGGCGAGCGAGCTCCGCCAGACCAGGAGCAGCATTGATTTCCAAAATGGTCCAGTCAGTATCCTGATCGGTCAGGGAAGGGCTCAAATAGTCTATGGCGTAATAGGCAAGACCAATTGCTTTTCCCGCTGCGAGAATGCCGTCGCTGACTGGAGAGGGTAGCTCTGCTTCAACGAGTTTGGCTTTGCCGCCTTTGGACAGATTGGTCGTCGGCAAAAGGGCGACATCGCACTCAGCGTCTGGGACAAGATCCACGCTGAGGTCCTGCATGGTCAAATGGGCAATGATCTGATCTTCAAGTTCGGGATGGTGATCACGCATCAGGTCAGACAGAGAGCTTGCTCCGTCGCCCGTCACCTGTGGTCCGTTTCGCTCGATGGAGAACAGGATCTGGCCATTCAGGACAACGCTGCGAAATTCACGGCCTTTGGCTTCTTGCTGCACGAGCAGTTTTGTGTGCCTGGCAAAGAGCGTCGTCAAAATTGTTTCAAGCGCAGCTCTGGATGGCACCTTGCATACATCTTCCCCCTCCTGTCCGTCATTTGGTTTGACGAAAAGTGGAAAGTCAGTTGCGCTGAGAAAGTCCTCAAGTGCCTTGGCCTGGGCGGATGTGTCGACATATCCGGGGCGTTTCAGCGCCAGCCGTTGCTGCTCCTCAGGCGAAGTGAGCAAAAGCGTTTTCGGAGTGGGCAGGCCCTCTTTGGCCATAAACTCCAATGCATAGGCCTTGTCTTTCGCAATCTCGCTGGCCCCAAGGGGATTGAGGTCAAAGCGGGTGCCGATGAAAAAGGAACGCTTGCCGTCTTTTGACTCGATATAGCCAGCGTGGCCAAGGGCATCATCCAGAACCAGCTTGAGGTTGTTCCTGGCACACCAGTCTTTCAAAAGTCGCTGCACCAATGGTCCGCCCGGTGCTTGACCGGTCTTGGTGTCTTCTGAGGCCGGTTGTTCGCTCACCTTGGGGTGTCCCTAGCGCTCTTCTTCTTTTTGACGTGCGTAGGCGAGATAGTCGATCTTGAACAGGTCGGGGTTTGTCGGGCCGTTTGAGGTCACGTTGTAGATCGCAACCGACGTGTCATACCCTTGGGCGTCCGTGATGGTCCACTGTTTCAAAGTGTAGTCGCGCGCATCAAAAATCAGCGTCAACCGGCCTGAGTTGAAGGTTGTTTTGTCATCAAGAACGACGGTCACGAGGTCAGGCTCCACCATGACGTTGGTCACGTTGGAATCACGCTGAAGGTCGATGTCGGCGGCGAGGAGAAAGCGCAATGGCGTTTGGCTGAGCGGCCAAAGATCCTGGGTCGCGAGCTTGCGGTCCTTCACAGAAACCGATTTGCCATCCGATACAATGTCCAGCTTTGAAGGCGGATTATAGTAGAACCGGACTTTTCCGGGACGCGCGATGTAGAATTTGCCCTCGGACTGCCCGCCGGTAGGTCCAAATTGGATGAAGTCGCCGTGCATTGTCTTGACGGAGTTGAAGTAGGCATTCACATCCGCAAGGGTCTTGGTTTCTTCTGCCGTCAGCGCGAATACCGAGAGCGTCGAGCTTGCGAGAAGCACGCCGGCAATGGTCAATGTGTTAAAGGCGGCGCGAAATGTTTTTGCCAGCATGGTCAACCTTGCGAATCGCTTTGTTTGTCAGAGTGACTTTTTCAATAACCTGACGATGTGGCAAAGCTTTGGCAAGGTGGTTGAAGAGCCTTAGAAAGGCTCTTCAACGCCGTTGTCGACGAGAATTTCTCGTTTTCCAGCATGGTTGGCCGCACTGATGAGGCCTTCCTGTTCCATGCGTTCGATCAGGGAAGCTGCCCGGTTGTAGCCAATCGAGAGGCGACGCTGGATGTAAGATGTCGAGGCTTTCTTGTCGCGCAGGACAATTGCCACGGCCTGATCGTATAGATCATTCCCATCACCGCTTCCGGTCGATCCACCTGCCTCGTAGGGGCTGTCGCCGACTTCTTCTTCGTCCGTGACTGCTTCCAGATATTGCGGCGTGCCTTGAACCTTGAGGTGCGCCACGATCTGTTCAACTTCATCATCGGCAACAAAAGGACCGTGAACGCGCTGGATCCGGCCACCACCAGCCATGAAGAGCATGTCACCCATGCCCAGAAGCTGTTCTGCACCCATTTCACCCAGGATTGTGCGGCTGTCGATTTTCGACGTCACCTGGAAGGAGATACGAGTTGGGAAGTTCGCCTTGATGGTACCGGTGATCACGTCGACGGACGGGCGTTGTGTTGCCATGATCAAATGGATGCCCGCGGCACGCGCCATCTGTGCCAGACGCTGGATCGCGCCTTCGATGTCCTTGCCGGCAACCATCATGAGATCGGCCATTTCATCGACGACGACGACGATATACGGCATTTTTTCCAGTGACAGTTCTTCTTCCTCATAAACCGGTTGGCCGGTTTCGCGGTCAAATCCTGTTTGAACCGTGCGGTTGAAGCTCTCACCTTTTTCAAGGGCCTGTTTGACCCGGGTGTTATAGCCGTCGATGTTCCGGACGCCCAGCTTGGACATCTTCTTGTACCGCTCTTCCATCTCGCGGACGGTCCATTTCAGCGCAACAACGGCCTTCTTTGGATCGGTAACGACAGGCGTCAGAAGATGGGGAATGCCGTCGTAGATCGACAGTTCAAGCATCTTGGGATCAATCATGATCATCTTGCAGTCGTCCGGATTGAGACGATAAAGCAAGGAAAGGATCATGGTGTTGATCGAGACGGACTTACCGGAACCGGTGGTACCTGCGACCAGCAAATGCGGCATGCGGGCCAGATCGGCCACAACACTTTCGCCGTTGATCGTTTTGCCGAGCGCGAGGGGCAGTTTGGATTTGGATTTTTCAAAGTCCTGGGCTGCCAGCAATTCGCGCAGATAAACGGTTTCGCGATGGGCGTTCGGCAGTTCGATACCAATTGCGTTCTTGCCAGGAATAACGGCAACACGTGCGGAAATTGCACTCATGGAGCGTGCAATGTCGTCGGCCAGGCCGATCACGCGGGATGACTTGATACCGGGCGCCGGTTCCAGTTCGTACAGAGTAACGACGGGACCAGGGCGAACTTCAAGAATTTCGCCACGGACGCCGAAGTCTTCCAGAACGCCTTCAAGAATACGTGCGTTTTGTTCAAGGGCTTCTGATGAAAGCCCTGGCATGCGGCCACTCGACTTTGCTTCAGAAAGAAGGTGCAGCGGAGGAAATTCGAAGTCTTCCGGCATACCAAGAAGAGACGGTTGCGCCTCCGAAATGGCACGTTTGCCCTCTTTCGGGCGTGGCGCTTGCGGAACAACCCGACTTGTCTGGCTTGGCACAACAGGGTCGCTGTCGTGCGATCCGGATGCGTAAGGCGATGCGATCCCGGTTGGGCCAGGGGCTGGCTCACCGTAGACGCGGCCCTTCTCGATCAGAAGCTCATCTGGTTCGAAGGCCTCGCCTTCTTCACTGAATGACTGAAACTCGTGCGCACCGTGGCTTTCGCCGTCGTTCGAATATTCTGCGCGCTCGTAGTAGTCCTCCAGACCATCGCTTTCTTCCGGTAGCAGGCGGTTGGCAATTGCCCGGCGCAAGGAATAGAGCGCACCGCGTGGCTGCTCATCGACGATGTCATCTTCCTCGTCGTCTTCAAAGTCCTCGACGTCCCATTCGGCTGCTGACTGTGCCTTTCGACCTCCGGTCACACGGCGCAGCAACGAGGCCGTCTGCAACACAGTATGTCCGAGAAGGCCAAGCGTAGCGCTGAACGCCAGTCCGATGCGTGATTCCGGCTCGTCGTCGTAATCGCTCAGTTCGTCAGCGATACCGTGGCCGCGCGGTGTGCGAACGGTTTCTGCATGCATGTCATTTTCTGCACCGCCCAGCCAACCAGCTGCGTTGATGAGGAAGAAAGCCGCTGGAATACCGAGGAACATCACGCCTACGAACATGGCAGCGCCCGACGTCAGGTTGCCGGTGATCATTGCCGGAACAGAATGAACCGCATCACCCAGGAAGCCGCCAAGGCCTGCTGGCAGAGGCCAGGAAGAGGGAATCGGGAGAGCCGCGAGCGCTCCAGCTGCCAATGTTGTGCCGATCAGCCAAAAGCCAACCCGTTTGCGGCGAATGCGCAGCATGTTGCCGGTCAGCAAGCGCCAGCCCCAGAGAACGATCGGCACCAGAAAGACAGCTGTAGCCAGACCGATTGTCTGCATCAGGATATCGGCAACAATCGCCCCGGGCGCGCCGAGGGCATTCTTGACCGTGTCTGACGTCGCATGGTTGAGGCTTGGGTCGTTGACCGACCAGGTTGCCAATGCTGCGGCCAGAGCCGCTGCGACTGATATGATTGACAGTCCGCCCAGTCCGACGAGATTTCGCCGCAAAAACCGCTTGAGTGGGCTTTGGGTGTCCATCAGGTCCACTTTTGTGCGGCGTGCTCCGCCGCGCATGGCTGTTGCCCGTCTCATTGTTTGCCTCCGAGCCAGGTTGCGAGTCGTGTCAAAGCTTCTTCAGTTGTTTCTAGTGGTGGGCACAGGCCGACGCGGATGAAGTCGTGGCCCGGGTTTGTGCCATCTGCATGATTGGTTGCCAAATAGGATCCGGGTATGACTTTCACACCGGTGTCACGGTAAAGCGTTTTGGTGACCGAGACCGAGTCTCCCCATTTCTTGACGTTGAGCCAGAGGAAGAAACCCGCATCGGGCGTGACTTTGCCCACCAACGGCGACAGCAGCTTTTCAGCAAGTGCATACTTCTCGTTATACAAACGGCGGTTTTCAATCACGTGACCTTCATCGGAATAGGCACGGGTGGCGACAGCCTGGATAGGCAGCGGTATCTGTGGGGCTGCCAGTCCGCGAAAGCGCACCCAATTTTTGATGAAGACCGGATCTCCCGCGGCGAACCCGCAGCGCAAGCCAGCGAGATTCGAGCGTTTTGATAGCGAGTTCAGCACCACGATCTTGTCGAAAACCTCCCCAGCTGAGGGCGCCATCATCTTGGCTGCTTCCAGCATGCCTGGAGGAGGAACGTCGCGGTAGATTTCCGAGTAGCATTCATCTGCAAAGATTATGAAATTGTGTTTGCGCGCCAAGCCGATCAACCGCTGCATGTAGTCGATGGTGGCAACGGAGCCTTCCGGATTGGACGGTGAGGCGACATAAAACGCGATTGTTCGATCCAGGGTCTCGGAGCTGAGTGAATCGAGGTTGGGCAAGAAGTCATGTTCTGGGATCGCATCCATCAAGACCGTTTGTGCATCGGCGATATGCGCGCCGGCTGCATAGGTTTGGTAGAATGGATTGGGCATGACGACGACAGGCGTTTCATCTGTCTTGCCAAGATAGTCACGCGCAAAAATCGGTCCAAAGGAAAGGCCTTCGCGAGATCCATTCAAGGGTGCAATTCCGTTCTCGGTGTCCAGAAGTCCATCAAGATGAAAGCGTTTGTCGAGCCAGCTACCGACGGCGCTGCGGAACTCCGGCGTGCCATTCATCGCCGGATAGCGACGGAAATCCGCAATGTTGTCGGCCAGGACGGAAGCTGTGAAATCAGGTAGCGCATGTTGTGGCTCTCCAATCGACATGATGATTGGGTCCATCAACGGCTCAATATCAGCAATGAGCGCTGCCAAACGCTGGAAGGGATTTGAACTCGGCAGCGAGGCTCCGCGTTTATACTCGGCAAGGGGGACAGTCATACGCAATCCGGACAATCGATACACTACTCGTTCGATAAAATAGACCGGCCTTGGTAAAGCTCCTGTTAACTAGCCAGGAAATGCTGGCTGCATGTGGGTAAAATGACTTATCGTTTCCAAAACAGCCGTTAGCCCATCTAACCATAGGAGAGATCATGACAAAAACGGGTGCACCAGTTTCAGTGGTTTGTTTTGGAGATTCCCTGACGTGGGGTTTCAAGCCAGGTGTGCGAACCCGATATGGTCATGATTGTCGTTGGACGCGGTTGCTGCAATGTGACCTGGGGACCGATTATTATGTGCTGGAAGAAGGTGTAAACGGTCGCACGACTGTCTTTGAAGATCCGGTGCGCGGTGACAAGAATGGTCTGCAGCATCTCGATACCATCCGCAAAACCCATATGCCCATCGATGTCATGATGATCATGCTTGGCACCAATGATTTGCAGTCACGATTCAACATGACTGCAGGTGCAATTGGTTTCGCGATGGGACGTATCCTGGATGCCGCAACGCGGGTAACAGATGACCCCGAAGGAAGAGCCCCGAAGATCCTTCTCGTTGCACCGCCGCCGTTGGGTGACTTTGTCAATTCGCCTTTGGAAAGCGTGTTCAACAGCACCAGCATTGCCGAATCAAAGAAGCTCAAGGACATCTATGCGGTGCTTGCCGATCAGTATGGCGCGGCTTTCTTTGATGCCGGTTCGATTGTGACCGCGAGCAAGGTTGATTCAGTTCACTGGGATGCAGACATGATGGAACCCTTTGCCAAGGCCATTGCTGCAGAAGTCAAAAAGCTGGCTTGAGTGAAATTGACTGGCTTCAAAAGTCTGATGTCAGGCCTTTGATTTCCCAGTCATCATACCGGGTTGGTTCAAGTCCGCCGCGGCCATCTATTTCTGTTGGCAGGTCTTTTTGCCTGGCGTCGATCTGTTGGCGCCGTTCTTCTGCTTCTTTCAGTGCGCGCTGGGCTGCGGGTGGCAGGTCCTCGAACTTGCGTTTTGGAGCGTCTTCTACATCGCTCGAAAGGTTCGGTGCATCAGCAGCGATTTTGTAATCCGGTGTCTGAGGATCGTTGGCGGACATGATCATCGCTCCTTTTTCATTCTGGCTCTGCCGTTCTTGCAGAATTGGCTATCTCACACCATTTATTGACTAACGTGTCGGTCAATACAGCTTGCATCGCTATATAGGGCCGACGATGCGAATGCAAAATGGATGGATGCTTTGCGATGAATTACCTCAAGACGGCGCTTCTTCTTTCGGCGATGACCGCGCTTTTCATGGGGATCGGCTTCATGATCGGCGGACAGGGCGGCATGATGATCGCCCTTATGATTGCGGCTGCCATGAACGTTTTCAGTTATTGGAACTCCGACAAGATGGTCTTGCGGATGCACAATGCGCAGCAAGTGGATGAGCGAACGGCTCCCGTACTTTTTCGCATCGTTGAACAGCTGTCTCGCAACGCAGATCTGCCGATGCCGAAGGTCTATCTGATCGACAATCCGCAGCCCAATGCCTTTGCCACGGGACGAAATCCGGAAAACGCTGCCGTAGCCGCGTCGACGGGCCTTTTGAACATGCTAAGTGATGAAGAAGTTGCAGCGGTGATGGCGCATGAGCTTGCCCACATCAAGAACCACGACACGTTGATCATGACGATCACAGCGACAATTGCTGGTGCCATCTCGATGTTGGCGAACTTTGCCTTCTTCTTTGGCGGAAACCGGAACAACAACCCCTTCGGGTTCATTGGTGTGTTGCTTGCGATGATTGTTGCGCCGATGGCCGCGATGCTGGTTCAAATGGCGATCTCGCGGACGCGTGAGTATGCAGCTGACCGCATGGGTGCCGAGATCTGTGGTCAACCCATGTGGCTGGCATCAGCATTGTCCAAGATTTCAGGCGGCGTTGAGAGCATTCGCAACCCGGTTGCGGAAGATAATCCGGCAACGGCACACATGTTCATCATGAACCCGTTGTCAGGTGAAAAAATGGACAATCTGTTTTCGACCCACCCCAGCACTGAAAACCGTATTGCAGCGTTGCAAAAGCTCTCCGCATCTGGTGGCTTTGTTGCGCCAAACCCAGCTTCTTCGCAGCCTGCGGCAGAGAGTTATGGTGGGCCCTGGGGCAAAAAAACCAGCCGGAGTCCGAGCCGTACCAAGGGTCCTTGGGGTTGAGCAGTTCGGCCGTAGCTGCCTGTGGTTACCTTAAAGTGAGGTCGTTCTAGAAACGCCTTTCGTCTTTCGGCAGGAATGAGTAGACTGTCGGCAATGCGCTGCTGTTCTGACTGATCAGCAGCGCTTCTCGTTTTTCTGACTGGACCCCACTTTGCGCAAGCCCGTAGCACCAAAAAAAACAATGAACTCGGATGACACCGTGGACCGGGACGACGTGCCCGGCCTGGCCGCGCGACGCGCAGCGGCCGATATACTCGGCAATGTGATGTACAAGCGCCGCCCGTTGGACGGCGAGTTGGAGCCCGTTTCCGGTCATCCGGGCTTTCGGGCTCTTGCGGTGAATGATCGCGCGTTGGCCCGCGCCATTCTCGGCGCCTGCCTTCGTCATCGCGGCGAGTTGCAGCAGATTCTGGAGCGTGTCCTGGATCGTCGAATTCCCGAGAAAACCGGCCGTGTTGTCGACATCCTGCATGTCGCGATGGCTCAGATGCTTTATATGGACGTGCCGGATCGCGCGGCCGTGTCTCTGGCTGTTGAGCATGCCGGACGCGACCGCCGTGCGAAGCCCTACAAGGGGTTGGTGAATGGCGTTCTGAGACGCCTTGGACGCGAAAAAGACGAACTCACCGCTGATCTTGATGTGCTTTTGAACACGCCTGACTGGTTGTTCGACAGTTGGGTCAGCGCCTATGGTTCCGCTGTTGCTGGCGAAATTTGCAAAGCCCATCAGAATGAAGCCGCGCTGGACCTGTCGGTCAAGGGTGATGCTGAAAAATGGGCGACCACGCTGGGCGGTGAGATTGTCGGCGCGCAGTCTGTTCGTTTGACGAAGAAGGGCGCTGTTGAGGCGCTTGAAGGCTTCTCGACGGGTGACTGGTGGGTGCAAGATGCAGCAGCTGCCTTGCCGGCGCGCCTGCTTGGTGATGTTTCCGGCAAGCGGGTTGCCGACTTATGCGCTGCGCCAGGCGGCAAGACTGCGCAACTGGCTGCAGCTGGTGCCGATGTCACCGCCGTTGATATTTCCAAGAGCCGCTTGAAGCGGGTGAGTGAGAACCTTGAGCGCATGCAGCTGACGGCGACGATCGTGGCGTCTGACTTGCGCGAATGGGCACCCGAAGACAGTTTTGATGCGATTTTGCTCGATGCTCCTTGCAGCGCAACAGGTACCATTCGGCGTCATCCGGATGTGACCTGGCTGAAGCAGTTGTATGACGTTGAGACCTTGTCAAAAATTCAGGCGGATTTGTTAAGGCGGGCGATTACCTGGCTCAAGCCGGGCGGCCAGCTTGTCTATTGCACCTGTTCTCTTGAACGTGCGGAAGGCGAAGCCCAGATCGAAGCGTTCCTCAATGAGGTTAAAGGTGTCGAGCTGGTTCCTGTAACTGCATCGGAAATCGGTGGCCTGAATGCCTCGATTACCAAAGAGGGTTTTCTCAGAACCCTTCCCTGTCATCCTGCAAATGAGACTGGCTCCCAAGTTGGTCTGGATGGCTTCTTCGCTGCGCGGATCAAGCGTCTTTAACGACGCTTAAACCCTTAACGCAGTATAAATAGCAACGATTTGCTTACCTTACCGAAACGTTAACGCGTTGCAGGAGGGCTGGTTTATCCGCGCTGCATGATTGGTTTGAGTTAGATTGGGGCTGGAAACTTGGGTTTTTTATTGGATAAGGGACGCATATTGCGCCTTGTCGCAACCCAGGTGTGGGCACGACTGGCATGGCTGTTCCATGTCGGCCCGCGGGTATTTTCCTTTGGCAGTTCGACTGAAGATGATCGTCTGCTGATTGCCCCGCAGGACCTTCGTACGGCGGATGGAACCAATGCAGCTGATATCTATGGTGGGCGTTTTCTGTTTTCTGGCCATCTCGTTGAAACCAATGGCGCATCCCCTTTCGAAATGGAGGGAATGCACAAGGAGTGGCTGCGCGAGCTGCATAGCTTCGGTTGGATAAGAGATCTCAGGGCTGCCGATAGCAACATTTCACGTCAGAACGCACGTGCGCTTGTCGATGACTGGCTGCATCTGTCGCGTCGTCGAAACCGAACCGGCTGGGAAACAGATGTCGTCAACCGGCGTGTGATGATGTGGCTGGCCCATTCACCCTTCATTCTTGCAGATGGCGATCACGCTTTTTATGCGCGGTTCGTGAAGTCTTTGGAACGACAGGTCCGATTCCTTCGCCGCGCTGCCTCCGGGTCCACCAATGAAGTCCTGCGTTTGCAGATTGCTCTCACACTGACGGCGGCCAGCGTCGCGCTGTCCAGTGAACGGCGTACCTTGAAATACAGCATAAGGGGCCTGGATCAGGAACTGCAGCGGCAAATCCTGACCGATGGTGGACATATTTCCCGTAACCCGGGTGCAATGATAGAGATCCTTGCCGATCTGTTGCCGGTGCGCCAGGCGTTGGTCTCCCAGGGCATCGAACTGCCTGCCTCCATGATGCAGTCGGTTGATCGCATGATGCCAATGATGAGGTTCTTCCGCCATTCCGACGGATCTTACGCACAGTTCAATGGTATGGGGCAGACACCCCATGATCTGGTCGCGACCATATTAGCTTATGATGACGCGCGCGGCGGGGCTCCTGACAATGTTCCGCATACGGGCTATCAGCGTCTGACCGGTGGCGGGGCTGTCGTTATTGTCGATGCAGGCAAAGCACCAACTTTGGACATGAGCCGCGATGCACATGCGGGTTTTCTGTCTTTTGAACTCTCTTCTGGACGACATCGTCTGGTCGTTAATTGCGGCGTTTCGGCGCGTGCCGGGCAACAATGGCGCCGCGTGTCACGTTCCACGCCCGCGCATTCGACCGTTACCATTGAAGATACGAATTCGGCGCGGTTCCTGAACGCCCCTGCGTTGCAGGGCTTCCTGGGTACGCCCATTGTTTCCGGTCCGCGAAATGTTGAAGTTTCTCGTGAGGACAGTGCTGACGGCCAGAAGGTTGTCGCGTCCCATGATGGGTATGTTGAAGACTTTGGATTGAAACACCTGCGCTCCTTGCAACTGTCGCCTGATGGCGGGCTGTTGTCCGGGGTTGATGTGTTTACCAATGAAGTTCCCCAGAAGCTTGGCGAATACAATTTTGCGGTTCGGTTTCACATTCATCCGGGTGTAACGATCGCCCATACCGGCGAAGGTGAGCAGGTTCAGCTCGTATGTCGGGATGGCGAAGTCTGGGAATTTGACTCTCCGGGTGCCGATCTTGCGGTGGAAGAATCCGTCTTTCTGTCGGATGCTTCAGGCCCACGCCGTGCCGAGCAGATCGTGCTTTACGGAAATGTTGCAGAAACGCCCTCAATCGCCTGGCAGTTCAGGAAGGTCAGTGAAGCAACGCGTGAATATGCGCCGATGCCAGCTGTCTCGCAGTTTGACTTTGATGCCTTTGCGGAGCCGGTTGCTGAACCTGAGCCGACCGCTCCTGCCGACTTCGATGATTATGGCGACGACTATCTGGATGATGAATATCCGGACGACGCCTACGAAGAGGACTTTGACGAGGGGTCTGATGAAGTTCGCGGCGAAGCTTTTGATCAGAGTTCCGTCGTAGGATCGAATGCGTATCTCGAACCTGAAGGTGACCTTGTTGAAGAGGAAGAGCTTCTCGTTGCGCCGATGAAAGTTCCATTGGCGCCTTCGGCGGATCGTCAGAGCATCGAGACAATGACTGCGGCTTTTCTTGGCGAAGCACTTGCCAATTCTGACAGCGCTGACAGCGAAGAAACAGCACCTTACGAAGATCCCACCCAGCGCTGAACGCGGTATGGCCGAATTTCCGCAATTCTTTCGACCAGAGCCTTTTGCTTCTTTGGCATTCATGGTAGTGCGGCGCTAACTCCCGGACTGTTCCAAATATTGAGGCAATTGCATGGCCATCGTGTCAAAGAGTGTTCCCGTTCCTCCGCTAGTTCCCGTCAAACGGGCCCTGCTGTCTGTCTTTGACAAGACAGGTCTTGTGGCGTTTGCCAAAGCTCTGTCAGATCGTGGTGTGGAACTGGTTTCCACCGGTGGTTCCTACAAGGCCTTGAAAGAGGCCGGCTTGCAGGTTCTGGATATCTCTGAAGTCACGAAGTTTCCCGAGATCATGGATGGCAGGGTGAAGACCTTGCATCCGTCTGTACACGGTGGACTATTGTCGATCCGTGACGATGCGGATCATCAGGCGGCGATGTCAGAACATGACATCACCGGTATCGATTTGTTCTGTGGCAACCTTTATCCATTTGAAGATGTCGTGGCCAAGGGCGCAGATTATGCGACCGGTATTGAGAACATCGACATTGGCGGACCTGCGATGACGCGGGCTGCGGCCAAGAACCACGCTTATGTCACGGTTGTTACTGATCCGGCCGATTATGATGATGTGATTTCGGCGCTGGATGCCAATGGTGGTCAGTCGCCAATCGAGCTTCGCAAGAAGCTGGCATTGAAGGCCTTTGCGCGTACCGCAGCATATGACGCTGCCGTTTCAAACTGGATGGCTGATCAGCTTGATGAGGCAACTCCTGCGCACCGCGCCGTTGGTGGCGCGTTGGCGGAGGTTATGCGTTACGGCGAGAACCCGCATCAAACCGCAGGCTTTTACAAGACCGGCGAAAGTCGTCCGGGTGTTGCGACTGCGCAGCAGGTTCAGGGCAAGACGCTTTCATACAACAATATCAACGATACGGATGCGGCTTTTGAGCTGGTCAGTGAATTTGATCCTCAGCGCACCAGCGCTGTCGCAATCATCAAACATGCCAATCCTTGCGGTGTTGCGGAAGGTGCCAGCCTTAAGGAAGCCTATGAGCTTGCCCTGCGCTGTGACCCGGTGTCTGCTTTCGGAGGCATTGTGGCGCTGAACCAGAAACTGGACGCGGCAGCGGCGGAAGAAATCGTCAAGGTGTTCACTGAAGTGATCATTGCACCGGAAGCAGATGAAGCGGCGATGGAAATCATTGCAGCGAAGAAGAACCTGCGTTTGCTTTTGACTGGTGGTTTGGCAAATGCGCGCTCCAAGGGACTGTTTGTGAAGTCGGTTGCCGGCGGGTTGCTGGTTCAATCACGCGACAATGGCGTTGTTGATGATCTGGACTTGAAGATCGTTACGAAGCGCGCGCCAAGTGAACAGGAGCTGAGTGATCTCAAGTTCGCCTTCCGTGTCGCAAAACATGTAAAGTCCAATGCGATTGTCTATGCCAAGGACGGGGCGACTGTCGGTGTCGGTGCGGGTCAGATGAGCCGGGTAGATTCAGCCCGCATTGCTGCCCGTAAGGCACTGGATGCAACCGAGGCCGCAGGGCTCTCCGAAGCGCTGACCAAGGGCTGTGTTGTTGCCTCAGACGCCTTCTTCCCGTTCGCTGATGGCCTTTTATCTGCCGCTGAGGCAGGTGCGACTGCCGTTATTCAACCAGGCGGTTCTATGCGTGATGATGAGGTAATTGCGGCAGCTGATGAAGCAGGTCTTGCAATGGTCATGACCGGTATGCGTCATTTCAGGCACTAACCTAGTTAGCCTTCTTTGTATTATCGAAAAATAGACTTCTCGAAACTTGCCGGTTTCGGGAAGTTTATTTGTGTTTGGGGAGGCATCTTTAATGAGTGGTAAATGTTTTTGGGTGTAGCTGGATGAAGCAAATCCACCTACCTTCTAGGGCCCCTCCCATGTTCAATAAGCTCCAGGTCACCACTAAGTTTGTTATTCTAAGCGTCGCCTCATTGACTATCGGTTTGATTATCGGAATCGGTGTCATTGGTTGGCAGGCTTCGCAAGGAACTTACAAGCTTGCCAAACAACAGGCAGAAGCCGTGGCCCGCGAGCAGTCGGAATTCATCCGTGTCTCGCTGGAAAACGGATTGACATCTGCTCGTATGCTTGCAGCTAACTTTAACGGATTGAAGTCCGAAGACTCGCTTGATCGAAGTGGTTGGACGGCAAGCCTCGGCCAAGCCCTTTCCATGAGCCCGGCGCTTTCAGGTACCTGGGGGATTGTTATCAATGATGACCTTGATGGTAAGAATGCCGAGTTTGCGAATGCCGATAAATACGATGAGAGCGGCGAATGGCGCCCATACTTCTATCGCTTGCCGGATGGAAGCATTGGACACCGCCCGCTTTCTGCGGTTACTGCGACAGATGACTGGTTCAATTTCCCTTACAAAACGGGCAAGGAATTTGTAACCGAGCCCTACAGCTGGGACGTTGAGGGCAGCACGGTCACCGGGGTTTCGTTTGGCGTTCCGATTATGGAAGGTAAGAAGCCGATTGGTGTAACCGGTGTCGACATCATGCTCACACCTTTGGCCGAAAAGCTGAATTTGTTGAAGCCTTTTGGTACCGGCTCAATCTTCCTGCTGTCGCAGCAAGGCAAGTGGATTTCTCATCCTGATCCAAGTTTGCTTGGTAAAGAATGGTCCGAAGGTCGCTCCGAGTTGGATGCAGCTCAAACCACTGCCGTGCTAAAGGCAGTTGGTTCGGCGCAGACCTATAGCTACACCGGTTTTTCCAAAACCCTTGATGCAGAAGTCCTGCGGATCATCATGCCAGTGAAAGTGACTGGAACAGATGCGAGCATGGCGGTGATGGTCAACGTACCGACTTCGACGCTGAATGCTGCTTCCAATAGCCTCATCTGGACCATCATCGGCGTCGGTGTGATGTTGTTGGCCTTCCTTGCAGTCTCTCTGCAATTGGTTGGTAATGTCATGATCCGTCGACCGCTTCGCAATTCTGTCCAGAGCATCAATGCTCTCATGGAGAAGCGCTATGACGAGCCTGTGTCAGGTGTTGAGCGTCAAGATGAATTGGGTGAGGTTGCCAAGGCGCTTGAAACCTTCCGTGACAAGTCTCGTGAGGCGGAAATGCTGGCAGCGCAGCAAGAACAGCAGCAACAGCAGAATATCGCACGTGCAGAGCAAATCGGGGTCATGTCTGAAGCCTTTGACGAAAAGGTTACCTACCTGATCTCGACTGTAATGACTCAAGTTGGCGATCTGAACGGGGCGGCTGAAAACCTGACCCATGGCGCGGATGAAACCAGTCATCAGAGCAATACCGTTGCAGCAGCTTCCGAGGAAGCATCTTCCAACGTCGAGACCGTTGCGTCTGCCGCTGAAGAGCTGATGGCGTCTGTAGACGAAATTCGTCGCCAGATGGGTCAATCATCTGAAATTGCCAGTCAGGCGGTCGATCAGGCCAACTCGACGAACGCCAAGATCGAAGGACTTGCGCAAGCGGCCAATCGTATCAGTGAAGTCGTCAAGTTGATCACTGATGTTGCCGAACAGACCAACTTGCTGGCACTGAATGCGACCATTGAGGCAGCGCGTGCCGGTGATGCCGGCAAGGGTTTTGCCGTTGTTGCTGCTGAAGTTAAGGAGCTGGCTAACCAGACGGCTCGTGCCACAGAAGAAATTGCGACCCAAATTCAGTCGGTCCAAATGGAAACGGCCGGTTCGGTTGAGGCAATCCAGGATATTTCTCTAACGATTGAGAAAATGAACGAGATTTCGAGCAGCATCCAGGCGTCTGTTGATCAGCAGGGTCAGGCGACAGAAGAGATTGCCCGTAACATTCAGGAAGCTGCCAATGGCACTCAGGAAGTCGCGCGCAGCATTGTGACCGTTGCAGCTTCTGCGAATGAGACAGGGTCAACAGCTCGTCAGATCAGCTCTGCAGCTCATGTTCTCAAGAGTGAAGCCGAGAGCTTGAAGAGGGAAGTCGATGGCTTCCTGGAGAACGTTCGCAGCGTGGCTTAAAGCGAAACGCGACTTTATTGCAGATGATGTAGATGGATCAGACCCGTCTCCCATATTGGGAGGCGGGTTTTTCGTTAGTCTGGCTTGGTTTTTAAAAGCAGAAGCCCGCCGACAATAAAGAAGGTCAGAATCACTGATATGCCTGCTGACTGACTGTTTGTGACCATTGTGATCAGACCCACGGAGAGCGGTGCGAGAAAACTCGTTGCCTTTCCCGAAAGAGCCATCAGACCAAAAGACTGTGAAATCTGGTCGGGCGGTGACAGTTTTATCAGGAGGGTGCGGCTAGAGGCCTGGAGTGGGCCTGCGGCAAGTCCGATTAACCCGCCAAATGCCAGAAAGAGTTGTTCCGGAACGGTCGAAAACAATGCGCTGCCTGGAGACGGGGCGATCTCGACGAAGAAGAAGATGGTCTTGCTGTCGATCGACACGAGGCCGCAACCGCCTATCATCAGAAGCACGAGCGCACCCAGCAGAATGGATTTGGCACCGAAGTGGTCGTCGAGGTAACCGCCAAGGACTGCCCCCACAGTGCCGATAATCGTCAGCAGAATACCAAATACACCAACCTGGATCGGAGCCCAGCCGAGCTGACCTGCGGCATAAATGCCGCCAAAGGTGACGAGTGCCACCAATCCATCCTTATAGGCCATATGGGCAACAAGGAAGGTTGCGAGTTGCTTGTTGGTGCGAAGGTCCTTGAGACCGTTCCAGAGTTTATCAAGACCTGTCGAGATTGCCGGGATCAACTTGGAAGATTTGGGAAGGTCCGGTGTAAACAGGAACAGTGGTAGAACGAACAGGCAGTACCAAAGCGCTGAAAATGGACCGGTGATACGGTCACCTTCGCGGGTTGAGTTGTCCAGGCCGAAGAGGGGCTCCATGCCCAAAAGGGTCTTTCCAGTGTCCGGGTTGGCGGCAAGGAATCCCAAGACAATGACGAGACTGACCAGGCCGCCTGCATAACCAACGGCCCAGCCGTTGCCGGACAAACGGCCGATCCTGTTGGCCGGAACCAGCGCTGGCATCATTGCATTGTTGAAGACTGTGGCAAATTCGATTGAGAGCGTGCCAATGCCGAAAGCCAGAAGGGCAATTGGCACCGCATAGGGTGTGCCGGGGGCCGCGTACCATAGCATCCAGCTGGCAATCACGAAGGGGATGGAGAACGCCAGAATCCATGGCTTGCGGTGGCCAGTTGCGTCGGCGATGGCACCGAGCAAGGGCGCGCTGAGCGCTGTCAGCAGACCGGCTGCTGCCGTTGCATAGCCCCACAAACTTTGGCCTTCTGCAGGGGTGTTTGTCAGTGCGGACGCAAAGTAGGGTGCGAAGACGAATGTCGTGATGATGGTCGAGAACGGCTGTGCGGCCCAATCAAAAAGGGTCCAGGATAAAATTGCTGTTCGGGAAGCTTTTCTTTGCACTGCGGGTTCCGTGACCAATTGAATCTGATGGAAGATAGTAGCCGCAGAACCATCAGATGCAAGAAGCCTGAAGCGTATTCTTTTTCAAATTCTTTTTTAATTTCAATGAATTGGTGGTGTGTTTTTCCTGTTTGTCTCGTGATGCTTGCAGGTGTCACCTGTTTCAGTAGCGGAGCGCTACGTCATTTTACAGGGTCTGAGCCGGCTGCATTGTGTTTCAAAAAATGACCCGCCTCCCACTTTTGGGAGACGGGCCTCCAAACCGTGTCTGGTTTGTATCTGGCTTATTTGAACTTCTTGATTTCGCCGGAACGGAGACGTGACCAGTAGCTGTTCAGCTCCCTCTTGACGATTGGCATCAGGAAGTAAAGACCGATGATGTTGACCACCGCCATTGCGAAGATCGCGGCATCGGAGAAGTCGATGACCGGACCCAGGCTCGCAGCGGCACCGATGACGACGAACACGCAGAACATCACCTTGAACACCAACTCGGTGGTCTTGCCTTCACCGAACAGATATGTCCAAGCCTTCAATCCATAGTAGGACCAGCTGATCATGGTTGAGAAGGCAAACATAACAACGGCGATTGCCAAGATGTACTGGAACCATCCAAACGTGGACGAGAACGCGGCAGATGTGAGAGCCACACCGGAGTTGCCGTCAACCGTCTGGATTGCGGAGCCACTTTCGTTTAGCACGTACATGCCCGTCGCCGGGTCGCTGACAAGCTGACCAGTGATAATGATAACCAGTGCAGTCATGGTACAGATTACAACGGTGTCAATGAAAGGCTCAAGCAAAGATACGAAGCCTTCGGTGATTGGCTCCTTGGTGCGAACGGCGGAGTGTGCGATCGCCGCAGAGCCAACGCCGGCCTCGTTTGAGAAAGCTGCCCGTTTGAAGCCCTGGATGAGGGCTCCGACCATGCCGCCAGCAACACCAAGTCCAGAGAAAGCACCTTCGAAAATCTGACCGATAGCCCAGCCAATCTGATCCGCATTCATCAAAACGATGATCAATGCCGTGACGACGTAAAGCACGCCCATGAAAGGGACGATTTTTTCCGTGACGCTTGCGATGGATTTCAGTCCGCCAACGATTACGCCGAAAACGAGCACCGCGAAGATGATGCCCGTGATCCAGCCGGGATAAGCGCCGACGACATTTGAGATCTGTGCGTGGGCCTGGTTGGCCTGGAACATGT
>JABXHV010000142.1 GCA_013373445.1 Paracoccaceae bacterium | reverse complement strand
TCATGAGTTACAATCACACTTCTGGGGTTCTCAATTGCATTGGCATTGCCTCTTTGCAATTCAAAATTAAAGAGCTGCAGAAAGCTTGGCTCCGTATAATATCCATTCATCTGAATGGGTTCTCCTACAGACTTGATGGTAGGAAAGAAGTAATCATTAATGACTACGCTCTCTGAAATTTTCTGGCTGCTGTTGCGCAAAAGATCGGCTAGAGCAGGAGGAGAGGAGGCAAAGTGATCTCTGTCTCCAGAAGTGGTTAATTCTGTTGTAATGCGGTATATGTCTCCAGCATCTTGGTGAAACCTATCGAACTGCTTAAGGTCAGACACCATGGCCAAGCAGAGCAGTGCTACAGACATGCCTAAGGCCAGGCCAAAGACATTGAGCGCAGTGAATAATTTGTGCTTCTTAATATTCCTGAGTGAGATTTTAATGTAATTGAGAATCATTGTATTGAGTTTTTGACCTGAATAATAATTTGAAAATGACCTGTCTTTCTTACGCTTTCTAAGGGCATAGGAGAAAGAGAGTTTTATAACTTCCAACCAATAGAAGAGTAGGGCTCTGAACTTCCCTTTCGACTCTAGCTGATCTTCATAGAGTTCCTGCAGATCGCCTAGGAGGTCTTCATTCTGAGCCTGACCACTTGCCCAGTAAAAGAGTTTTGTTGCGAGTTTAGGAGGCTTATGCATCAGCTGGCTGATAAGTTGATTTTAGAATTCATCCACAGTTCGTCACGTAGTGTTTTCATGTTATTAAGTGCTTCTTTAGCACTTTGGGTAATCTCGAAATGGCGCTTTCTTCGTCCCCCTCGCTTAGCTGTAGGTTCTCCTAAATAGGAGGTAAGAAAGCCTTTTTCCTCTAAGCGCGTGAGGGTAGAGTGCAAGGCACCCAGACTCATTTTACGATTGGCCTGTTCCTCTATCATTTCCAGAATAGTGGTTCCATAGGCATCTTCAGCCAGATTGGCTATAGTTAATAAGACAAGCTCTTCAAACTCTCCCAAGTAGCCCTTCATAATATCTTTCTATTTTTAATATTAAATATATGACGGCAACAATAAGAATATGTTTCTGCTTTTCATAAAATATGATTAAAAAAATGGGGAAGACTATTGATAGCCAAACTGGCGTAGGATGGAAAGGCCCTTTACAGATCTAACGAATGCCGTGAATGACTCAGCCTCTTTTTCCAAGCCCCTGTCATTTTTAAGCACAATCATAGCCTGATTGATAGGAGAGTGTAAGCTATCTGCAACGGTTATCCAGTTCCCTTTGTCGGATATATTTGGACTGACTACAACAGACTTTGCTGTAAAGCCAATCTCGGCAGCCTGAGAGATAATGAATTGGTTGACCTGAGAGATACTTTCTCCAAAGACTAGCTTCGGTTCAAGTGCATTGTACAAATTCAATTCCTTTAGCACCTGTTCTGCTGCAAGGCCATAAGGAGCAGTTTTGGGATTGGCCAGAGCAATATGTGATACCTCATTAGAACTGAGTTGGTCTATTGAAACCAACAGATTCTCCTTCATAGACCAGAGCACTAATTGTCCCTGAGTATATATAACAGGTTCTCCAATGGTGTTTCCTGATGCCTGAAGTGTTTCCGGGAACTTCGTGTCGGCTGAGAAGAAGAGGTCGTAAGGAGCACCTTGTTGTATCTGTGCAGTGAGTTTGCCGGAGGAGCCCAGGATAATTTCGCAGTTGGTTCCAGTTTCAGTTTCATAAGCCTCAACCAAGGCATTCATGGCAAACTGCATATTAGCAGCTGTGGCGATGGTGAGTTTTTCAGATGAGGACGAACATCCTACTAATACCAACAATACAATTGTGGTTAGAAAGAAGTTAATGAGTTTGTTCAATTTTTATCTGATAATATTGTGTTCCGATATCCGTTCCAATCCAGCGAGAAACAAATTTCATCTTTATCGTATTGTCATTAACCCATTCACCGTAAATAGGACCTAATGGTGTTGTATCGTATGTAAAGTATTGCCAGTAATTTCCCTTGTCGTCTTTTTGCAACATGCGAAAGCCATGAGGACCATAATCTGCTTCTCCTTGGTTGGCGTAAGTAAGAATTCGTGAATTGTCTTCATTGAAAACTGGTGGAGAAAGTAGGCCTATCTCCTGTTTAGTCTCAAGGTTCACTAATAGAAAAGAACTTCCCTCGCTATACTGAATCCTAAGTAAAACCATCTTTAGTTCTTTGTAGTAATGTACAAAGCTTAAGTCACCATCACTGTAAATTTTACCCATTAGATCACCACCCTGTGGCCTTCTTAATGTATATGATTTTCCTTCAACTATGAATGTATGATCTTCATATTGACTTAGGGCTTCTTTTTCAAGTGCTTGATATGCTGCGTGGGTGTTTTGATGTGACTTTAATAATGAGCTGAGTTTTTCTTGAAAAGGGACCAATTTTTTCTCTTTAAAAGCATCAATTCGCTCATTTTTAGCTACATATTTTGGAAATACTGCAGGTAACTCTTGTGCTAGAATATTAATGCACAGTAAAGAGGCGAACACTGAAATGGTTAATACTCTTTTTATCATTCACTAGGTAGTTGATAGATTAATTTAACGATACTCCTTGGGCTTTGGAATTTGTTATTTGAGATTTTCCCAGAGGATCTCCACCACATGCAGCGCTTTTCTTCCTGTACCATCCTTAATTTGATGGCGGCAGCTGGTGCCTGAAGCGGCTATAATTACTTCTTCCGGTTGTTTTCTGACAGTAGGGAAGAGCACCAATTCCCCAATTTGCATAGAGAGCTCATAGTGCTCTTTTTCGTAGCCAAATGACCCTGCCATGCCACAACAGCCTGATGGAATCATATGTACTTCAAAGTTCTTCGGCAGACTCAGAATCTTCTTAGTAGGAGTCATGCTGGAAAGTGACTTTTGATGACAGTGTCCATGAACTTTGATCAGTTTCTTTTCCTCAGTAAATTGATCTGTTTTGATATTGTCTTTGTCAATTTCTTTAGCTAGGAATTCCTCTATGGTAAAAGCGTATTTGGCTAGATTTCTAGCTTTTTCCTGCAACTCACCTCGGGTAAGGCTGATAAACTCATCACGGAAGGTCAGTAAGGCTGAAGGCTCAATACCAATAATTGGCGCATTTTCTGAAATCAGGTTAGCAAAGAGCTTTACGTTGGCTTCAGCCAATGCTTTGGCTTCATCCAGTAACCCTTTCGAAAGTTGAGGTCTTCCAGAGTCTGGATGATCTAAGAAAATGACCTCATAGCCTAGTTTATCAAGTAATAGAACGGCTTTCTTTCCAATTTCAGCATCGTT
>JABXHV010000099.1 GCA_013373445.1 Paracoccaceae bacterium | reverse complement strand
TTCGCGGTCAACTACGGCAACTCGATGATCATCGCCAACAAGGACAGCTTCGACGCGCTCTCTCCGGAGACGCAGGACAAGCTGCGCAGTATCGTTGCCGAAGAGGGACCGAAAACGACCGCTGCTTTCCTCGTCGATGAGGAAGCGCAGAAGAAGTCACAGTCGGAAGCCGGCATGACCCTGGTCGACGCTGCTGATGGCGACCAGGCGATGGCACGTGAAAAGCTGGCTCCCTATTGGGAAGCATGGGCGGAAGAAAACGGCCCGGAATATGTGGATGCTCTTAAAACCGTGCGCCAGGCAATAGGCAAATAAGATGCGGGACGATGGAACTAAGGGATCGGCTTCGGCCGGTCCCCTCTTTGATGCAGCCGCACAGGGCACGAAGATCGCAACAGGTATCGTCCTTGCTGCGCTTGTTGTTCTCGTTTGCGCGGAAGCTTTTCTGCGCAGCGTCTTTAACTATTCGTTGGGCTTCGCGGAGGAGTTGACGGGTTACAGCGTGGTGATGCTGACCTTCTTCGGTGCAGCGCTCGCCTTGCGGTTCGGTGTGCTGTTCCAGGTGAACTTTCTTTTTGACAGCTTACCGCACGCCTTTCGTGCCTGGATCATGCGTCTTTTTGTTTCCGCGGCTCTGGTCATCTGTCTGGTTCTGATCTGGAAAACAAGCGATCTTGTGCTCAGCTCGTTCGACAGAAACAAATTTGCGCCAACGGTCCTGCGCACGCCCTTATGGATTCCCCAAGTGCTGATACCGGCCGGTTTCACGCTTATCAGCGTCTTTCTGGTTGAAAAGCTTCTTCTTACGTTCGACAAATTCAAGGCAGGGCAGTGATGGAAGCGATCCTTGCATTCGGTCTCCTTATCGGCCTCATCGTGGGCGGAATGTGGGTGCAGTTCTCGGTTGCTGGAGCCGGTCTGTTCTATATCTGGCTGCTCAAGGGTTTTGGCGGTTGGAAGGCGCTCGGCATTGTGAGCTGGGGCGCGTCCAACAGTTTCACGCTGGCTGCCATACCGCTTTTCGTATTGATGGCTGAAATCCTTCTCGGTTCCGGTCTTTCAACGCGACTTTATAACGGCGTGGCGCCGTTCATGCGCCGATTACCTGGTGGGCTATTGCACACGAACATCGCTGGTAGCGGCATATTTGCGGCCATTTCAGGCGGAAGCGCGCCGACAGCAGCAGCCATGTCGACCGTGGCGCTGCCAGAGCTTTCCTCGCGTGGCTACAACACGCGGCTCGTGGCCGGTTCACTGGCCGCCGGGGGCACGCTCGGCATTCTCATCCCGCCTTCTATCACGATGATCATCTACGCCACCTTTACCGAAACCTCGATTGCGCGCCTGTTCGCCGCCGGTCTGGTGCCTGGGATTGTGCTGGCCGGGCTCTATATGAGTTTCATTATCCTGCGCGTCTTGCTCAAACCGGAGCTTGCGCCGAAGGATACGACGCCAAGCACACCAGCGGAGCTGGCCCGGTCCCTTCTTGATATCGTACCGTTTCTCTTGCTGATTTTCGTTGTGCTCGGGAGCATTTACGGCGGCTTTGCAACGCCCACGGAAGCTGGTGCGGTCGGTGTCGTCGGGGCGATTGCTATTTCCGGGATTTACAAGCGCCTGAGCTGGTCTCTGCTTTCGGTCTCCCTGGTCCGCACGGCGTCCATGAGCGGCAATATCCTCTTTATCGTGTTCACATCGATGATCTTTGCCTATGCAACTGCGCTCTCCGGTGTCGGCGAAGACCTTGTCGAAGCACTCAACAATGCGGATGTTTCACGCCTGACCTTCCTGCTCATCATCATGGTGACCTTTGCGATCCTTGGATGCTTCATGGAGGGCTTGGGCATGATCGCGATCATTGTACCGGTTATCTTCCCGGCGCTGATGGCACTTGGCGTTGACCCGATCTGGTTTGGTGTGTTCGTTGTGATCTTGGTGGAGCTCGGACAGCTCACGCCGCCCCTGGGTGTTATCCTCTTTGTGGTGGCCAGTTCATCGGACAAAGTAAAGGTGGAAGACGTCATCATGGGTACAATTCCCTTCTTCGGCATCATTCTCCTCTTCATGCTGCTGATGATCGCGTTCCCCCAAATCGCGCTTTTCCTGCCAACGCTCACATTCGGATAGAGGTCATGGCTTCAACGTATCCTTTTCCAGAACCTGCGGTCCTTGATGCAGAGGTCTTCACGGAACTTCCGCCAAACCTTCGGCGGACCGGGCTTCCGTCCTATTGGGCGGAGCGCAATCGTCGCGGGCAAACTGTAGACAGTTTTCTGGAGGGACCGTCTTTTGACCGGGACGGCAATCTTTGGTTCGTCGATATTCCCTTCGGACGGATCTTTCGCGCCACCCCTCAAGGGGAAATAAGTCAGATCGCGGAATATGACGGCCAACCGAACGGCTTGAAGATCCATAAAGACGGCAGGGTTTTCATAGCGGACTTCCAGAATGGCATCATGCAACTCGACCCGGCCAGCGGGAAGGTCACCCATGCGCTGCGAGACTGCGATACGGAAGGTTTCAAGGGCTGCAACGACCTGCATTTCGGCAAGGATGGCGCGCTCTATTTCACGGATCAGGGTCAAACCGGGTTGCAGGATCCGACGGGTCGGGTCTATCGCTGGCAACCTGAGACCGGTGCGCTGACCTGCCTGATCGACAAGGTTCCGAGCCCTAATGGGCTGGTGCTCGATATCAACGAACACGTGCTCTTTCTGGCCGTCACCCGGGCTAATGCCGTTTGGCGGTTGCCGCTTTCCCTCAGTGGCCGCGTCAACAAGGCCGGTCTTTTTATTCAGTTTTCAGGTGGCCGGGCCGGGCCGGACGGCCTGGCGCTCACCGCACAGAACGGGGTTGTCGTTTGCCAGACCGGCATGGGCCTGGTCTGGGTACATGATGCTCTTGGCAGGCTGATAGCCGTTGTGCGTTCGCCGCGCGGCCTCGGGACCACGAATTGTGCGTTCGGCGGACCAGGGGCGCGCTCGCTCTTCATCACGGAGTCCGATAGCGGGAGCATTCTCAAGGTCGATTTTCCAGAGGAACTGAGTATCTGCGGGGCTCCGATGTTTTCAGGAGCTTGCGCATAAAGCGCTCTGCTGCGCTGCGGGCAGGGGCCGTCTTGACGGCATCACCGTGCGGCGCCGAGACCTGCGGTCTGATCGTGGCCTGGCTTAGAAGGCTAAGGCGGCCAATGGTCGCCTTAGAGCACTGACAAAAATGGCAAATATTCTTTCTGCCTTAAGAAAAAATATTTGCCAGATTGTCGGAGAGGCTACAGATCATATAGCCCTTGTTTTTTGCAGATAGTCGTCGACTTCTGTTCTCAAGGCCTGGGATTGGCGTGAGAGCTGCTCAGCGGTATCGACAAAGGTTCCAACGGTTTTGAGATTGCCTTCGGAAGCGTTCGCGACATCGGAGATGTTGTTTGCAACGTCTTTTACACCGTTCGCAGCTTGCTCGACGTTGCGGGCGATTTCGCGGGTGGCGCTGTCCTGTTCTTCGATGGCGGTGGCGACGGACGTGGAGATTTCCTTCACCTTGTCGATGGTTTTACCGATTCCGTCGATGGCATCGACCGCTTCTTGTGTGGCACCCTGAATTTGAGAGATCTGGGCGACGATGCTCTCCGTTGCACTCGAGGTCTGATTGGCCAGTTCCTTGACTTCCGCAGCAACGATGGCAAATCCCTTGCCGGCGTCGCCCGCTCTGGCAGCTTCGATTGTTGCGTTGAGGGCCAGAAGATTGGTTTGTTCTGC
>JABXHV010000112.1 GCA_013373445.1 Paracoccaceae bacterium | reverse complement strand
CTCGCGCGCGCCAAACCGCCCCTCTTCGGCGGGCTGAAAAATCAGCACAGCCTGACCGGCAAAATTACGGGTTTCGGACAGGTATTTGGCCGCACCGAGCAGCATGGCGGTATGACCATCATGGCCACAGGCATGCATGATGCCCTGATTTTCGGAGGCATACTCAACACCGGTCAGCTCGGTAATCGGCAGGGCGTCCATATCAGCGCGCAGCGCGATCGACTTGCCTTCGCCGCCGCGCCCCTTGATGACTGCAACGACGCCGGTCTTGCCGACATTTTCAACGACTTCTTCACATCCAAAGGATCTTAGCAGTTCAGCAACCTTGCCGGCAGTGCGCGTTTCTTCGAAACCCATTTCCGGATGGGCGTGGATGTCACGGCGCCATGCGCTGATTTCCGAAAGCAGATCGGCAAAGCGATTCTTAATTGCCATAAGGCGTTTCCTTGCAGTTTATGTACATCGGTAGACGGTGGCGTGGAGGATCAGAAAGGGACGGCTATCGCCTCCGTCTCGGCGCAGCTTCTCACGCCACAGAGCAAGCAAGTCAACCCTCGTTTGTTTTGTCCCGACATTTGATGGGCTGGATCCAGGTCAAAAACTCAAAAATTAAGGGGTTCACGTCGACAATTTCAGCAGCATGTCCGGCAAAGTCGCTGAGCTTCCGAGACCGAGAGTGAGGGCTCCCTCCCAGTGGCCGGGTACCGCTCTGCCGCGTATTTCGGGTGCACGATCACTGATCACCAACGCATCTGCAAGGAAGGAGTTGCCGCTGTTACGAGCGCACAGCCACCACAGCGCTCATCCAGGAAGTTTACAGACCGATAGCTCTCTAGAATTTACCGAGGAGCAGAAGCGCATTTCTGTTCGACCCTCCATGCCCGCAACATTTTCTGTCAAAATACCGGACAGCATTCAGCTTAAAAAGTGTTTGTAGAAGCACCTTGCACCGGGCAATCAACGGCGTCGATCACCAAAAGCAATCGTGGGCCAGTGCCGTGCTGCATAGATGGCGAGCGATGCAGCAGCGAACATGCTTCTTCTGATGGCCACTTATGACCTTTGAAGATAGCTACATCCCCGGTTGCCAACTGGCTGTGACAACTGGAACGGTTCTGCTCAGCCTCCAGCACGTATTGGGTACCAGGTCCACGATAGGTGCAAAGCAGGCGAGCAGTCACATTGTCCAGGTGAAACTTTGGACACATGGCCCCGAGGCAAACATCCAGCCGGATTTGCAAGCTGCGCGCATCCATGATCGTGCCAAAGATATAGGCGAGCGCTCCGATGTCGCTCGCCAGCATGTCGCGCTCTGGCCCTGGCTCCAGATGTTTAACATCGCAAGCTGCCTGAACAGCACTCTCAGCTTGTTCAACAGGAAGAATGACACGCAGGGCCGGCAGGTGCCCACGGCCAAGGCCGTCGACCCACTTTTGAAAGTCAACAGTGGGTTTCCTTTTCCAAATAGTTGCTGCGATCGCAGGCCTAGCGATGTGCTCGAGAATTTCAGCTTCTTTGCCGACCAACACGTCTTGGGCTGTAGAGGCTGCTGGACAGGAGATATCAGGAGAACGGCCCACACCTCGCGCTGTGGCTTGAGAGGGGAAGCTCATGCGGCTTGGCTTCCCGTCACCCATTTTGAGAAGGGATCCGCTTTGCCGGAATATGCTTCAAGGCCCTCCACATCGGAGATGTCGACCAAGGCGTCGTCCAGACGGGACCGCAAGTGAGGCCAGTCGATTCCAGCCCCAATAAATACAATTTCCTGACGCCGGTCCCCGAAGGGCTCCGCCCAGTTGTTTTTCAGATATTGTAGCAACTGTTGATTTTCGGGCCATTGGCTTTTGGGCACTGACGCCCACCACGTTCCCATGGGCGACACACTCGACAAAGCACCCGCCAATGAAAACTCAGCAACCCAATCAGGTCTGGTCGCCAGCCAAAAATGACCCTTTGCGCGAATGACACCCGGTAACGGACCGTTCAAAATCCCATGGATTTTATCTGGTTCAAACGGCTGCCGGGCCCGGTAAACATAGGATTGGACACCATATTCTTCGGTTTCGGGAACATGATCGGCAAAGCCGTAAAGTTCCTTTGCCCAGAGGGGATGCTCATGAGCCCGGGCAAAGTCAAACTGGCCCGTATTCAAAATCTCGTTTGCAGCAACCTTGCTGTAATCGGTTTCGATAATCCTTGCATCACTGTTCAGGCTTCGGATGATCTTGCGCGCCGCATCCACCTGACCGGCCGCCGCCGCGCCAACTTTGTTCAGCACAACTATGTCTGCAAACTCAATCTGGTCTGTCAGAAGGTGAACGAGTGTTCGCTCGTCGTCTTCCCCCAAAGTTTCGCCGCGGTCTGCCAGAAAATCATGGCTTGAATAGTCCTTGAGGAGATTGACCGCATCAACCACAGTCACCATCGTGTCGAGACGGGCAACGTCTGACAGGCTTGCACCGTTTTCATCGCGAAACTCGAATGTCGCGGCAACAGGCAATGGCTCGGAAATCCCAGTTGATTCAATTAGAAGATAGTCAAACCGACCGTCTTGGGAGAGCCTGCGGACCTCGACAAGCAGATCATCGCGTAACGTGCAACAAATGCAGCCGTTCGACATTTCAACCAGTGTTTCATCCGTCTGACTTAACTCGGCACCACCGGCACGAACGAGATCGGCATCAATATTCACCTCTGACATGTCATTCACAATGACTGCGACCCTCAGACCATCGCGGTTGTTCAAGATGTTATTGAGCAAAGTGGTTTTTCCAGCTCCCAGAAAGCCCGACAAAACCGTGACGGGTAAGCGCGTATCAGACACAAGCATTCTCCTAATCAACTTAAATGTAATGTTATTACATAACAAAACTAAGTCAAGCAGATTGAGGGACCTGGACGCCGTTCAACCCCAACCGATCAAACTTTTCCCATTGAACGGTGATCCGCCTTCGTTAACCGCTAACTTCCAAAACGCGTACGCCAGCGTTGGTCGTTTGTCTTGGGCATAGCGAAACGTCTTTGAAGGCCCAAACGGGCAAGAACGATGAGAGTACGGCCCTAGATCTACCAAGCAGAGATGTTTTTGAGGCCGAAGAACGCGAGATCAAGGTCGTCGAACAAGTGCAGGACGCTGGAACTACGCAGCTTCGAGCTGTTTCCCGGTAGTCCTAGCTTCTATTATTTTCCTAGATTTTAGACACAAAAAACCCGGCACTGGGCCGGGTTATTTTGGTTGCGGGGGCAGGATTTGAACCTGCG
>JABXHV010000013.1 GCA_013373445.1 Paracoccaceae bacterium | reverse complement strand
GTTTATATGGCTGATAATCCTCTTTTCAGAGCCTTCTGGGAGAACGGAAAGCTGTTTGTAGCCAACGCGCTGTTCTTTGTAGGGCAGTAATCTGAGATTAAGATATTACCTAGGAGATTTAAGAAAGCCATCCCTTCTATAGGGGTGGCTTTCTTATTTAACGTAGGTTCATAAGATTCTTCTCCCGAATACTCGGTGACATTAGAAGAGGAGTCATCGGTCACAGTCAAGCCCATCACGAAACCTCAGGAGAAGCTCACTTAATGTATTTGGGCTTGGGCATAAAAAAACCCCGACAACTTTGCCGGGGCCCTTTTCAAATCAAATGATATGAAAAACCTATTTGATAATGTTGTATGAATATTTGATTCTGAACGCTGTTCCAGGATCTCTTCTGGTTTCAATAGCATTGCTGCTCAAATAAGATTCGAATTCTCTTTCTCTCAAGTCGCCAAGGATATTGGTAACTCTCAATGAAAGCGTGTGCTCTCCATCAACGCCAAAGCTCTTCTGAACATTTAGGTTCAAGCTGTTGAATGGCACATCGTAAGTGTCAGGAGTTCTGTTGATACCAACTACTGCAAGCGTTCTTCCTTGAACGTTGTAGGTTAGGCTGGCCTCCCAGAATTTCTCATAGTCTGTATAATTCAAACCTGCGTTGATGATATGTGGAGGCTGACCAACAAAGCTTCTTGTATCATTGAAGTTCTCACCAGTTCTTAGGCCGTTTTGTCTGCCCTGAGCCTCATTGTCATTAATGTTTACCTTGGCATCAGTTAAGGTTACGTTAGAGATTAATGACAAATTCTCTAGTGCTGGTGCAATAAAGTTTAAGCTCTTTCTCACTTCTATTTCTATACCTGCAATGGTTGCATCACCTACGTTGTTTGGTTGTAAATCGTTAGGAGCCTGAGACTGTCTAACCATTTCAATTGGGTTAGAGAAAGTCTTGTAGAAGCCTCCAACTGAAACTGTCTCGCCTCTACCGAAGAAATACTCATACCTCAAGTCGAAGTTATGAATGTCCGTTTCAATCAGGTCGATGTTACCAATGAAGGTTCTTCCTGTTAATACGTCCTGAATCTCAGCAGTAGACTTTTCTTTGAATGAAGGTCTTGCAATGGTTTTGGCATAAGATGCTCTAATGTTAGCGTTTTCAACCACATTGTAAATGAAGTTCACAGAAGGGAAGAAGTTCATTGAACTCAACACATTGTCATCTTCATAAACAATACCGTTAGGGTCATTTGGGTTGGCACCAGCCTGGTTTACACCGGTATACCATTGGTCGTACTGCTCAACTCTTACACCCAAAATGGTTTTAAGTTTTTCGCTTAACGCCAACTCACCCATAACATAACCACCAATAGTGTTGATTCTACCTTCATAAGCGTTCGATAGGTTGAATCCGTTTTGCAGATACACACCTGTTCCTCTTTGAGGAGTCCAAATGTTTTCCTCGGCAAAAAGTCTGTCAGGATCTGCATTGAGATTTAGATTGTTCTGGTTGCCTCTTATGGAAACCACGAAGTTCTGAATCTCATAATCTCTGGTTTTGTAGATATTGCTAAGTCCAGCTTTAATCTTTGACTCTCTACCCATGAATGAGATATTATGGTTGAAATCAACTTTAGCAACATAGTTGGTTTCATTCAAAAGTCTCCAAATTCTGTTGGGCTCACCACCTTCTTGTGCATTGATAGTTACGCTACCTGCATCATCAGTAAAAGGAGTGATTCGAATGTCTTTGTCATTGATAGTAGCAAAGGTTGGAGACACCTTCCACTCAATTGAAGTTTCATTACCATTGAAATAGTGCTCACCAGCTACTAGCACGTTAGTTAGGAATCTTTCGGTGTACTCAAGGTTATCTACATAAGCTGTGTTGAAGTTGTTGTTAGACCTCACTCTGGTTCTGTCTGCAGCTCTTGAAGTACCATTTTGAATGTGCATGGCCTGCACTCTGTATTTATTCTTGTCAGATTTTAGAGAAATACCGGCTAGTCCGCTCAATTGAACATCACTGATAGCCAGTGGTCCTGAGAACCTTGTATCAGAGATTAGCTCGTAATCACTATTGTTGGCAGGTTTAACATAAGCTGCATCAATAGCATTTTCATAGAAAGTAGAAGTGTTTCTATAGTTAATAGCACCAATGTAACCGAGCTTCATTCCCTTAAAATCAACTTGATTACCGGTTGAGAAACCAAGGCTGAAGTTGGCCAAATTAGACTGTTGGCTTGTGGCCATGTTTGGGTCGAAAGACCTTGTAACGGTTTCAGTTTGTGGTTGGCCACTAATAGGGTTCGGAATATCTCCTGTTCTGCCATCAAAAGGCAAGTCTCTTGTTCCGTCATCAAAACCTAAAAAGTCAGCTCCACCTGTCTGATAGGTTAGGAAGTTACTGTTTAGGTGCATGTTCGGGTTGTATTCTGTACTGAAAGACAATGATGTAGTCTTTTCATCAGGAAATTCCTTAGTCTCAATGTTTACGGTTCCACCTACAAAGTCAGCACTCAAGTCTGGAGTGAAGTTCTTATAAACTATGAGGTTATCGATCAACGAGGTTGGGAAAATGTCGATTTGAATGGCATTTCTGTCCGGATCAAGACCCGGAACTTCCATTCCGTTGAGAATGGTTTTGGTATATCTGTCTCCAAGGCCACGAACGAATACGTATTGTCCGCCCTGAATAGAAACACCAGGTACTCTTTTAATGGCACCGGCAACATCGCTATCTCCAGATCTCTTAATCTGTTGAGAAGAGATACCATCAATGAGGTTAGATGCCTTTTTCTTTACTGTTAGAAGAGCAATGTCAGTGGTTTTAATGGCTTCAGCTGTTACTACAACCTCACCCATTTCTGAAACAGCTTCTTCCATCCAAATGGCATCAATTACCGTGTTTTCTCCTGCTTTCACTACCACATCGCTGATAGTAACGGAGGTGAAGCCCACAAAAGTAGCCTGGATGGTGTAAGTACCAGGAGCGGCTTCTATTTCAAACTTCCCATCGAAGTCTGCCACGGCACCGGCACCAGTACTAGGAATAACCACCTGAACACCCCACATGCCTTCTCCTGTGGCACGGTCGTAGGCGGTTCCTCTAATCTTACCATTCTGAGCACTCAGTGATAGAGCACTGATGGTAAAGATGAACATTAAAACAAATTTTAGGTTTTTCATTATGATTTGTAATTGTTATGCAGTCTCTAAAGAAATTGCTCGTGAGCAGTACCCACGAGCAATTTTATTGTTGTCTATTTTATTTCTTATTGGAAATCAGCACCTGAAAGCAAGTTCAAATGAGCCGTGTAAGACCAGCTAAGTACAGAAACATCCGCACCTTTAGTTTTAGTAGCTGTTGTTACAACTGCATTGCTAGCAGGGAATTTCACAGTTTCGTTATCAGTTATCTGGTTGGCTTTAGCCGCTACAAGGCTAGCGCTTAATTTGTCATTAAGAATAGAGCCAATAGTGAAGGCTGCAGCTTGATCTGAAGCATCTGTATTAAATTCATTACCAGAGAAGATAATAACATCAGTTGCGTAGTTGTCTGAGTTAGTCGGATCGTCACTGTTCACAGACTCATCAGCATTTACAGTTCCGTCAGCATCAAGCTCTAGATCTACACCAGAATTAAAACCGAAGAAGTAAACATCTTGCATATCGTACTGAGCACCATCTCTCAAGTCAGCAAAGTCTGAAGCAGATCTACCCCAAGCAGTACCACCTCTGAATTTACCGATTTCAGGATCTCCTTCGTCATCACCTTCAGGACCATCAAGTTCGAATGGGTGGTCAGAATCAAATCCAACACCATTTTTCTGGCCTATGTAAACAATGTTAGTAGCAGTACCAGACCAACCTTGGTCAGCATCGTAACCATCATCATCAGGATTCAAAACAATAAAGTTTGAGATATTTACAGTACCACCGAAGATTTCAATACCATCATCAGCAGAGTTAATAGACTCTACGTGGTCAATTGTAGTTCCTGAACCAACACCACCAAGAGTCAAACCTTGAAGCTCGTTTCCAGGCCCTAACTGCTGACCAGTAAATCTGATAGATGCATAGGTGAATGATCCAGAGTCATCAGTAGCGTCAGTACCACCATAAAGACCAGCGGCCACAGAAGAAGGAATACCTTCAATTTGCTCTTCAGAAGCTCCGGCAACGATTGGTGCATTACCAAGAATTAGCACTCCACCCCAAAGACCAAGATCATTATCAAGATCCAAAGTAGATTCAAACTCACCTACGTTGATATTATCAAGAATTGAAGTAAATACGATTGGGCTAGACGCAGTACCGTTAGCCTCAATGTTACCATCTCTGGCAACTAGAAGTACAGAGGCAAGAGCTCCTTGTCCATTTTCACCTTTAACAATGGTTCCTTCTTCGATAGTAAGAGTAGCATCTGCGCCAACAATTACTCTACCATTAAGAATCCATGCCACATCGTTAGTCATGGTGAAATCTTTATTGATAGTACCTGTAATACGAGTTTGCTTGAACTCGACTTCGGCACCACCTACGGTTCTTGTTTCAGTAATATCTTCAGTTGTCCAAGTAGGCTCAACGAATGTACTATTGATAGTTAATACGACAGTAGTGTTACCTGTTTTACCAGCTGCGTCAGTTACGGTAAGAGTAATTGAGCCAGTAGCAGTACCTCCTTGAGGAGCAGCATCAGCAACAAAAGAAACCTCTACAGCACCAGTAAGGTCTCCATCAGCAGGTTCAGAAGTTACAGTTGCTTGTCCACCAGTTGCGTTTGCAGAAGCAGAAGCATATCCGGCAGGAGTAGAAATGGTAAATGAAATTGATTCAGTAGCATTCTCATCCATTGTTACTGGAGAAGGTTGCGTTACTGCTGGAGCATCCGGATCTGGTTCGTCATCCGAACATCCCCATACCACTACAGTCAGCGCTGCAGCTAAGAATAGGTTAAATAAACGTTTAACAGAGTTTTTCATGTTTTCGATTAGGTTTAAATTCGAACACAAAAAAACTCTATCGCTTTCAGAAAGCGTTTACGCCTTTGTTAAGAATAGTTGTCATTCCGTTTATTAAAAAGTTAATTGTATTAACGGAATGTTAACTCAGATTTTAATGGTTGAT
>JABXHV010000040.1 GCA_013373445.1 Paracoccaceae bacterium | reverse complement strand
CGCAGGTTCAAATCCTGCCCCCGCAACCAAAATAACCCGGCCCAGTGCCGGGTTTTTTGTGTCTAAAATCTAGGAAAATAATAGAAGCTAGGACTACCGGGAAACAGCTCGAAGTTGTGCGGCTTCAGTATTTGACTTGCCGTGCATGAATACGCCTTGGGCCGTCCATGAAAGTGGTCACTCTCCTTCAAAGGTGTAGATGGCGACGCTGCGTTCGCGCTCATTGAGTGCCAGCTTTCGGTTCAAGGGGGGCTGGGCGCGTGAGGAGCAATCGCGGCGCTCACACAAAAAGCAGTTAAGTCCGATATCTGTCGGCTGAACCCGCTCCAGATCAATGTCGTCAGCATAGATCAGCCTTGGGGCATAAGACACATCACACCCCAGTCCTATTGCGATCTTAGGAGACGGCGCACCGTGGCTTCCGCCAACCCGTCGTACACTGCGAGCGATGGAGAAATAACGCGTGCCTTCAGGCATTCTTATGAGCTGGGTCGTGACTTGTTCCGGTGTTTCAAAAGCCGCATGGATATTCCAAAGCGGACAGGTGCCTCCGAAACGCGAAAAAGGGAAGCGGCCGGCACTGAAGCGCTTGGAGACGTTTCCAGCTCGATCAATCCGCACGAAGAAGAACGGTATTCCGCGCGCATCCGGTCTCTGCAAGGTTGCCATTCGGTGCGCCGTCTGTTCATAGCTTGTGCCAAAGCGGTGCTTGATCAGTTCGACATCATAGCGTTCCGTTTCGCAGGCTTTCAAAAAGCGCTGGTAAGGCATCAGCAAGGCTGCTGAGAAGTAGTTTGCAAGGCTGACACGCATAAGTGTCAACGTGTCCGGGTCCTGAAACCCGGCGCTGGCGGCAATCTCCTCAATCAGATCGAAGTGTTCCAACCGCGCCAGAAGTACCCCGATCTGAAACCGCCTGCTGGATTGTGTCATCAGCTCAGACAACATCAGCTCACGACGGTGCGGATCGTAGCGCCGAAGGGCACCTGCCATCACCGGTGCAGGAAGAATGCGCACCCGAATGCCATGGCTCGTCAGGCGTTCTGACAAGGTGACATGCGGCTCGGAGCGGTGGAGCGACATTTCCTCGGCCGCAGCCTCAGCGGCTCTATCGATCCGGTCAATGTAGTTGTTTAATTTGTAGAGCCATTCCCGGACCTGTTCGACAGGCCGGGACACCTGCCCAAGCGCATCGACCTTGTTGCGATCGGTGAGGGGATTTTCATCTGCCTGGTTCCCCATCATGGCCTCGGTGTATTTCTCCTGGAGGCGAACGAGGGCGGCAGCGACTTTAGGGGCGCTCTGCAGCACAGCTTCTATCTCGGAGCGTGTGACGCCATCTGTTTCGAGAGCAGGATCTTTCAAGGCGGCTGCGAAGTCAGAGGCCAGTTGGCTATCGACGCTTGGTGCCAGCTCGGAAACATTGAGATCATAGACTTCCGCCAGGCGCATCAGCAGCTTGGCCGATACCGGGCGCTGATCAGATTCGATCAGCGTGATGTAGCTGGGCGAAACATCAAGCTCTTCAGCCATTTGTGCTTGTGTGAGGCCAAGTGAGGTTCGCAAAACCTTGAGCCTTCGACCAATGACGAGCTTTTCACCACGCTTGACCATGTGACAAACCTTACAAAAGGTCAGCCGAAAATCTTACACGACTGACAGGATTACCCTTTAAAAACAAATATATAATGCATGTATCGAGTAACATTACTAGTGTGACATCACAAATCGCACAGTCCCATCACACGAAAAGGGGTAGGGAAAATGTTACATGATCCGTCCAAGAATAAAATGACCACTCCGCTCGTTCTGCGCAGTGTGACAGGAGCGGGCGATGTATTGACCCCCGCAGCACTGCAGTTTCTGGGAGAGCTTGAAACACGCTTCGGATCTTCGTTGCGCGCGTTGTTGTCAGCGCGCAAGACACAGCAGAACGTCTATAGCGCCGGCTACCTGCCTGACTTTTTGTCCGAGACGAATGATATTAGGAGCGGTGACTGGAAAGCAGCATCGTCGCCGTTGGCCTGTCGGTCCATCGGTGGGCATGGCCCTGCTGACAAGTCCTCTTTGAGCGCCGCTATTCTGGCAGGTGTTGAAGCCTTTCTCGCGGATCTTGAGGATGCAACGTCGCCACGTTTCGATCATATGATTGAAGCGCAAGCGAACCTTTCGTCTCTCAAAGGGGAAGACACAACTGTTATTGTTCGCCCTCGTGCACTCCATGTGCAGGAAGACAACCTTCTGGTTGCCGGCCGTCCAATGTCGGCAGCGCTGTTCGACTTTGGTCTTCACGCCTTTCATAATGCCGAGGCGCTTGTCAAGCGTGGCACAGGGCCTGTCTATGGCCTTGCCAAGCTTGAAAATCACCGCGAAGCGCGACTCTGGAATGACATTTTCATGTTCACGGAAGACCGGTTGGCGCTGGTGCCGGACACAATCAAGGCCGTTGCACAGATCGAAACCTTGCGCGCCGCCTTTGAGATGGATGAGATCATTCATGAATTGCGAGGTCGGATCCTCGGGCTCTCCGGAAACCTAACAAACTTCGCGCACAGCTACATCAAGGTTTTGCGCAGCAAGCCGGACTGTGTACTTCCCCATCGCAACCGTCTGACGATGGATCAGGACATTCTTGCGACTTATGCCACGCGTTTGAAGGCAGCTTGCGAACGTCGCGGAATTCAGTCGCTTGGCATGATGCCGGAGGCCTCCCCGCCGCCGCTGTCATGTCGTCCTGAACCTGACCAGGCCCTGACGCCTCTTGCCTTTGATATCTGCCAAACCGACGTCCAGGAAAATATCTCTTTGGCCATCGAGTGTTTGGCGAACCGTATCTCTGGCAAGGGGCGAGGGGTTATCAACTCCAAGCGGGAAGACGGCGCAAGTGCGGAGCTTGCAACTGCCCAAATCTGGCAATGGATCCATCACGAAGTGCCGGTGACACTGGACGATGGCAGCACACGTCACATGGATGCAGACTGGCTGGCTCAACTGCTTCAGACCGAGGTTGCGCGTATATTGGAAGCCAATGGTTCGCGCGAGTTTCACCGCAAGCACTACGGCTCCGCCATGCGCATTTTCCAGAATGCGGCGACCGCAGATGTGCTGCCGGACTTTGTGGCGTCCGCTGCCTATGACGTCATGAACGCACTCGACTGACGCTGCAACGCCCCCCGACTTCAACGAACAACGCATCGCCTTGGCGGCGCGAACCCTTGGACTTCGCTTTGAAAGGACTTTGACATGACTAAAAGGACCTACTCGGAATTGCGCAAGGATGCCCTTGCCCGCTATCCCTCTGGCCGGACGCGCGGTGGCGTCGAGATTGACGATATTGTACAGTTGAAACTGCAGAACACCTATGCGAGCCACCTCGACATTGCGCGCGAGATGGCGAGTGTCATGCGTGAAGATATGGCGGCCTACGACGCAGATCCGACCCTTTCGACACAGTCTCTTGGTTGTTGGTCCGGGTTTCATGCACAACAGATGATCAAGTCGGTCAAGCGTTTGCGAGGCACGACCAAGCGCGCCTATGTGTATTTGTCAGGTTGGATGGTTGCAGGGTTGCGGAACCGGTGGGGACATCTTCCCGATCAGTCCATGCATGAAAAGACCGCTGTTGCCGACCTGATCCAGGAAATCTACACATCGTTGCGCCAGGCAGATGAGGTGGCACTCAACGACCTCTTCAAGGATCTGCGTGCCGCTCGCAAGGCTGGTGATGTGACCGCGGAAGCTGCCGCCGTTGAGGCGATCGACAACTTCGAAAGCCATGTTGTTCCAATCATCGCAGACATTGATGCGGGATTTGGAAATGAACATGCGACCTATCTTTTGGCCAAGGAACTGATCAAGGCTGGTGCGTGTTGCCTGCAGATCGAAAACCAGGTGTCGGACGCCAAACAGTGTGGCCACCAGGATGGCAAGGTCACGGTTCCGCGTGAGGATTTCATTGAGAAACTTAGGGCCTGTCGCCTGGCCTTCGAGGAACTGGGAATTGATGATGGTGTAATCGTCGCCCGTACCGATAGTCTTGGTGCGGGACTGACCCAGAAGGTTCCGGTCAGCCAGGGACCCGGCGACCTTGCATCTGAATATATCAAATGGCTCAAAACAGAGCCGATCAGTGACCTCAATCCTATGCAGGACGGTGAGCTCGCCCTTTACCGTGATGGGCAATTCGTGCGCCCGGCAAGGCTTCCCAACGGACTGTTCCCGTTCCAGGAGGGGACCGGGCGTGCTCGGGTTATAGAGGACTGCGTTGCATCACTGTCAGAAGGTGGGGCAGATCTGCTCTGGATCGAAACCGACACGCCGAACGTTGATGAAATTGCTTCCATGGTCAATGAAATCCGCGAACGCGTGCCGAACGCCAAACTGACCTACAACAATTCACCGTCCTTCAATTGGACTTTGAACCTGCGCAAACAGGTGCGCGCGCAGTGGTTGGATGAAGGCCGTATTGAAACTTCAGACTATCCGGATGACAACGCGTTGATGTCTGCAAAGTTCGATGAAACAGATCTTGGCCGTGAGGCAGATGATCGGCTGCGTCGTTTCCAATACGACCTCTCCACCAAGGCAGGCGTGTTCCACAATCTGATTACCCTGCCCACCTTCCATCTGACTGCAAAGTCGGTTGATGAGCTGAGCAACGGTTACTTTGGTGAAGACAAGATGTTGGCATATGTTGCAACAGTCCAGCGCGAGGAAATTCGTCGCGGCATCTCGGCAGTCAAGCATCAGCATGAGGTCGGGTCTGATCTTGGTGATACCTTCAAGGAAATGGTCGCCGGAGACCGTGCGCTGAAGGCAGGCGGACAAGCCAACACAATGAACCAGTTCGCTGCTGAATAAGGCTGCGCTACTGGGGGGAATGGTCACGAGAGCACCCATCCTCGTGGCCATTCTTTTCAATTGGGAGGGGTCGAAAAATCCATCCACAAAGCTTGAGGAAAGCTGGTCCGGACGTTGACCCGGGGCCATGCATAAAAGACACTGGTTTTGGTAGCTGTCGCAACGAGCTGCGCCCGCCTGTTTCCACAATCAAACCAGACCAGAGATCCTCATGACCTATCTTGATTTGCCGTTCGATACCGATGAAATGTTGACCGGACTGAAGACATGGGTCGAATGCGAAAGCCCGACTTATGATGCTGCTGCCGTCAATCGGATGATGGATCTGGCGGCCTATGACTTTGCAGTCGCCGGTGCAGAAATCGAGCGCATTCCAGGGCGCATGGGAATGGGTGGTTCGTTGCGGGCAAAGTTTCCTCATGAAAAGCAGGGTGAGCCAGGCATTCTGATCAGCGGCCACCTGGACACGGTGCATCCGATCGGAACACTGGAAAAGCTACCCTGGAAAATTGTCGAAAACCGGGTTTATGGACCAGGCGTCATGGATATGAAGGGCGGCAACTATGTTGCCATGGAAGCCCTCAAACAATTGGGGGCTGCCGGCTTGAAGACGCCGCTTCCTGTGACTGTTCTTCTCACTCCGGACGAAGAAATTGGAACCCCGTCAACACGTGAGCTGATTGAGCGGGAAGCCGCCAAAAACAAATATGTGATTGTGCCAGAACCTGCCAGTCAGGGAGATTGCGCGGTGACTGGCCGTTATGCAATTGCACGGTTCAACGTCAAGACCATCGGCAAGCCAAGTCATGCCAGCTGGGCGTTGGAAGACGGGCGCTCGGCCATCGCGGCCATGGCCAAAAAGGTTCTGGAAATCGAGGCGATGACCACACCGGATTGCACTTTCAGCGTCGGGGTTATCCATGCGGGCAAGTGGGTGAACTGTGTTTCGTCCTCATGTGACGCACAGGTGCTCTCCATGGCGAAGCGTCAGGGTGACCTGGATGCCGGTGTTGAACGTATGCTGGCTTTGTCAGGCGAAGAGAACGGTGTCACCATCGAGGTGACGCGCGGACTGACACGGCCGGTTTGGGAGCCGGACGCTGGTACTCTGGCGCTTTTTGATGTGACCAAGACGATTGCGGCCGAAGTCGGTTTTGATCTCGATCATCACAGCGCTGGCGGTGGTTCAGATGGCAACTTTACAGGTGCCATGGGCATTCCGACCATTGACAGTGTCGGTGTGCGGGGCAAGGGGCTGCACACACTGGATGAGCATATCTTCATCGACAGCCTGGTGGAACGCGCAAAGCTGATGGCGGGTCTTTTGACACGTCTTTCCTGAGCTCTACCCGCCCGTCAAATCCACACGGTCTGGAAGCGCTAGGAGGTATCGCCCCATCGAGCGCGTTCAGTCTCTGACTGCTGCGCGAAGAACGATGTCTTTGGGTATTGCGGCTTGCGCATCTCATAGGCCTCACACCGGATGTGGTCCGCTTCCTGGCCTCTAACGATGAGACCTTGGTGCTTTGTAGGGACCGGGTTTGGAGTGAGAGGCATGGAATCTGCTGCGGAATAGACACAGATCAAAAGCGTACGTGGATGGCTTGAAAGGTTTGGTGCAGAGCCATGGGCAAGTTTTGTATGCATCAGGCACACGGATCCAGCGGCTCCCTTGCACTTGGTTGCTTCCGATTGCATCTGTGAAGCGGTTGTTGCCTCAATCGCGCCGGTAAAGACATCATCCTGCCAAATCGGATAAAGTGGTCCCTTGTGGGTCCCTGAGGCAACTTCCAGGGGGCCATTCTCATCCGTGACTTCATCGACCATGAGCAAGGCGGTGATGAGATCGGAATTTGTGTGAGGTGTGAACGGAAAGTCCTGATGCCATTTTACTTCAGTGGCGGAGCCCGGAAGCTTTGAGTTGATCTTGGTATGGTGCAGCTTCACCGATGGTCCAATGAGGTCTGCCACCATATCCGTCATCCGGCTATCCGCCATCGCGTCATAGTATGCATCTGAGATTTCTGTTGGGGCCTGGACCCGGCGCAAGGCCGGTGCATCGACCGAATGGCCTGGCTGCAAGTCAAACCTGGGCCGGCCATCAATGGTCTCTCCATAGGCGTCCTTGTGATGCCGACTTTCCTCGACCCACTTGGCAAAGTCGGCCTTCAGCCGTTCCAGCAAGCCATCGCTTACAGCATTTTCGACTGTCAGAAAGCCATCACGCCAAAATTGTTCTTGTTGTTCTGCTGAGAGCACCGCCATTGGGGAAACCTTTCTGCGTTCTAGGAGCCAGCTTCGTCGCGCGCGGCTGTCAAGAAGACTTCCGCATTGTCGCTAAGCGACGGCCCCAAATAGCCACCTTCCTGGATCAGGACAGTCGGCAAGCCCATGCGTACGATTTCCCGCGCCATAACCTCAAAGCCCTTGCCGGTCATGCCGACCTCGGACAATGGATCATCATGTGCCATGTCGAAGCCAAGGGAAATGACGAGGGCTTCAGTGCCGTTGGCTTTCAGTGCTTCCACACCTTCGCGAAAACGCACCAGAACCTCATCTTCGGTTGATCCTGATTTGAGGCACAGATTGAGCGTTGCGCCGACGCCGTCGCCTTCTCCTGTTTCATCCGGGTAGCCGAGATAGAATGTTGAGTAGTTGTCCGGGTCTACGTGCAGGGAGCAGACCATCACATCACTTCGATCATAGAAGATGTCCAGCGTACCGTTACCGGTGTGTGTGTCGATGTCGAACACTGCGACCTTGTCGAACTTCTTGCGCAGCACCTGTGCGGCGACTGCCGCATTGTTGAAGATGCAAAAGCCGTTGGCGCCGTTTGTCATCGCGTGGTGACCGGGAGGGCGGCAAAGACCGTAGATGAGGCGATCACCAGCCACAACGCGTTCTGCGGCTTCAATCGCAGTTTGGGCCGACCAGTAGATCGCTTCAAAGGTACCTTCTGTCAGCGGCACGGATGTGTCTGTTGCGTACCAGCCAAGCTGTCCAAAGATCGACGAGGAGCGGCGACCCGGATGCTTGCGCCCCGGATGATAGTTTGGGATCGGTTCAGCATCTCCTGCCTCTGCAACCCAGCGCTCATAGGCATCTTTCCAAAACTCCACATAGTCTTCATCGTGGACAGCCTTGATTGGGTCCAGTCCGTAATCTTGTGGGGTCTCAATCGGAAAGTCATTCTTGATGAGCATGTCGCGAATGAGGATTGCCCGTTCGGGCTGCTCAGGATGTGGCATATAAGCGCCGCGCCGGAAATAACGCTCCGGGTTATGCTTCAGCTGACGTTCGTCAAAAATGGCTTTCATGATGGGGCTCTTGGCGATGGAAGGAGAGAAAGGACAGGATGGGGGGAGATCAGTAACCCTTGCTGCGATCGACGAAAAGATCGGGTGCAAGACCTTTGCTTACGGCCTGCGCCGCACGCACAACTTGCTCTGCGAGCACGCGTCTTGATGAGATGCTGGCCTGATGAGGCGTGATAACAACGCGCGGATGCTGCCACCAGAAGTGATCTTCGGGCAATGGTTCTATGGCAAAGACATCAAGCGATGCGCCGCCCAAATGTCCGCTATCGAGCGCATCACGCAGGTCTTCGTCAATCAAGTGTTGCCCACGGCCAAGCTGGATCAGGCGTGCACCCTTGGGCATTCGAGCAAACAGGGCAGCGTTCAAAAATCCGATGGTTTCATCGGTGAGAGGCAGCACATTGATGAGCGCCTGCGATCTGCGCGCAGTCTTCAGAATGGCGTCATTGCCAACTTCGAAGCTAACGCCAGCAATCGCGGGCTCTGTGGGTTGGTTACGAACAGCTGCAACAACCGAAAAGCCCATTGCCGTAATGGCACGGGCCATCGCTTTGCCCATCCAGCCGTACCCCAAAATGCCAACCGTGTAGTCTTGTGGCATCGGCAGTTCGTCGAGGATTTGGGACTCCCAGATGCCTTTTGATTGGTTCTGAAGATAGATCCCCATGTCCCGGTATTGGTGAACAACATTCCAGGCCGCAAAGGCTGCCATCAAATCGGCTTGGTTTTCGTCGTGAACGCGGCAAACATAGATGTCATCGCGAAGGCTTGGACACGCAACAATGCTGTCAACGCCGGCCGCAATGGAATGGGACAGTTTCAGGTTCGGATAGTGATCAAACGCGTCATCTTCCGGGTGCCAGGTAAGTGCAAACTGGACTTTCGACGGATCGTCAATTTCGTCCGGTGTTCTGAGCCTGATAACGGCGTTGTGGGGTTCAAAATATTTTGCAAGGTAGCTTTTTAGGTCAAGCGTACTGCTGAGGTAGACACCCTCAATTACGTCTTGTGTCATTATCCGTTACGTTTCACTTGTGATGGGTTCCAGGCCGCACCAGCTCGCGATGAACAGGGCGATTGCACCGGTAACCCGCTGAATGGAGGACAGGCTGACACGCTCGTCGAACCCGTGGATGCTGTCGGTGATCGGACCATAGACGAGACAGGGCATGTCCGCATAGATCACAAAGACGCGCGCATCAAGATAACCTGGCGTGACGAAGCTTGTGAGCTCCTTGTTCGTGGCCGACCGGTGTGCTGCTGCCAATGCCTTTTCGGCATCTGTGTTTTCTTCCAGCACGTAGCCGCGCGCGAAAAAACCGTTCCAGGTGATCTGCGGTGGACGGTTGCCTAGGAAGCTGTCGCCGACCAGGTCTTTCGCCAGATAGTCTTCTATTTGTTTGGCCCGGTCCTTGGGATCGTCATCAGGATAGATTGCAATACGGCATTGCATCTTGCACCAGGCAGGCACGGAGGAGGCCCAGTCACCACCTTCAATCTGGCCGACATTGAAGTTGATCGGGTGATCCAGATCTTCAAAGTAACGATGGTTTGTCTTCTCTGCGTTCCACTCCTCAGTCATCCGCTTCAGGCTCTCGATAACCCTGAAGCTTGCTTCGATGGCGTTGGACCCCGTGCCTGCTTCGCGTACATGCACGGGATGGCCTGCGACCATCACTTCAAACCAGAGGACACCACAATTGGCACGCACCAACTGTTCGTCTTCCGGTTCCGGAATGATCGCAGCATCCGCAGTGTAGCCTTCGATCAGGCAAGCGAGCGCGCCATTGCCTGTGCATTCTTCCTCGACCACAGACTGAATATGGACTTTGGCAGCCGGTTGGTAGCCAAGGCGCTTGAGGGCCTCAAGCGCATAGATGTTTGCCCCGATGCCGGCCTTCATGTCACCGCCACCACGGCCGTAGAGCCAGTCGTCAACGACTTTGGGTTCATAGGGCGGGGAGACTTCCCACATGTCATGTGGTCCCTCGGGCACGACGTCCATGTGTCCATTAAGGATCAGAGACTTGCCCTTGACCTCACGTGGTGTGTGCGTCGCGATAACGTTGAGCGCATCTGAATAATCGACCGTAACCGGCGAAAACCCAGGATGGTCATGAATTTTCTCAACGTCGACAACAAAGCTCTCGACTGGGTAGCCGCGCTTTTCAAGATCAGCGGCCAGAAACTCCTGTGCAGGTCGCTCCTGACCGCGCAAGGAAGGAAAGCGGATGAGGTCAGAGGTGAACTCTATTTGTTCATCAAAACCATCTGCGACCGATTTCAGGATCTCTGCCGTCAATTCGGGGGTGAGGACTGATGGGATGTCCGTCGTCATGATGCGGCTTCCAGTTCTTGTGCGCGGCCTGGAATCGCTTCGATCAAGGCGCGCGTATAATCACTCTTTGGTGCGTTGAAGACGTCTTGGGTCGGCCCGAGTTCTACAACGCGTCCTTTTTGCATCACGGCAATACGGTCGCAGATTTTTGCGGCCACGCGCAAGTCATGGGTAATGAACACCAGCGACAGGTTTAGGCGTTCCTTGAGCTCGGCCAAAAGGTCGAGCACCTGAGCCTGGATCGACACATCAAGGGCTGAAACCGCTTCATCCGCGATTATGACTTTGGGTTCGAGTGCCAGGGCCCGGGCGATCCCGATCCGCTGACGTTGTCCGCCGGAGAACTCATGCGGAAAACGATCAAATGCACTCTTGTCGAGACCGACAAGCTCCAAGAGCTCTCGCGCTTTTTCGTAGGCAACGGAAGGCTTGACCCCGTGGGCAATCGGACCTTCGGAAATGATCTTGCCCACCTTGGTGCGAGGGTTGAGAGACGAGAATGGATCTTGAAAGATCATCTGCACAGACTTGCGCGCCGCCCGCAGATTTTCACCACTGAGCTTGGCCATATCGTCACCGGCAAACAGGACCGATCCGCTGTCGGGGTCCTGAAGGCGAACCAGACAACGCCCGACACTGGATTTGCCTGAACCACTCTCGCCAACGACACCAAGTGTTTCGCCGACACCAAGGCGGAAGTTTACATCCTGGACTGCGTGCACAACCCGTTCCGGGCCACCAAAAAGACCACCGCCCGATCGATAGGTCTTGGTCAGGGCGATGACTTCGAGAATTGTCTTGGACTTGATGGGCTCGAAAACCGCATTCGGGTCAAGCTTCGGGATCGCCGCAAGCAGCTTGCGAGTATAATCATGGGTCGGGTTCTTCAGCACGTCGTCTGCAGTGCCTTGTTCGACGATCTTGCCGAACTGCATCACGGCAACGCGGTCAGCGATCTCGGCCACAACGCCAAAGTCATGAGTGATGAACATGACGGCCATACCGTGGCTTTTTTGCAGGTCTGCAATCAGCTCCAGGATTTGAGCCTGCGTGGTAACGTCAAGCGCCGTTGTAGGTTCATCGGCAATCAACACATCCGGTTCCAGTGCGAGCGCCATGGCGATGACAACACGCTGACGTTGGCCTCCTGACAATTGGAACGGGTAAGCGGTGGCAGCCTTTGCCGGATCGGGGATGCCGACTTCAGTCAACAGTTCAACCGCGCGCGCCTTGCGTTCTTTTGGCGTCAGCAGGCCATGCGCTTCAAACACCTCTGCGATCTGATCTTCCACCCGCATCAACGGGTTCAGCGCAGACATAGGTTCCTGGAAGATCATCGCAATGCGTTTGCCACGCACCTCCATGCGTTCTGCGTTGCTCAGTGTCAGAAGGTCCATACCGTCAAACATGATCTTGCCGCCGCTGGGGACCACGAGATCTGGCAGCAGGCCCATCATGGCATTGGCCGACATGGATTTGCCGGAGCCGCTTTCGCCGACGATGCAAAGGATTTCACCGGCCCTCAATGTGAGCGACACATCATCAACGGCAAAGGGACGATCAGCACCTTCTGGCAGCGCGACCTGAAGGTTTTCAATGGTCAAGATCGGGGAGGCTTTGTCTTGAAATGTCATGACTTATTTCCCCTTGCGCGACAGGCGCGGATTGAGGGCATCGTTCAGACCTTCGCCGATCAGATTGAGCGACAGCACGGTCAGGATGATTGCAACGCCGGGGAAAAGGGACAACCACCAGGCCTGACGAATAACAGTCCGCGCAGCACCGATCATGTAACCCCAGGACATGAGGTTTGGATCCCCAAGACCCAGGAAGGATAGGGAGCTTTCCAAAAGGATCGCTGTTGCTACCATCAAGGAGGCAAGCACAATGATTGGAGACAGGGTGTTGGGCAGGATCTGTTTCAGGATGATGGTCGAGTTGCGTTGACCTGAAAGGATAGCGGCCTCGACGTATTCTCGCGACCTCAGGGACAGCACCTCACCACGCACAAGACGTGCGACGGGCGGCCAACTCACAATGGCAATGGCGCCGATGATCGATTCAACGCTTGGCTCAAAAATCGCGACAAGAACGATGGCCAATGCAAAGTTTGGAACCGTCTGAAAGAACTCAGTGAAACGCATCAGCGCGTCATCAACAAAGCCGCCGAAGTAACCGGCAATCGCGCCAAGCGGGATACCGATTGCGAGAGACGCGACAGTGGAAATCAGACCGATAATCAAGGAGACCTGAGCGCCATAGGCAAGGCCCGCCATGACATTCCTGCCAAGGGCATCTGTTCCCAGGAGCAGTGCATCACGCTCGAATGGCGGCAGGAAGGGACGTTGCACCATCTTCCAAGGAGATTGCGGGAAAAGAATGGGTGCGAAGACCGCGATCAGGATCACGAGAGCCAGAATAATCAGGCCGATGACAGCACCGCGATTGCGTTTGAAACGTTGCCAGAAGTCTTTCATCACGATGCCCGGATTCTTGGATCAACGACGCGATACAAAATGTCGGTGATCAGGTTGAAGACAAGCACCATGGCTGCGGAAACAAAGAACACACCCAGCAGCACGTTGTAGTCTCGCTGGGCAAGTGCGTCGAACATCAGTCGCCCGATTCCAGGCCAGGCAAAAACCGTTTCTGTGAGAACGGCTCCACCGACAAGTTGGCCTGCCTGAAGGCCAGCAAGGGTGACGACAGGCAGCATGGCATTGCGGAAGATGTGCCGGCGCTGAATGATGCCGGGCTTGAGGCCTTTTGCCTTGGCTGTCTTCACGAAGTCCATGGTTGATACTTCCAGCATGGAAGCACGGGTCATACGCATGTAGACAGCCATGAAAAACAGACCGAGGGTAAGGGCGGGCAGAACCAGATGTTGCGCAATGTCGAGTAAGCGCGCGAAACCGGTAAAATTGCCGCCAACGGTCTCATAGCCAAAACCGGGTAGCCAGTTTAACTGCACCGAGAACAGCAGGACCGCCATCAGCGCAATCCAGTAAAGCGGTGTCGCATAGAACAAAAGTGCGACCGTGGAGATGATGGTATCTGACCATTTTCCGACGCGGGCAGAGGCCAGGACACCTGCCAGGGTGCCGAGCACCAGCGAGATGACAAAGGCCGTAAAGGTCAGCAGCAAAGTTGCAGGTAGTCGGTCCCAGATGAGATCGGCAACGGGCATTTGCTGACGGTAGGAAAAACCGAGGTCCAGTTGGAGGATGCCAGACAGATAAAGTCCGAGCTGGGTCAGCAAAGGCTTGTCCAGACCGAACTGTTCCCTGAGCTGTTGCAGGAAGATTTCATCGGCTGCGCCCGCTTCCCCTGCCATAACAGCAGCAGGATCGCCGGGGGCGGCGTGAATGAGAAAGAAGTTCAAGGTCACAATGGCGATCAGGATGATCGCGGCCTTGAACAGACGCATGGCGATAAAACGCAACATCGGTTCTCTGGATCCGTCTTGTTATCGTTGTTCAAACTGAGAGCAAGTCGCACGGGTCACGAGGATCCGTGCGACCAATCATCAGCGGGCTTACTTTTCGATGTAAGCGTCGCGGAAGCCATCATTCAGACCGATTGCGGTCGTCACGAGGTCTTTCACGTTACAACGGTAGATCGTCGGGAAACCAAGTTCCAGGAGCCAGGCAACCGGCACATCGTCAGTCAGGATCTGCTGTGCTTCGGTGTAGATTTCCTGGCGCGCGTCCTTGCCAACGGCTGTTGCGCCCATTGCAAACAGTTCGTCGATCTTGGGGTTCTTGTAGCCTTCAACGTTGTTCCACGGGGAACCCTTGGCGATGTTGGAAGAGATGTAGGTTCGACCTACGCCAAGCGCCGGATCGCCATACTGGTAGAGATAAGTGAAGGCCATGTCATAGTCCCATTCACTGATCTTCTGGTTCCAGCCAGCAACGTCTGTGGCAACCATTTCGACTTCAATACCGACTTCTTCCAGGTTCTGCTTAATGGCTTCGGCCCAGCGCTGCCAGGTTTCGCCATAAGGCAATGGAAGCAGACGTACAGGTGTTCCGTCATAACCCATTTCGGCCAGGAGTTCCTTGGCCTTTTCAGGATTGTAGTCGTACTGGGTGACGTCATCGGTAAAGAAGCGTGTTGAAGACGAGACCGGGCTTTGAGCGACCTTGCCCAAGCCGTTCCAGAGAGCGTCCTTGGCAAACTCGCGGTCCATTGCGTACATGACCGCCTTGCGGAAACGTTTGTCAGCAGTTGGGCCTTCGTTGTTGTTCAGCCACATCCAGGAAAGCGGGCCGATGAATTCCCAACCCTTGTCGGTCACGCATGTGTTTGGAAGGTCGGTCAAGCGACCAACGTCGAAGTTCTCGACAGAACCGCCTGGCAGAATGTCGACGACGCCGGTTTCATAGGCAACTGCGCGTGAAGCGGCATCCGGGATGACGTGCCAGTAGATTTCGTCGAGATATGGCAGGCCGTCGATATAATAGTCTTCGTTCTTCTGCAGCAGGATATGGGAACCCTTGACCCACTCGACGAACTTGAACGGACCAGTGCCGATCGGTGTGTTGTTGGCCGGGTTGCTCTTGTAGTCCGTGCCTTCATAGATGTGCTTCGGAACGATTGGCATTGTGCCACCTTCGAAAATACCGATGAACGGTCCGAAAGGTTCCTTGAGCTTGAAGACAACAGTCGTTGCGTCTGGAGCAGTGATGGATTCAACATATTTCAGGGAGTTACGCAGACGTGCATGGGTCTCGCGCAGGAAGACATCTGCAGAAAAGACCACGTCATCTGCGGAAAAAGGTTCACCGTCATGCCATTTGACGTTGTCGTAGAGGTGGAATGTGTATGTCAGGCCGTCTGAAGCAATCTCCCAGGACTTCGCCAGCTGTGGCATTGGTTCCAGGTTCTCGTCGTAGCGCAGAAGGCTCTCATAAATGTTGCCGGCGACCATCTGGGTCGGGCCGTTTTGAACAAGGCCAAGCATGAGGCTTGGCGGCTCAGGCTGGATTACAGCGTTTGCGCGGCCACCGGTAACGGGATCAGCGTAGGCGACATTCGCAGCAAGAAGCATTGAAGACGCCAAAAGGCTCAGTTTCTTAATCAAGGTTATTCCCCTTTGGTGATTGCGCCACGGATCTTTGTCTCTTTTGGCGCTCTGGAAGTTTGTTTTTCTGGCCAGGTCTGGAATTTATTCTTCCAGATCCGGGTAGTGTTTCATCGCGAGGCGAACGAAGGCATCCCACTCGGGATCAGGCTTGTTGCCGGCGTGCTGGGCGTCCCAACCTTCATATTGTTTGGCCGTCTTTTCTGCCAAGGCCGCGTCGATTTTCTTTGGCGTTCCACCGGAAGACATGATGGCAAGCTGCGCACGGCTGGCGCGCTCAAGATTGAACATCAAGGAGAAGGCTTCGCCAACGGTCCGACCGCAGGTCAAAAAGCCGTGATTGCGCAAGATCATGACTTTCTTGTCACCAAGATCATTGACCAGTCGCTCGCGCTCGCCCAGGTCAAGGGCAATACCTTCATAGTCGTGAAACGCGATACGGTCGTGGAATTGCAGGGACCACTGGTTAAGCGGCAGTATACCTTCTTCCATGGAAGAGATCGCAACACCGGCGACAGTATGTGTGTGCAACACGCAGGTAATCTCGGGGCGAGCTGCATGGACTGCGCTGTGAATCGTGAAGCCTGCCTTGTTGATGCCGGCGCCATAGGTGTCACGAAGGATATTGCCATCAACATCGACGGTTGCCAGGCTGCTTGCGGTAACTTCGTCAAAGCGCAGGCCATACGGATTGATCAGGAAGCTATGTTCGCCTTCGGAGTCCGGTGCCTTGGCTGAAATATGCGTGAAGATGCTGTCATCCATCTTGAAATGGGCGATCAGGCGATAGGCAGCTGCCAGGTCGATACGTTCTTTGGGTTGTGCGGAGGCCGCAGAAACGGCGGAGAGTGTCGACATCATCGAACCTTCAAAATGCGTGGTCACTTTCCACTCACCAACCAACTGGTGAATGGATCAGTGTTAGAGTTCTGACAGGCAAACATAGGCAACGAGTGTTGTCAATTGTCGACAATTGACAGTAAGCTGGCGGAGAGCTTGCAATATGTTCAACACTTGAGCTCGGGTGCTCTTGCTTTACGCAGACTGGGAAAGAGCGGGGTTGTTGCTGGATGAGAATGCTAGGTTTTACCTGATATTCCGCCACAAATGACTTTGCGTATTATTCATTCAACCAGGTCCGACGTGTGTGTACCGCGCCCGCTGGATAACGGGAACCGAGAACAACTGTTGTCGACAATAGTCACTTCTTGAGTGATATTGCGAGCAACAGCTGTGTCCAATGCGATCGGGTCAAAGGTGCAATTAGCGGAATGTTTCTAACGTTACAGACGACAAATCTCGTCCAGGAAATCGCACAGCAGATTGGCGATGCAATTGCGAAAGGGCAATTGAAGCCGGGTGATCGGATCACTGAATTGAGGCTTGCCAAGGAATTCGGAACGAGCCGTGCACCAGTCCGCGAAGCCGCCCGTCTTCTTGAAAGTCAGGGGCTTGTCGTCTCCAGTCCGCGCCGCGGGTTTTTCGTCCGCACCTTGAGCGAATGCGACCTGGACGACATGTTCGAATTGCGCATGGCGCTGGAACTGCACGCCGCAGAACTGGCCGTCGAGCGGATCACCGATGAGGAAATCTCGCAGCTCAAGGCCCAGCTCGCCAAATTGCACGCGCTTGCAACACATGAATCGATCAACGACCAGATCATTGAGGACTATGAGTTTCACCGCATGCTCTGCTCGTTTTCAGGCAACAAGCGACTGCTCAAGGTTTATGATGAGATCTCACTCGACATGCGTGCGGGGATTACCTTGATCGGCAAGCTCTACGATGACCCTGAGCGTATTGCCGAAACGCATGAGCCGATTGTGGAAGCCGTCGAGAAGCGGGACGCGCCACTGCTTCGCGCGGCGCTTCAGCACCACATCGGTGTGGCCAAGCAATATGTCGTCAAGCTTTTCGAAAAGCGCACCTAGGTAGGCTCTGCTTTCAAGGTGCCAACTTAGTCGCCAGTCCCCGGATAAGATCAGCGGGGGGCGTTCGCCGGCAGTTTATAGTCGTATAGTGTCGAGGCTTCAGGTGTCGCATTCGAGACCAGCTGCTCGAGGATCGCGTAGTAAGCCTGGATCTGAATTCGCTCGGAAAGGCCCATCTCTTCTTCTGACAGATGAACAATTCGGAACTGCCGCTCCAGACAGGCCGCTGCTGCACTGATGTCCGGAAAGCCGAGAGATCCGCTGCTGCCCTTGATCTTGTGTGCGTGCTGGATCGCATTTTCCAACATGTCGGTGGCTGATGTCACATCCTGATCAAAGCAATCGAGGCAAAGCCTTATGGCTTCGGCTTCGCGCGCTATCGTGGAGCAATGCTTGATAATCAGGTTCTGTATCTGATTTTTCATTTCATCTTTCATGATCAGGCTGCCTGTTGTTCGAGAAATCGATCCCAGATCGAGTTGATTGATTGGGGCAGAAGCATGGGATCGAAGGGCTTGGGGATCACATCGATTGCCCCCAGGTCGATGTAGTGCTGGATTTCATTGCGCTGCGCTTTGGCGGTCATGAAGATGATCGGAGTCTTTGCCGTCTCCGGGATCTCCCTCAGGGCTGTCATTGTCTGCAGGCCGTCGAGGCCTGGCATCATGACGTCCAGCAGGATCAGCTGCGGTTTGAAAACCGGGATTTTCCGCACCGCTTCCTGTCCGTCGACACAGACATCGATATCAAAACCTCCGAGTGTCATCAGGGCGAGTTCGGCGACAGCGCGAATGTCGGGTTCATCTTCAACGTAGGAAAGACGTGTCAATTTCTCGGTCATATGTTGCTTCCATGTATGATGGGGATTGTTGCGGCCGCTTCGTTGCGTTTGGCCGCATCTGACAACAAGAGTTCAATCTGGCGCCGCAGCGCCACAGTGCTGGATTGGGATTTGAGCAACGCCGCATCGACCTTTGGCGCCAACTCCATCACCTGGTCGCTGATAGAGAACAGCAGGACTTTGGGTGCATATGGCTTCTGGGATTTGATCAGCGGCAACAGGTCTTCTCCCGACCCGTCTGACATGATGAGGTCGAGAATGACCAGATCGAATTTTTGCTCCTCCAGCGCGAGCCGGGCACGTTCACAGGTACGGGCAACTGCTATATTGGCAAGCGGTTCGGCAAGCTGAGACAAAATCTCGATATGGTCGGCGTCATCTTCGCAGATCAGGACACGCGGCATCGGTTTTTCGTGGTCCTTGCGTTTGCGATGAGTGGATTGCTTGAGGACCGGAAGATCGATGTAGAAGCTGGTGCCCACATCCTTTTGAGTTGTGAAGCCGATCGAGCCTGAATGGGCTTCTACGAAACTCTTTGCGATGGTCAGTCCCAGGCCGGTTCCACCGACGGTTCGGGTGTTCGTGGCGTCGGCTTGCGCGAACTTCTCAAAGAGCTTTTCCTGAAACTCAAGAGGAATGCCGGGACCCTCGTCCCGCACGGATATGCGAACCGTGTTTGGGTTCCGCAGTTCGGTATCAATCTTGATTGTGCCACCACGCGGCGAAAACTTGGCTGCGTTCGAAAGCAGGTTGTCGATCACCTGCTGCATCCGGTCTGAATCGGCCTCGATCCTCAGATTGTGGTCAACCGGTGACAATTCGACCTTTACGCCAAGCTCGCTGGCATAGCCCTTGTTGCCTTCGACACTACGCTCAAGAAACGAGCCGAGATTCAGCGGCTTGAAATCGAACGACATCTTGCCAGCTTCCATCTTTTCGATATCGAGGATGCTGTTGATGAGGCGGACCAGACGGTTGCTGTTGTTCAGGGCGATCTCGACCATCGGACGAGCTTGCTCGGGCAAATCACCCAGAACGGAGGCCTTGAGCAAAGAAAGAGAGCCTTTGATGGATGTAAGTGGTGTGCGCAACTCGTGACTTACAGTCGAGATGAATTCATTTTTTAGCTGCTCGACCTTCTTCTGCTCGGTCAGGTCGGTCATGATCGCGGTGATCTGGGTGCCACCGCTATGTTCGCTTTTGCTGACTGAGATCTGGACTGGAACTTCACTGCCATCTTTGCGACGCGCCATGACCTCGCGCCCCATAAAGGTGACGCGCTCGGGCGCACTGCTTTGGTAGTTTGTCAGATACCCGGGATGGTCTTCAGCATCGTCAGGGTTCATCAGGATGCCAACATTTTGTCCGACCAGTTCGCTTTTGTTATAGCCAAGCATCTTCGTCGTGGCTTTGTTGACGTCCTGAATTCTTCCAAGGGCGTCTGCCGTGATGATCGGGTTGTTTGCGCCTTCCAGTATCGACTGCAGACGGGTGCCTTTTTCCTGCAGGGCCTGTGTGGTTCTGGAAATCGCACGCGCCAGCACGCCTATCTCATCGCTCCGGTCAACAAGTGCGCCCAGGCTGGTTGAGCGTGAGCCTGTTTCGAGCTGCCGTGCGACTGATGTAAGTCGAACCAATGGGCTGATGATCCTGCGAACAATCAGCATCGCCATGGCTGCGCTCACAAGAGCGATGCTTAGCGTAACTGCAATGATCTGGTTACGGGTTGCCGTTTGGGTTGCGAACAGTTCCCCCTTTGGCGAGATCGCGGCCATGACCAGATAGTCTCCCTGTTGGGAGGAATCGTAGTAGATCTTGGCGACTTCAGCGATGTATCCGGTGTTGTCGCTACCGTCGGTCTGTATCGAAAGACTGTCGGCGGCGTCCGCAGCGAAGATCGAAGCTATCTCGGGGTAATCGTCCTGGATCCGGTGTTCGCGACCATATTCAAAACCAAATTCCATACTCGGGTCGTGATGCGAAATATAGTCGCCTTTTGAGTTGGTCAGGAAGAGCAGATCCGCAGCTGGTACGGCGTCGCTGAAGTCGGCAAGAGTTTTCTCCACCCCAATATTGGTGATCAATATGCCGAAAACTTTGTCATTTGCGTCTGTGATTGGTGTGGCAATCCGCAAGATCGGTGTTTCGGGAAGCGAGATTTCGCCAAACTCACGGTTCAGATCGATACCAAAAAAGGCGACTTTGCCTTTTGGCAACTGGAGCGCCTTTTGCACGTAGTCGCGTTGACTTTTGTCCTGAAGGAGATCGTCCGGAACCCGGGCTGCATTGCCATTGACGTTATTGATCCGCAAAAGCTCCATTCCGGCTGCGTCAATCAATCGAACTTGCAGAAGCTTTTCACTGTATTTCACATTGGCGAGGAAGATTTGAGCGAGGCGATCCAGCCACATCTTCTCTGTAGAATTGTCCTCCGGGTCATAACCGCCATTTTCGCGTGCCCGGATGATGCCCTGCAAGGGTGGTGTTTCTGCGAGCGTAAGAACAGCTCTTGCTTCGTTTGAATGGATTTCCTGCAGTATCAAGGAAGACTTTTGGATCGCGAAGTGCAGTCGTTCGCGCTCGCGTTCAACGATCGCAGCGCGGTTCTGAAGGTATTGCATGACACCAACAACGGAAGCGGTGCCCAGAACGAGAACAATCGCCAGTGCAATGAAGGGCGTAGAGATGCTCTTCCATACGGGAAAATAAGTATAACTTTTCGTTCTCATGGGTCACCTATAGTAAAAATTACGTATTGGTTGTGCCTTATACGATTTACACTACAGTTCTGCTGTTAATCACAAATTAAAATCAAGTTTTTAAGCGTCTAGAAAAATTTAATAAATCCATACTAACTCTAGGTGAATGCTATTCATGTGAAGATAATTACGTATTTGTAGTTAGTATTCTAAGTAAAGTGTATTGGTTGGCGCAGTTTAGAAGCTGTTCCGACTTGGAGGAGGGCCTATGAGTGTCGAAGAGCGGGCCGAAAATGTGCATTTCGCCGGAGAACCGATCTTGAACCCGCCGGCCGGGCGACGCGTTCTGGTCGCAGAGGACAGCTCAGTCACGCAGGATTTGCTGAAGCTTGTGCTCTCGCACCGAGGTCATAAGGTTGATATCTGCAACACTGGCGACGAAGCGCTCGCGGCTTTGCTGACGCGGCCTTATGACGTAGCGCTTCTGGATTTCCACCTTCCTGGAAAAACCGGCATTCAAGTTGCTCAGGCGTATCTGGCGGACAAACGCGGCGGTCCCAAACCCTGGTTTGTTGCTGTGACAGCCGATGTTGATGGTCTGCTTGAACAACAGGAAGATCGAGAGATCTTTGATGAGGTTGTTCCCAAGCCTGTCGATATCGAAGAGATTTTGCGTGTCGTTGACGAGGCTGGACGGAGTGTGAAAGATCCGTCTCGGTCAGGTGACACCAACTCTGCCGTGCCCCGATCCGAGGCGCTCAAGTCGTCGCCTCCGTCTTCTTCACCTCTGGTGACCGCCCTTCTGGAGGGTCGCAATCTGGTGCGCTGGCCACGGGATTTTGAAGAAGCTTCACTGTCGGGCCGGTCTTTGTCCGGTTTGGTTCGCCAAGGCGTTCCAGATGCCTTGCTTCTTGAGGAGCCGATGACCGCAGAGGGTCTCGCGGTCATTTGGGAGACCCCTGGTCTTCATCTCTTGCCAATCATTGACGCGACCGGGACCTTCGGCGAGCGCGCCGATGTGGACAGCACCAAACTTGCCGGGATGGCAAGTGGTGCAATGAATGATTTAATCGAAGCCTTTCATGACCGACGCCGCCTTCTGCACCGGGATTTGCAATTCGCAACCGAGATAGGTGACAAGATCCTCGCTCGGTTGTTTGTGAGCGGTGGCAAGCTGCTCCCGTCCTACGACGCACTGTCCAGCTCAATCGTGCGCTACAACCTGAGCCTTGACGCCGATGTCATCATTGGAGAAGCCAAGGCACTTTCAAGCGCTGGGCTGCTTGTGCCGTCATTTTTTGATCGTCGCCATGTATGTGGTGGATGCGGCGGCGCCCAGTTCAATGTGCGCGAGGAATGCCCCAGCTGCCGATCTTCCAACCTGAGCGAGGAACAGTATCTCCATCACTTCAAATGCGCGCATCAGGCACCGGAAAAAGATTTCCGTGTTGGCGATGATCTGGTGTGTCCGAAGTGCCGCAAGCAGCTCAGTCACTTTGGCACCGAATACGATAAACCCGGTACAATGGTTGTTTGCAACGCCTGCAACCATTCAACATCCGAGCCAATGGTTGGTTTCGTTTGTCTGAGTTGTGAACTCAGGTCGGATGGTGATGCGATGAAAACCGATGATATCCACTCATACGCTTTGAGTGAGCGGGCTATTGGCTACATGCGCGCAGGAAGCGCCTTCCTTGGCTTCACGCAAAAATCGTTGCGCTTTGCCGATCTGCCGTTCGACCTTGTTGTGGCATTGAATGATGAGGCCAGACTGTACAATGAAGCCGGTACGCCGTTTGTGCTTTTGAACATCAGCTATCAAAACGCTTATGAAATTGAACGCGAGCACGGCTTGCGCCAATTCGCCCAGCTTCGCGGTCAGTTTCTGGAGAACCTCAAGCAGCTTCTCAATCGCTACAATCAAGGGCAGAACGCTGTTCGGGTCGTAAAGGCGCAGTCTTACGACTTTGCGCTGCTGAAAATGACACGTCCGGATTTGGTGCAGCGGCACATCGACCAGATAGCGACGTTGGCCTGCAAGTCCTTGCGGCTAGATCCAGGCGTTTCGATCTCCGTCTTTGGGCCGGAGGACTTGAGCTGATGCTGGACGCGGTCTTTGACGGCTTAACCTATCTGCGCTCGCAGGGAGCTCCGGGCCTTTTCTCTTTATTCTGGTTCGTGATCCTGTTCGAGCTGCCGCGCTACATGTTCTCATTCCTGGCTGCAGCCATTGTCTGTCGGCCAGTCAAGCCGTTTGATCTGGACCGCGAAAGGGTGGGCAAGGTATCTGCCGTTATCGCAGGCCACAATGAAGCCGCTGCTGTGGAGCGCTGCGTGCACTGCCTCCTGGAGCAAAGCGAGCCGCCGGATGAAATCGTTGTCGTCAGTGACGGCTCGACGGATCGCATGACCGACAAACTGGCGGACTTGTTGCGCGCTGGACTGATCCAAAAAGCGCATGCGACCGAATTGCGTGCTGGCAAGGCTGCCGCCGTAAACTTGGGCGAAACACTGGCGAGCGGCGATATTCTCGTCAATGTCGACTGTGACTGCACCTTCGACCGGCATGCACTCAAGCATATTGTCCGACCTTTTTATGATCGTGAGGTCGGAGCCGTCTGCGGCAACATTTTGGTTCGTAATCCGGAAGCCGGGCTTTTTTGTGAATTTCAGGCGATCGAATATCTGATCACCATCTCGCTCGGCAAAAGGGCGCAGGATATTATTGGGCAGGTCTCCTGTGCCTCCGGAGCATTCAGTGCGTTCCGCATGTCCGCCTTGCGTGATGTGGGTGGACTGGACGCAGGTGGTGGCGAAGATCTGGATCTGACCTTGCGTCTGCGAAATGCAGACTGGGGCATTGTCTTTTCAGGTGATGCCATATGCTACACAGATGCGCCCGAAACGCTCACGGCCCTGATCAGGCAGCGCTTTCGCTGGGAACGCGATGCCGTACGCATTCGCTATCGCAAGCATCTGGAAGTCATCAATCCCTTTTCCTCGCGCTTCAAGGTCGGGGAGCTGTTCCATGAATTTGAGTTCCTGCTCTTCAATGTCTTGGCCGCAGCTGCGCTGCCGATCTATCTGCTCTGGCTCTTTGATTTTTATGGCGCGATGGCACCCCTGATCCTGCTGGGCGCGCAGGCCGGCCTCTTCATCATGGACATTATGGTCTTTGCAATCGCGGCTTACGCAACACCGCAGCAGCGAAGCGAAGTAATGGTGCCCTACTTGCTTGGATACAGCCTGTTCTACGGCAATTTCATGCGTTTGGTCCGACTTGTGGCCTATGTGCAGGAATGGGTTTTGAAGGCGTCTTACAGCGATCCTTATGTTCCGGAAAAAGTGCATCGGGTGCGGGAGTGATTGAATGCGTGTTCTGAAGAAACGTCCACGTTCCGACAACCTCTTCAGCGAGAGCCGAAAAGCTGGCGGAACCTTGGGTCGCAGGATCTACTTGGGGCTGCTCGTGGTGTTCGCACTTGGCATTGGCAATTTCCTCTGGGGTGACTTTTTCATCATGCGCGGATCCGGTCTTGTCGTGCGGGACCGCAGTGTCGTTGCAACCAGCTTTGTTGCGAAGGTCGTAGAGGTCAACGTGAAGGCGGGGGCCGCAGTGTCCAAAGGAGAGCCGCTGGTGCGAATTGAATCGGCTGAGCTTCTGGAACGCCTTGCGGATCTGTCGACGCGGCAATCTGATCTGATCCAAGCAGTCGCCGATTTTCGGTTGAGGGCGGAAATGGCTGACTATTTGTTGCCGCTGGCAAATCGCCGTGAACTGGAAACCGAGGAAATTCTGACCCGCTTTGACGATATGGTGGACCGAGGCATCGTCACGGCCGCGCGTCTTCAAGAGGCCTTGCGCGAACGCTTCCTGGCGACACAGGAATTGCGCAAGCTGGAACTGGAAAGCGAAACCCTAGGCAGCCAGATTGAATCGCTGGAAGCAGCTCAAAGAGACGCGGCTCAGGCCCTTAAAAATCTCAAAGACCATTATCAGGATGGGATCTTGCGCAGTGCCGTGGACGGATCAGTTGGTGCGCGAGTGCCTTTCGCCGGAACGGTTTATCGGTCAGGTGAACCGATCCTGGAAGTTCACACAGGTGAAGCGTATGTGCTGGCTTATCTGCCCAGTCGGTATTTGTTCTCCATCGAGGCGGGCATGAAAGTCACCCTGACCAGTGGGCGTCGGACTGGTGAGGGTGAGATTGCTGAAATATTGCCGGTGTCCGACACGCTGCCACAGGAATTCCAGAACACCCTCAAGCCTCGAGAGCGAAACCAGCTGGCTAAAATCCGATTGTCCGATCCGTCGGCTTTTCCGGTTTATGAGAAAGTTGAAATCTCGCGCAGCTATTTTTGATCGTTGCAACAAGGCAACAGCGCCGTTTTACAGCAGTTGTGTGCGACCATGCCGCAGCTAAATGGTGAGCGAACGTTTGACGTCCCGCATGGGCGACTATATCCAGACTGCGAGCGGCGGGGCAGTGTCCCCGTTGATGGAGACGGTCACAAGAGTGGACGATGGACAGCGACGCGAAAACTGACAAGAGCTCTTCGCGGTCAAGAGCAAAGCAACGTATTGTCGCGCCCGTAGCCGGGCAATTGAAGAAGGCCAGCTGGATAGCGATTGCGCAAGGGGCGCTTTGGCCTGTTCAGGCAGCTGTCATTGCATATCTCGTCAGCCAGTGGGCCGATGGCAACTCGGATCTTGAAACCGGAATGCTTTGCGCCTTGGCCTTTCTCGTCCTCGCTGCAGTGCGTGCCGGTCTCGACTATGTGGCAGGCAGCCTGTTGTTCCGCGCTGCCGACATCACCATTGAGCGCGAAAGGCAACGGCTTCTCCGCCGCGAAGCGCTCGCATTGGGCAATGTCGGATCAGGCGCTGTTGCCGCCCTGGTAGTTCAAAAGCTGCCTCTCATTCAACATTGGATTACCCGCTACTATGTGGCGATGGCGAAAGTCTCCGTTCTGCCATTCCTGTTTCTGGCGCTTGCCTTTTGGCATTCCTGGGCTGCTGGCATTGTCCTGCTGGTCGCAGGACCTTTGATCCCGGTTTTCATGGCGTTGGTGGGTATGGCCGCCGAACAGGCCTCTCGCGACCAACTGGATGAGATCAGCTCCCTGAACGATATGCTGATTGATCGTCTGCGCGCCGTTCTCGACATTCGCCTTCTGGGGGCTTCTGAGCGTAGCGCGACTGTCTTCAATGAAAAAGCGCTGAACCTCAAGGACCGAACCATGGCGGTGCTGCGCATTGCCTTCTTGTCTTCCACTGTACTGGAGCTGTTCTCTGCGCTGGGCGTTGCCCTCATCGCCGTCTACGTCGGGTTCTCGCTTCTAGGCGAGCTTGAGTTCGGGACATGGGGAGCGCCTTTGAGCCTCCAGCAGGGCATCTTCCTGTTGCTCCTGGCACCTGAATACTTTCAGCCACTGCGCGATCTGGCCGCTGCCTGGCATGACCGGGCTGCCGGACTTGCTGTCGTGGATGAGCTCGAAGAACTCGATGCGCTTGAGCGCGAACACATCCTTGGCGTCGGCAGCGTTGAAAAACCGTTGAGTGGGGAATTGTCTCTCGATCTCAAAGCTGGCGCCATTCTGCGAGGCGACAAACGCCTCGATCTTCCTGACCTGCAGATCGCCAAAGGTGACGCATTGGCCCTTGTCGGTCCGAGCGGTGCCGGAAAGACGACGACCCTTGCAGCGCTCCTCGGTCTTGCAGAACTGGATCACGGCACGATTACGGTTTGTGGACAGCCACTGACCGCTGAAAACGCAGATGCATGGCGGGCGCGGATCGCGACTGTATTTCAGAAAACCCATTTTCCGGCTGCCACCTTGGGCACTTTCCTGGATCCTCTTCAAAGCGGGGGCGATATTGATCAGGCGCTTGAGTTGGCCAATGCCAAGGACGTTGTCGCCCGTCTTCCGGATGGCTTGCAAACCCGGCTTGGTGAGACGGGGGGCGGCGTTTCCGGCGGGGAGGCGCGGCGTTTGATGATTGCCCGAGCCTTGATGATGCAGCGCGAGTTGCTCGTCATGGACGAGCCAACATCCGACCTTGATCCTGAAAACGCGGATATGATTATCGACACTTTGGTCAGGCTGAAACATGAGGGCCGCACGCTTGTTGTGGCAACACACGACATGAAGCTTGCCGAGGCCATGGACCGGGTCGTGGAGGTGTTGGCATGAACGCATTGATCAGAGTTCTGAGACTGCTTGTCAAAGCCTCACCCTCGGCGATGGTCAAGGGTGGTTTGTTGTCCGTAGTTGTTCTGCTGATGGGCGCGTCGCTGCTTGGTTTGTCAGGGTGGTTTATAACCGCAACCGGTCTGGCGGGTGTCGCTGGTATCGGTATTGCCTTTGATGTGTTTCGCCCGTCCGCCGGTGTGCGCGGGCTGGCGCTGGGCCGTGCAGCTGCACGTTATGGCGAACGGCTCCTGACCCATGATGCGACCTTGTTTGCCTTGGCTGCGCTGCGAGTATCGCTTTTGAAAGGCGTCAACAAGGGGAATGGCCGCGAGTTGATGCAGGCGCGCAGCGAGACGGCCTTGAATCGGATCACCGCCGATGTGGATGCGCTAGACGGTCTGATTTTGCGGCTTTTCCTGCCAGGTGTCGCAGCGCTTGTCACGCATGTAACTGTGTTTGTTGCTATGGGGCTGCTGGTCGATTGGACGTTGGCACTCACCGTAACTCTGATCTATCTGGTACTGGGCGGTTTCGTGCTTGCCGTCCTGGGCCGCAAGACCTTTCAGGTCGCCGCAGCGCAAGAGACCGGGCTGCAGACACTTCGCCGTGGAGTGATCGACACCATACGGGATCGCGAGCAGTTGATTGTTGCTGGAAAGCTACCGGGCAAGATCTTCGAGCTTGAAACTATTGACCAACAGACCCGCAGCGAAGCTCAACGCCTGGATGCCCTGGATCGCGGTGCAGGCATCAAGCTCTCGCTGGTCGTCGCAGCAACCGTTGCGCTCAGCATGGTTGTGGGCAGTTCGCTCGTTGCGAGCGGGGCAGTGTCATCGGCAGTGGCCGCAATCGCTATTTTTGTGTGTATGGCGCTTGCAGAAACACTACTTCCGTTGCGCCGGGGTTTCGCCGACCTGGGCCGCATGGTTGGCGCCGCGCGTCGTGTTGCATTTGTCGACGACGATACTGGCGCTCTCGAAAACGACCAATTCGATCCCGACATAGAGGCGCCTGTGCTGGAGCTGCCAGAGCTTGATGTAAGCCTTGATTCGGGTCAGACCCTCGCACTTGTGGGTCCAAGTGGTGCTGGCAAAACAACTCTTCTGTTGAAAATTGCTGGGCTTTTGCCCGCCGGCAAAACCGGCGTCCGGGTTCTTGGCAGGACGCCGGACCAATGGCCCGAAGACAGATTTCGCGAGACCGTCGCGATGGTGTCTCAGCGCTCCGCACTCATCGGTGGCACCATCGAGGAAAACCTGTGTTTGGCGGGTGACGTCAATGAAGGTGACATGTGGTGGGCACTCGAAACCGTTCAGCTCGACGTTACGCTGAGGCAGCGCAACGGTTTACAGACCGTGCTCGGGGACGGCGGTACAGGTTTGTCGGGCGGCGAGACAAGGCGTCTTGCTTTGGCACGGGCGATCCTGAAGCGTCCAAAACTGCTGTTGCTGGACGAACCGACAGAGGGTCTGGATGAAGCAACAGAGGACCGCGTTTGGACCAAATTGCGCTCAGAATTGCCCGATACGGTCATCGTAGCGACAACTCACCGCAGGCATAACCACGCTATTTTTGATTACGAGCTAAAACGCTTCTGTTAAATTCACTCTCGAGGGGCTTGAAATCTGCGGTGTGAAATCACATGGCGAGATTTAGGCTCTGCGTCCGTATCTGGACTATGGAGTGAGGGAAATGGAACTCGACGTCGTAGAGCTGTCGCGATTGCAATTCGCGATGACAGCGCTCTATCACTTTCTCTTTGTACCGCTGACTTTGGGACTGTCTGTCCTCGTCGCGATTATGGAGACAGTGTATGTAATGACCAGCCGCCCGATCTGGCGGCAGATGACAAAATTCTGGGGCACACTTTTCGGGATCAACTTTGTTCTCGGTGTTGCAACCGGTATCACAATGGAATTCCAGTTCGGTATGAACTGGTCCTACTACAGCCACTATGTTGGAGATATCTTCGGAGCGCCCCTGGCAATCGAAGGTCTGATGGCCTTCTTCCTTGAAGCGACTTTCGTCGGACTCTTCTTCTTCGGCTGGGACAAGCTGAGCAAGATCCAGCACCTTGTTGTTGCCTGGTTGGTTGCTTTGGGAAGTAACTTCTCCGCGCTTTGGATCTTGATTGCCAATGGCTGGATGCAGAACCCTGTAGGGGCTGTTTTCAATCCAGAAACCATGCGCATGGAAATGGACTCCTTCTTTGAAGTGATGTTCAACGAGGTGGCCCAGGCGAAGTTCGTCCATACAGTCTCCGCTGGTTACGTAACGGCTGCAGCATTCGTGCTCGGTGTTTCTGCCTGGTACCTTCTCAAGGGTCGGCACATCGAATTGGCACGTCGCTCGATCACTGTTGCTGCATCCTTTGGATTGGCCAGTGCGCTCTCCGTTGTCGTGCTTGGTGATGAATCCGGCTACAGCGCAACTCACACTCAGCGCATGAAGCTGGCTGCCATGGAAGGCATGTGGGAAACCCATTCCGCACCTGCTCCATTCACAGCCATCGGATTTCCGGATCAGGAAGCACGTGAAACGCACTATGCAATCCAGATCCCTTGGGCAATGGGCCTCATTGGCACACGTTCCTTGAACAAGGATATCCCTGGTATCGACCAACTGGTTGAAGAATCCGAAGTTCGTATCCGCAATGGTCTGGTCGCCTATGCTGCACTGGTGCAGATCCGCGAAGAGCGTGCTGAAACTCCGCAGCTTGTTCGTGACACCTTTGAGGCAACCGGTGGTGACCTTGGCTATGCTTTCCTGCTGAAGCGCTACGTTGACGATCCTCTGCAGGCGACTGAAGAACAGATCAAGGCTGCTGCCTGGGACACTGTTCCAACTGTATGGCCTCTGTTCTGGAGCTTCCGCGTGATGGTGGCGATCGGGTTCTCCCTGATCATCGGTATGGCTTATTTCTTCTACCGGTCCAGCTTCAAGGGACAAAGCTATCCACGGTGGGCGCTGCGACTTGCATTGGTCATGTTGCCGTTGCCTTGGATCGCCGCGGAATTGGGTTGGTTTGTCGCCGAGTACGGCCGGCAGCCGTGGACAGTGGATGGCGTTCTGCCAACCGCGATGTCCGTAAGCCACCTGTCCGTTGCTGATTTGCTGATCACGCTTGTTGGTTTTGTGGTCTTCTATTCGGTCCTCTTCGTCATCGAAATGGGCTTGATGCTGAAATACATCAAGAAGGGTCCATACATCGACGATAAGGAAGTTGCGGAATGGAACGCCGTTCATCAGAAGCGCATGGGCCAGCCAATCGCTGAAGCTTCTCCTGCCGCACTACCGGCAGAATAGGGGGAAAAGGAAAATGATCCTCTTTGAATTAATCCCTTACGACCTACTGCGTGTCGTTTGGTGGCTGCTGTTGGGTGTCTTGCTCATTGGCTTTGCTGCAACCGATGGCTTCGATATGGGTGTTGGCGCTTTGCTGCCATTCGTTGGCAAGTCTGACGTTGAACGCCGTGTCGCGATCAACACCGTTGGCCCTGTCTGGGAAGGGAACCAGGTTTGGTTCATTCTCGGCGGCGGGGCGATCTTCGCGGCCTGGCCTCCTCTCTATGCCGTCAGCTTCTCCGGGTTCTACCTTGCAATGTTTGCGGTCCTGGCCGCGCTCATTCTGCGCCCGGTAGCGTTCAAGTACCGCTCCAAGCGCCCGTCTCAAGGCTGGCGCAATGGTTGGGACTGGGCTCTCTTCGTTGGTGGTGCCGTTCCGGCGCTGATCTTCGGCGTGGCTGTTGGCAACGTCCTTCAGGGCGTTCCATTCCACCTGACCGCAGATCTCATGCCAATGTATGATGGTCCGTTCTGGTGGAAGTTCCTGGCACTGCTCAACCCGTTTGCTCTGCTGTGCGGTGTGGTCTCCCTGACCATGTTGCTGACACATGGAGCCGCCTGGTTGGCGCTTAAGGCTGAAGGACCAGTTGCCGAGCGTGCTCGTGCGATCGGTTCGGTGACTGGACTGGTTATGGTCATCGGCTATGTACTTGCCGGTGTATGGCTGGCGCTTGGTATCGAAGGCTATGCTTTCGTCAACGAAGCGGTCGCCGACGGTCCATCCAATCCGTTGTACTCCGAAGTTGTCAGAACAGGCACCTGGTTGACTGCCTATGCAGATCGTCCATGGATCGCCATCGCTCCGGCGCTTGCAATCTTCGGCACGCTGATGGCGGTGAAAGGTCTGCGCTCAAATGGCGAGGTTTCCTCACTGTTGTTCTCCAAACTGGCGATCTTCGGTGCGATCTCTTCTGTTGGCCTGACAATGTTCCCATTCATCCTGCCAAGCTCGAAGGATGCGAACAGCTCACTGACAGTGTGGGACAGCTCATCTTCCCATCAGACATTGTTCATCATGCTGGTGTGCACGATCATCTTCTTGCCGATCGTTCTTGCCTACACAGCATGGGTCTACAAGGTCCTTTGGGGCAAGGTGACCGAGAAAGATGTCACTGACAACTCAGAGTCAGTTTACTAAGAAAGGACGCATGATGTGGTATTTTGCATGGTTGCTTGGTCTGCCTCTTGCTGCGCTTTTCGCAGTTGTGAATGCGATGTGGCTTGAAATGCAGACCGATCGCAAGATGATCGAAAACGCCAACAAGTCTGGCAACTAAGACAAGCAGAAACACAGTTTCTGAAAAGAACGGCGGGACCTCGGTTCCGCCGTTTTTGTATCTTCTGGCCATAGGATGCAATGGACAGTTGAGTGACTGGTTCCTTTCAAGGATTGCCTGCCAAGGAAATGAAAAAAGGGTGTTGCTTTCCCCGTTGCATATCTGGAATATGGGTTTCTATCCAATAAAGGGCCAGACCAATCTCCAGGCGGCCCACATCCTTCCTTTGAGGCCCTCCATGACCAACCTCCCAAATTCCATCGAGGCTCGGGATATTGCTTCCCAGCTCCATTCTTATACTGATGCGCGCCGCCATGAAGAGGTCGGACCGCTCGTTATCGAGAAGGGTGATGGCATCTATGTTGAAGACAACAACGGCAAGAAGTACATCGAAGGCATGGCCGGCCTTTGGAGCGTAGCGCTTGGCTTTGGCGAAAAGCGCCTGGTCGATGCAGCTGCCCGCCAGATGGAAAAGCTGCCCTACACACATACCTTTGCGCATCGTACGCACACACCATCCGTTGAGCTGGCTGAGAAGCTTCTTTCCATGGCACCAGTGCCAATGTCGAAGGTCTATTTCACCAACTCCGGTTCGGAAGCAAACGACACAGCCATCAAGCTGATCTGGTACCGGTCCAATGCCCTTGGCCAGCCGGAGCGCAAGAAAATCATTTCACGAGTACGCGGTTATCATGGCGTGACCATCGCGTCTGCAAGCCTGACTGGCTTGCCGAACAACCACCGTTCGTTCGATCTGCCGATCGCCAACATTCATCACACCTCCAGCCCGCATTATCGCACAATGAAGCAGGATGGTGAGACGGAAGAAGACTTCTCCAAGCGTTGCGCCAAGGATCTGGAAGACATGATCCTGGCCGAAGGCCCTGAAACCATCGCGGCGTTCTTCGCAGAGCCGGTTATGGGTGCTGGCGGCGTTGTTGTGCCGCCAAAAGGTTACTGGGAAGCTGTGCAACCAGTCCTGAAGAAGTATGGCATTCTGTTCGTCGCCGATGAGGTTATCTGTGGCTTTGGTCGGACCGGCAACATGTTCGGCACCGAGACCTTCAATCTGCAGCCGGACATCATGACCCTGTCGAAGCAGCTTTCTTCGTCCTACCTGCCAATGTCGGCACTTCTCATCAACGAGAGCGTCTATGGTCCGGTCGCGGACGAAAGCCACAAAATCGGCACCTGGGGCCATGGGTATACAGCCTCCGGTCATCCGGTTGCTGCCGCTGTTGCGCTGGAGAACCTGAAGATCATCGAGGAACGGGATCTTGTGTCTCATGTGAAGGCAATCAGCCCAACATTCCTCAAGCGTCTGCATGAACTCTCATCCCATCCGCTGGTCGTTGAGACCCGCGGTATTGGTCTGATCGGTGCTGTCGAACTGTCCAAGGAAGGCATTGATGTTGGTGCCCTTGGCGCCAAGGCCGCTGGAACCTTCCTTGAAGGCGGCCTGATTTCGCGCAACATGGGCGATGCAATGGCCTTCTGCCCGCCGCTGATTATCACGGAGTCGCAGATCAACGACATGTTCGACATTGCTCAGTCTGGTATCGAAACACTGGCAAAGTCGCTTTAAATGACATGGTCGGTGCTAGGAACAATCAGTGGTACATCCGCTGACGGCATCGACCTTGCCGAGATTGAAACGGACGGCGAAACCGTCGTCCGTTTTGGCCCGGCGACTACAATTCCGTACAGCACCGCGACCCGAAAAGCTGTTCTGGACGCAGTTGCCCTCGGACCGTCAGAACGCTCCAGTTGGGGCAAATTGGCGGAAGCCGTGAGTGATGAGCATCTGTCGGCCATACGGCGCTTCCTGATCGAATATGACCTTTCCCCGGACTTGGTTGTCTTTCATGGGCAAACGGTCTGGCATGATCCGGGCAAGGCCGAGACCGTTCAGCTGGGATCAAGCCAGACACTGGCCGATGGATTGAAGCTTCCTGTCGTTGGCGATGTGCGCCAGGCGGATATGGCCGCTGGCGGCGAAGGCGCACCCCTTGTTCCTGTCTATCATCAGGCTCTGTCGCATGGGCTGCCACAGCCCCTTTGTTTCTTGAATATTGGTGGTGTCTCGAACCTCACCTATATCGACGAAAGCACTTTGCTGGCGTTTGATATTGGCCCGGGAAATGCTCTTTTGGACGACTGGGTGAGTGGTCACAGCGCCGGTGACTGTGATCGGGATGGCCTGATCTCAGCCGCTGGACAGGTCGATCAGTCGCGGCTTGAAAAGGCCCTTGAGCATCCCTTTTTTGCCAAGCCGGGCCCGAAGTCTCTGGATCGAAATGCTTTTTCCCTGGCGATGGTCGAAGGACTGTCACTGGAAGATGGTGCAGCCACCTTGGCAGCCTTTACGGCGGCCACGATTGCGCGCGCCGAGGCCCTCTGCCCGAAAGCGCCAGCACTATGGATTGTCTGCGGCGGCGGTCGTTTGAACCCGACGCTGATGCAAAATTTGCAGAATCGTCTGCAAGGTGATGTGCGTTCGAGCGAAGATTTTGATCTCGATGGCAACGCCCTTGAGGCTCAGGCCATGGCTTTTCTCGGCGCGAGGTTGAAAGCCCAGCTGCCAACCAGCTTTCCTTCAACAACCGGGGCCAGTGAGCCTGTTGTTGGTGGTGCACTTTATGTGCCTCAGGCATAACTTCGATTTAGCTCTGGCGAGGATCCCTCTTGAAGACCATTACCGAACCCGCACGCGAAATTGACGTGATCCACGAAACAGACGTGCTGATCGTTGGATCGGGTCCAGGCGGGCTTGCGGCAGCTCTCGGAGCAGCGCGGGCCGGCGTCGACGTGACCTTGGTCGAACGCTTCGGGTGTCTGGGCGGAAACATCACTGCGGTTGGGGTGGAAGGCTTTGCCTGGTATCGCCATGACAAGACAGTAGATACTGAAGGGGTCGGCCGGGAGTTTGAGAGCCGGGCCCGCGAAGCCGGGGCGGCAACGCCGGAGCCCCAATCCAACAGCCATGCCATCGACGCCGAAGGCTTTAAACTCGTTGCCGACAAGCTTGTCGAGGAAGCTGGTGTCCGCCCCATGATGCATCGCAGTTTTGCTGCACCGATCATGGACGGCGATACGATTTGCGGCATTATCACCGAAAGCAAGGCAGGGCGCGAAGCCATCCTCGCCAAAAGGGTTGTCGATGCGACAGGGGATGCAGACGTCGCCTACAGGGCAGGTGCGCAGACCGTAAAGACTCCGATTGAAGAGATGCAGGCAGCATCGGTGATGTTCTCTATGTCCGGCGTCGACAAGAAAAAGTTCATTGAGGCAGTGAAGGCAGACCCCCAAACCTATAAGGATTGGGAGAGTGGCGAATGGACGGTTGAAACCACTGGCAAGGAGGATGCAATGTTTTCGCCTTTTCTGCGCAAGCCGTTCAAGCAGGCTATTGACGCAGGCATCATTCCGCCAGGTCTCCAGACCATTGCCGGTACATGGGGCGCCATCTATGACAGCGGTGATCTGACCTATCTCAATCTGGTTCACTTGCCCGAATGTGATGGCACAGACCCGGACAGCATGACGCGCAATGAAATTGAAGGGCGCAGGCAGGCCATGCTGGCGGTCGAGGCTCTACGCCGGTTTTACCCCGGATGCGATACAGCGAAACTGCGCAATTTCGGTATGACCATTGGTATTCGGGATACCAGAAAGATCCTTGCAGCTTACGATATGCGCGAAGTGGATGTGCGCGAGCAGGGACGTTTTGAAGACAGTGTGGGGATCTTTCCCGAATTTATCGACGGCTATGGTATCTTGATACTGCCAACGACAGGGCGTTATTTTCAGGTGCCCTACCGAACACTGCTGCCCAAGGGCGTGACCAATTTGTTGGTTGCTGGGCGCGCGACTGGCGGCGACAAGGTCAGTCATGCGGCGACGCGTAACATGATGTGCTGCACCGTTACCGGTCAGGGCGCCGGTGTTGCCGCAGCGTTGTCGGTAAAGCATGGAATTGACTTGAATGCGATGGATGTCACCCTGCTCCAGGGCGAGCTTAAGCGTCAGGGTGTGCGGCTGCATTAGCCCCGTGAGGGCTGCCAGATACGGCAAAATAGGATATGACCATTGGCCATGAACGGTTCAGACATTTACCAGCGCTTGATCAGCCTGATCGAAGAACGGGTCTTGACCCCGGGCGACCGCTTGCGTGAGGCGGACCTGGCCGAAGAATTTGGTGTCTCCCGAACCCCCATCCGTGAAGGGCTCAAACGGCTGGAGGCTCAAGGCCTCGCTGCTCATGAGCCAAACCGTGGCATGGTCATTCCAACACTGGATCATGGCCAGATCAACGAAGTCTATTTCATGCGTGAAGTGCTTGAGGGTACGGCTGCCGGCCTCGCTGCCAAACATGCCTCCAAGCCTGAAGTCGAGATCCTTCAGGATCTCGTGACCGCAGATCGCAAGCGGATCGAGGACGAGGATTCGCTGGTTCGCTCCAACCGCGAGTTTCATCGCCGACTGTGTCTGGCCTCACACAATCGCTATCTGGTCGATCAGATTGAGCATCTACGCCTTTCGCTGATTTTGATGGCTGGTACGACACTGGACACGCATGAACGCCGCGAAGTTGCCGTCGAAGAACACGCGGCAATCGTTGAGGCCATTGCTCGGGGTGACAGCGTTGCTGCCGACAAAGCAGCCCGTAATCACATTGCCCACGCTCACAAGACCCGCCTCAAGCAGATCTGATCTGGTCCGAGCTGTCGGGACCTAGGGGCGTTCACCGTTCCGGATTCGGTCCTCGAATTGCTTTCTGTTGCCGCGCACCTTGTCGACGGTCTCGGTCATCGCGTGTTCGGCGGTGTTATGTTTTCCGCTCCATAGCACGATCTCTGCAATCACCGGCGCCAGATCCCGACCTTTTTCCGTCAACTGATAAACGAAGCTGCGCCAATTCTCCGGATCGCGCTCCTTGGTCAGCAACCCGCGGTCCTCAAGATGCTTGAGGCGCTGGGCGAGAATGTTCGTTGAGATCTGCTCCCAACCGTTTAGCAGCTCGCCGTAGGTTCGCACGCCTTTGATCGCCAAGTCGCGGATGATCAGCAGCGACCATTGATCGCCGAAGATCGACAGGCCATAGGCAATTGGACACCCGGAATCGTAGTTCTGGTTATTTCTGGTCATTCCACGACATAACATTTTCAACTTGCAAAAAGCAATTTGATAGCGCATAGAAAATGAACTTGCAAAAAGCAAGTTGATAAGGAGGACATCATGACCGACGAGAAACCAAGTATCAGGTCAACCCGAGAACACACGGTTTCAAGACGCCAGTTGTTGGCGGCTGGCACTGTGACAGCCGCAGGCGCGCTCATCGCACCGTCGTTCCTCAAAGCTCAGGAGAATACCCGTATGACCCCGAAAGCATTCGTCTACACGGAAGTTGCCATTTCAGTTCCATTCGACCAGGCACCCTGGTCAAAAATCAACGAGGAGATCAGAAAACAGCCTGGTTTCTTGAACAAGACTTGGCTGCAGGGCCACGCGACCCAGAGCATCGGTGGTCTTTACGCATTTGACAGCATCGAGAATGCCAGCAAGTTTGTGACCGGCTATTTCCCGACCGAGCCCAGGGCTTTTGGCGTCGCGCACAACACGCGCGTTTTCAACGCGGACGTGGTGAAAGATGCGAGTGTAGATTTGGGGTCGGTCCACTTCGGCGGATCAAACGCGAACAAGCCTGGAGCATTCGTGTATACCGAACTGCAATTCTCGATGCCTTTTCAAGACTTTTCCTGGCAGGCGCGCAACGAGGCTCTGAAACAGGTGCCGGGTCTGCAAAACAAGCTTTGGCTCAGCGGCGTTTCTACAAACACCCTGGGCGGGTTTGACGCATTCGACACGTTGGACCACGCACTTGACTATGCGATCAATGCGTTTCCTGAGACGGCAGCCAAGTTGGGCAGCGCCTTTTATACGCGGGTGTTTGATGCTTCGATCACCGAGCATGCAAGCCGTGAAATGTCGTCACCCTTCTACGCGGGCTAATTGACCCTTGGGGCGGGAGGTAGGCTTTTTCGCAAGCCCATCCCCCGTCTCGAGCTCAATTCTGTCGATGCTGCGCCCTTGGTTACGTGTTCATGTGTGCATGAATGGCGCTGAGGACTTACAACCGTTGCCAAAGCCGGGCAGGATAGGCGTAACGCCGGTTTTTCGGCAAGAAGGTTGAAGTGAAACGATGTCGACTGAGAATGTCGTTGCCTTTGTTCCTGCCAGGGCAGGGTCTGAAGGTCTGGCACGTAAGAACACTAAAATGCTGCTCGGCAGGCCTCTTTATCGTCACAGCGTTGACAAGGCGATCGAGGCCGGAATCACGCGTGTTTTCATTTCCACCGATATGGACGAGATCCTGAACGCAGAGCTTCCTGCTGGCGTGCAGGCTGTGGAACGACCTGCAAGCCTGGCCACGAGCGACGTGCCCATGGATCAGGTGTTCAGTCATTTCCTGACGGAGCAATTGAAAGACGATGCGACCATCGTGTTATTGCAGCCAACCTCGCCGATGCGTCCGGTCAGCGCGATCACGCAAGCCTTGGACCTCTATCGCAGCGGCAGCTACACAATGATCATGTCAGTGTGCGAGACGTCATCGTCTGTCTTGAAATACGGGACGCGGGATGGAGATCGCTTCGTGTCGATTTCCGACCCAGGCTATTGTTTCGCGAACAGGCAGTCCTTGCCTAAGGTGTTTCGCCCAAATGGATCGATCTATGTTTTTGGTGCGGAGGACTTTCGCAAGTGTAATGGCTTTCCGGACAGCAAAATCGGGGTTGTCGAAATGAGCCCGGAAACGTCAATAGACATCGATAACCTGAGTGACTTCGAGGACTGTGAAAAAGCAATGCAGGACGGCGTGAAATGAAGATGGAGATTGCAGGCCGGGCGATTGGGGCGGAGTTTCCGCCACTGGTGATCGCAGAGATCGGGATCAATCATGGCGGCGACCTGGACGTTGCCAAGTCGATGGTCCGTCTTGCGCACCTTGCCGGATGCGAGATGATCAAACATCAAACGCACATCATCGAAGACGAGATGACGGAGGAAGCGAAAAGCATCATCCCGCCGAATGCTGACAAGTCTATCTGGGATATCATGGCGGAATGCGCCTTGTCGCTGGACGAGGAAGCGGAGCTGAAGGCGTTCACTGAATCGCTCGGGATGATCTACATCTCCACACCGTTTTCGCGCGCTGCCGCTGATTTCCTCCACTCGCTTGAAGTGCCTGCGTACAAGATTGGCAGCGGAGAATGCGATAACCTGCCGTTGATCCGTCATATTGCCTCCTTTGGCAAACCGGTCATCATGAGCACGGGCATGCAGTCGATCGAGACAATCACGGCATCTGTCAGAATTCTCGAAGAAGCCGGTATCCCCTTTGCCTTGCTGGAATGCACAAACCTGTATCCTTCGCCGCCTGAGATCGTATCTCTGAGAGGGATTAGCGAACTAAAGCAAGCCTTTCCAAAAGCAGTTGTCGGATTTTCAGACCACAGCATCGGACCGGACATGTGCCTGGCGGCAACGGCGCTTGGCGCTTCGATCCTGGAGCGGCATTTCACCGACAGCCGCTACCGGGAGGGGCCGGACATCTCGTGCTCCATGGACCCTGCAGAACTGCGCTACCTGATCGACCGCTCAAAGGAAATCCACGTGGCGAGCAGAAACAGCAAGCAAAGGAGCTCTCTTGAAGAGGGAACATACAAGTTTGCCCGTAGTTCCGTTGTTGCCGATCGGGACCTCCAGCCAGGTCAGGTGATCACCGAAAAGGACATCTGGGCCCGGCGACCCGGTTCGGGTGAGATACCGGGATATGAATTTGATCAGGTCGTTGGCCGCACCTTGAAGGTCGCCAAGACGAAGAACGAACAGCTAAGATGGAGTGATTTGGACGGATAGGGCTCCACTCAGATTGAAGACGCATCATGAAGAAAATTCTATTTGTGACAGGCACACGCGCCGACTACGGCAAGATGTCCATCCTGGCGAACCGCCTGTTGACGGAAGATTATGACGTCAACTTCTTCGTCACCGGTATGCACATGATGAGTGAATACGGTGGTACCTACGTCGAAATCCGGGATTCCGGCTATCAGCAAGCCTATGAATACATAAATCAGCGGGCAGGGGATCCGCAGGACCTTGTGCTGTCCAAGACAATCTTTGGTTTCTCTGATTACATCCATGAGCATAAGCCGGATCTCGTGATGATCCACGGAGACCGCATCGAGGCTCTTGCCTGCGCCATTGTTTGCGCCACCAATTACGTTCTGTGTGGCCATGTTGAAGGCGGCGAGGTCTCGGGCACAATTGATGAGGTTTACCGCCACTGCAACACCAAGCTCAGCAGTCATCACTTCGTGTGTTCGCAGGACGCTAAACGGCGTCTCGTCAGCCTCGGTGAAGAGCAGGCGCGTTTGCATGTCATTGGATCGCCGGAACTCGATTTTCATGCACGGCCCTCGGGCGCGACGTTGGAAGAAGCCAAGAAATATTATCAGATCCCATTCGACGACTTCGGCATTGTGATCATGCATTCGGTGACGTCCGAACAGGAGACCATGCGAGAACAGGCGCTCGCCCTTTTCTCCGCCTTGAAGGCGAGTGGCCGAAACTTCGTTGTCGTCTCGCCCAACAATGATCCGGGATCAAGTGACATCAAGGCCATCATCGACTCCATGCCTGCAGAGCGGTTCCGCCACATTCCATCTTTGCGCTTTTCCTTCTTTTCCGAGCTCTTGCGCCACGCCAGTGCGATGATCGGCAACAGCAGCACCGGGGTGCGCGAAGCTCCGTTCCTGGGTGTACCGTCATTGAACCTTGGGACCCGCCAGACGAACCGCGCCCATGCAAAGTCGATCACAAATGCGCTGTGCACGGAACGCGAAGCAATAGATCGGTTTTTGTCTGAGGAGTGGGGTAAGAGGTATCCGAAGGACACGACCTTCGGGACAGGCGGATCTGCCGAGAGTTTCGTGAAGGTTCTTGCCGACGAATCCTTCTGGGATATTCCGCGTCAGAAGTATTTTCATGAAGAAGTGCCGACGCCTTAAAGGCGTGACCTTAGCAACCAAAGCCGCCAGACAAAAAAAGCCCGGACATGATGCCGGGCTTTTTTGTTTTTCGTGGCAATCGAAGTTAGGCTGCTGCAACCTCGTTGAGGAAGCGCTCAACTTCTTTGGTCAGATGATCGGTCTTGGAACCAAGATCGCTCGACGCAGTGACAACCATTTCAGCTGACTTGGCAGTTTCATCGACAGCTGCAGAGAGCTCGCCAATATTGCCGGTCACGATGTTGGTGCCCTGAGCTGCAAGCTGCACGTTCTCGGAAATATCCTGTGTGGCAGCCCCCTGTTGCTCGACGGCAGAAGCAATCGCGCCCGTGTAGGTGTTGACCTCTTCCATTGTGGTCGTAATGGAGTTGATCGCATCCACAGAGTCTTTTGTTGCCGACTGAATGGCAGAAATCTGGCTTGAGATTTCTTCTGTCGCCTTGGAGGTCTGTGTCGCAAGCTCCTTCACTTCAGCAGCAACGACGGCGAAACCTTTGCCCGCTTCACCGGCACGTGCAGCCTCGATCGTGGCGTTCAGAGCCAAAAGGTTGGTCTGTTCCGCAATCGCCTGGATAAGTGTAACGACTTCACCGATCTTGGCCGCGGAAGAGGCGAGACCTTCCACCTTGTCGTTGGTGACGCGTGTACCTTCGGTCGCGCGATGAACCACGTCTGTGGTTCGGGTGACCTGGCCACGGATCTCGTCGATTGAAGCAGCAAGCTCTTCTGCTGCAGAGGCGACCGTGTTGACATTGCGTGTGGCTTCATCAGACGCGCCGAGTGTTTCGGAAGCGCGTGAGGAGTTTGCAGTTGCGATATCTGTCAGCGTGTGAGCAGTCTGGTCGAGACCTTTTGCTGTATCACCGACCGCTGCCAGCACGTCACTTGCGGTGGTGCGGAAACCGGCAATCAATTCATCGACCCGCTGTTGGCGAGCAAGACGGCGTTGCTGATCTTTCTCACTTTCAGACTGAAGCGTTTCGCGTTCCAGCGCGTTGTCCTTGAAGACCTGAACGGTCCGGCTCATTTCGCCGATTTCATCACGGCGATCCAGACCTGCAACCTCAACATCAAGATCGCCGTTGGCAAGGCCCAGCATTGAAGTCTGAATACTCTTCAACGGACCTGTAATGCTGCGCACAACAACCAGGGCGGCACCGGCGATGATCACCAGAAGGCCTAGGTCAAACACGGCCCTTTTTGTTGCCGCAGCCCAGAACTGCGCTGACACATCGTCCGTGTAAACACCCGTTTGAACCATCACACCCCAAGGCTTGAAGGCCTCAAAATAGGCAATCTTGGGCACGGAGGCATCGCTGCCAGGTTTGGGCCAAACATATTCAACAAAACCTGCGCCATCATTTTTGGCTTTGCTGGCTGACTCTTGGGTGAACAGCTTGCCGTTGGCGTCGCTCAACTTGCTTTGGTCTTTGCCCTGCAGGTCTTCCCGGATCGGGTGCATGACGAGTTCAAGATTGCCATCGTACATCTGCACAACGAAGTAGTTGGTGCCGTCATAGCGCATTGTGCGTATGATGTCGTATGCGGTTCTTTGAGCATCCTCGAGGCTCATTTCACCGGCATCAACTTTTGCCTGGAAGTCTTTCATCACGGTGAGTGGCAGCTCTACCAGGAACTTCAACTCATTGAGCTTTTGCTCTTTCAGATTGTTATACTGGTTCCACGACTCGGTCGCGACCAACCCTGCCAACCCCAGGGCGAAAACAGCGACCAGCCCGAACAGGCGTGTTGCAATCGAAAAGTTGGATAAAATTCTAGACATGCACAGTGGCTCCGAAACTCAGTTGCCTCAATAGTCGATGCCTTATCTTAGGAAACAGTAAATATTATCAATAATCAGTCATGTACAAATATCCACGTCGAATGTTTCGGTTGAAATACCTGGTTCGAATACATTGACATCAAGATTTATTTTGATGAGTAAAACAATAATTGACGTGGATGAAGTTTCCTCAAAACGATATGAAATCGTTAGAGAAAACAGCGATTACACATTGTGAGGGGTGTTGAGGAGAACGAGACCTTGATCGTAGAACAGGTCGAACTGATCATCCGGCACAAAACTTCCGCCAGTGGTCCAGATGACGTGCACAGCGCGGCTTATATCGACGTCAGACAGATGCCGTGCCTGGAAGGCAGCTCCGTGAGCGCTGTTGGTCAAGAACGCCGGCCCGCAGAACCCGGCTGTTGCTGATGGTTCCAGCTTCAGGCCTTCGGTTTGTTTGGCCAGCGCAAGCCAGCGGAAGAGGTTGTCATCTTCTGCGGTGAAGACCCCCGCGAGACGATGCTGCATTTTTTCCGCCACAAGATGAGACATTGTCGCCACGGCCATTCCATCGGCCTCTGTCTTGTTGTTCAACCCGAAGTCATAGACGGACACATTTTCGCTCAAGCCTGACATCATTTGACAAAGGGCGGAAGGCGCCTGCACCGGTTCCACGAAAAACGGATGAACGTTGGCTCCAAACAGACCGGAGGCGCCATAGGCAACGCCGCCGGGTGCCCCGCCGATCCCGCATGGCAGATAAAGAAAAAGTGGTGTCGTGGCATCGATCTGAACGCCGAATGTCGCCAGTTGATCTCTCAGTTCGACCGCGGCGGCACTATAGCCGCGAAACAGCAATTCGGAATCTTCATCGTCAACGAAATACGCCAAGGGGTCCTTGCGCGCTGCTTCGCGAGCGGCAGCGACGGCGCTGTTGTAATCGCTGTCGTGCAGGACAACCTCAACGCCTAGCGCTTCAAGCCGGGCAATTTTCCAGGCCTTTGCATCACAGGACATGTGAACGATTGCACGATAGCCAAGGGCGCGTGCTGCAATGCCGACACTGAGTCCAAGGTTTCCGGTCGAGCCAACGGCGATGGTCCGGGTGGCAAAGAATTGCTTGGCCTCGGGGCTCGCCAGGAAGCGCACGTCACCCGTGTCCTGGAGCATGCCCGCCTCGACGGCTTGCCGATAGGCGGTCATCAGCACTTCGAATAACCCGCCGCGCGCCTTGATCGATCCGGCGACGGGAAGTGCGTGATCTGCTTTGATGAAGACACGGCCATACTCTGCCGCATCGTAGCCAAGGGCTGATTTCAGGGCGTCAACTTGCAGGAGTTCCGACGTGATCTGGCCCTGTGTTTCGACAAGCTCCGGAAACAGCGTCTTGAGCAAGGGGGAAAGCCTGGCCCAGTCGCTTTGGGCCGTCGTCAGATCAGCCAACGCGGCAGGATCACTGTCGGGTTGGTAAGATGGATTGACCCAAAGACATGGTCTGGCGGCTTTCACATCCTCAAGGACGCTGGGTGTCATGGATTGCAAATCAGAACAGACCCTTGCGAAGCATGTTGCCTGCCAGCAGCAAGACCGTGCAGGCAAAGACCAGACGCAGGTGCTTTGGCGACAATTTATGTGCCAGCTTCACGCCGAGCGGTACCGTCATTGAGGTCATTGCAATGATCAGGATGACTGCTGGAATGTTGACGTACCCGATTGTGTAGGGCGGCTTTCCTTCCAGATCCCAGCCACTCAGCAAGAAGGCAATGAATCCCGGAATGGAGATCGCCAGCCCAAAGCCGGGAGATGTCGCAACGGCGCGGTGCGGAGGATAGTTGTAGGCCGTCAGCAGGGGCACGGTGAATGACCCGCCGCCGATGCCCATCAATGCAGAGAAAAAGCCGATCCCGCTGGCGTAGACTGAGCTCAGAATCTTGCCGGGCAAGTGATCGGCCAAACGCCAGTCTTTTTTGCCAAGCAGCATGTAAAGACCAAGGCTGACACCGATGGCACCGAAGATGATTTGCAGTTCCTGTGAGCGCAGCGCTGTGGCCGCAAAGACGCCGATGATGGATCCCACCGCAATGATCGGACCCCAGCTCTTGATCAGGTCGACATCCACTGCGCCGCGTTTGTGGTGAGACATGACGGAGCGCCAGGAGGTGAAGATGATTGTCCCGGTCGATGTCGCGACACAAATCTGCATGAGTTGGTCTGGAACATAGCCAAGCGTGGTGAAGGCATAAAAGAAAGCGGGAACAAGAATGATCCCGCCGCCAACGCCAAGCAGGCCGGAAATGATGCCAGCAATTGCACCAGACACAGCAAGGATGCCAAAGAGCTGGATGATCTCGGCCATGGTTATAGTCTCCAGATGAGTGACCCGATCGTGGGTCGATAAGAAAATTGCTGCGGCATTCCTATGCTGTCTCGCTCAGCTTGGCAAACCTTTAACATCGTCTTCTGCAACCCCGTCCCCCCAGGCCGAAAAGGTCTCGGTCGTTCCCGAATTGACAGAACCGTCACGCAACACGCCTGCCGGGCAGGCAAAGGCGTAGGGGAAAGGAACGCGCTTCGTGGTCTGTGTTGGCCCCTGACTGGCAAGCGCCTCCAGCACGGACTCACTCAATCGCTCGTCGGCGATGACGTAGGCTCCGCCCGAAGCATCAACGCGCGGTGCCTCGATCGCCTCCTGCATGTTCATGTCGTAGTCCATCAGGAAGCTGGAAATCTGTGCCACCGCGGGCATGATCTTGCGTCCGCCCGAGGCTCCGAGCGCGAAGCGCCGCGTGCCTTTCTCTCCGATCACCGGGCAGACATTCATCAAACAGCGTTTGTCGGGTGCGAGCGAGTTCGGTCGGCCCGCGACAGGGTCGAACCACATCACACCATTGTTGAGCAAAAGACCCGTTGAAGGGGAGACCACGCCCGACCCGAAGATCGACAGCAAGGTCTGTGTCATCGACACCATATTGCCCTGCCGGTCTACAATCGAGAAATGTGTCGTACAGCCGGGAGCCTTTGGGCTCTCATGATCTCCCATGGTTTCCAGACGGTGACGATAGGCCTCGCGCAGACCGCTGGCGATCGCGAGGAAGCTGGCAGCGTCCGGTGTTTGCCCTGGTTCGTAACCCTGCTGCCAGAGATCCATGGCGTGAGCCATGGTAGGACCCGCAGTCAATTTCGGAACCGCCCACAGGCGACCACCACGATATTGAATTTCCAGCGTCTCTTGCCACTCAGCCTCATAGCGCGACATGTCTGCCAGCGTTAGAAAGCCGCCCTTGTCACTGACATCCTTGACCAGCGCCTTTGCGATGTCGCCTCTATAGAAATCCTGCGCACCAGCGCTTGCCAGCTGTTCAAGCGTGGCCGCCATACCGGATTGATCGAGCCTGAGATCGGTGACGGCGGTCCAGCCGGATGCCTTGGGCCAGGTGCCTTCATCCAGGAACAGCTCTGCGGCATCGGGATCTTTTGCCAGTGTTTTTGCAGTCGAGGAGATAATCAGTGCCGCGTACCAGTCGACTTGCATGCCGGTCTTTGCATAAGCAACTGCGGGCGCGAGCAGCTCCGACCAGGGCATTTTGCCAAACCGCTCGTGGGCTTTAGCGGCGCCGGAGACTGTGCCTGGAACGGCGATGGAACTTGGGCCCTCGACGTTGCGGTCGTCGACCACGGCATCCCACGGAAAAAGGTCAGAGGCAACGCCTGCACCCGACAAGGGGTAGTGGGCAACATCAAGGCTGGCAGATGTGCGCATGCCATAATTCAGGGCATAGGCTTTTTCCTCATCAGCGCGCCAGATCATCATCGCTCCGCCGCCGGCCGGGCCGGACATCCAGGGCTCCAGAACACCAATCGCAAAGCTGACTGCCACTGCTGCATCCACCGCATCACCGCCAGCCGCAAGCACCTGCGCGCCGACCTCGGCAGCCAGAACATGCTGCGCAGCTACGACACCGCCACTGGTCGCAGTGACCCCGGGCTTGTGAACACTCTGACTGCGTGAAAAGGAACCGCTCATGGGATCTCCGGACTGGATGCGTCAAACCTTACCAGGACAGGATGGCGCTTCGGTATCTGGGGTCAAGGGCGGTCGTGATCGCATCGGTCCTGCCGTCCATTGCATCAAGCAAGACATCGGATGTCGCTGGCCCGAGTGTAAAGCCCTGATGACCGTGGCCAAAGTGGAACCACAGCCCATCATGCTTCGGCGCGCGACCGGCCAGCGGCAACATGTCTGGCAGACAGGGGCGGTGTCCGACCCAGATGGCATCTTGCGTCGGCGCGCCAATGTCCAGGATTTCCCGCACATTGCTGATGGCCCTGTCCAGCTGAACCGGGTTGGACGGGGCGTTCTGCGCAACGAGGGCGGCGCCACTGGTCATGCGCAAGCCATTGGTCATCGGGGACAGGACCACCGAGTTGGTCTTGTCCAGGAAAGGGCGCCTGGGGCTCAATGATGCCTGGAAGTGTCCATGGTAGCCGCGTTTGAGGACCATTTTAACGCCGTAGCCGAAACGCTTCAAAAGCTCGGGAGCCCAGGGGCCAAGCGCGATCACCGCATCCGTGGCCGTGATCGGGCCTTCTTCCGTATCGACCTGCCATGCTGAACCGCCACCTGCCCGTCCAGCGCTGGTCTGCTTCAGGCTGCTGGCATCGCCTGTCAGGAAACGTCCGCCCTGTTTTTCAAACAGCTGCGCATAGGCCTTCGTTAATCCCCCCGGATCGCTGCAGGTCCAGGTATTCGGCCACACAACGGCCCCGCCGATTGGCGTGATAAGTGCAGGTTCTTCGCGTCTGTAGGAGGCCCCATCGAAGGTCTGTGACTGGATGCCATAAAGCGTTTTCAGTCGTTCTGCTTCGCGAGCGCTGGCCTCAAACTCCGCGTCGTCGCGCAACACCATCGCAAAGCCATCGCGGCGGATCAGGTTGTCGGCACCTGAGGCCTGGATCAGCGGCTCATGGGTGGAGGTGGAGCGCGCGATCAGCTGAGCATAGGTCTTGGCGATTTCATGATGTTTTGCAGGGGCGGAGAAACGAAAATAACTGGCCAGCGCAGGAAGCATCCGAGCCATCGAGGCCAGGTCATAGGTAACGTCATTGCTCCGCCCGAGCGCATAGCGCATCAGGGTCTTTACATCGCGCGGGATGGCGTAGGGTTCGGCGGCCTCCGCCTGAATGATACCGGCATTGCCATGACTGGTTTCCTCACCAGCGCCCCGCCTATCTACGAGAGTAACGGCGTGTCCGCGAGCCTGTAGCGCCAGCGCCGTGCTGACCCCCACCATCCCGGCACCAAGAACAATCGTTTCACGCATCTCTGTCTCGCTTGACCACCTTCCATCTGGCGGTCTGATCAAATCTCGGAAAACCTAGGAAAGGTCGGAAGGGTGTGAGGGAGTGTCCTCGAAGCATTTTTATTTCAACAAGCGCCCAAGGCGGTGTCAACCAGAGCCGCTTGTCTTCTCTTCTTTTTGTGGGGGAGGGGAACATTTTTTTGCCAGCGCGGCCGGATCTGATAAATAACAAAGAACAATCAATGACCTCTCTTCATTTTCCGGAGTCCAAGCCACATGACACGTGTCATTCCATTTCTCGCGCGTCCCAAGGATGAAGAACTGCATTTGTGGCAGGCCGAACTGTCAAAAACCTTTGCGGGAACAGCCGCGATCAAGCCGTTTTCGGCTTTGAGTGATGAGGAACGTGAGCGCGCCGATGTGGCCATCGTCGCCAATCCGCTGGTTTCGGAGCTGGAACAGTTGCCGGGTCTTGTTTGGGTTCACAGCTTGTGGGCCGGGGTTGAGAAGATGACTGCCGAGCTTCCTGTCGACGGTCCGAAGATCGTTCGCATGACAGACCCTAAAATGGCCAGCACCATGGCCGAGGCTGTTTTGGCCTGGACACTCTATTTGCACCGCGACATGCCTGTTTATGCGAGCCGTCAGCGTGAGAAGGTCTGGAAGATGCAGGAGCTGGTGCACCCTGAAGACCGCAAGGTCTGCGTTCTGGGGCTCGGCGCACTGGGGCAAAAAGCGGCCCTTCGCCTGAAGGACAACGGCTTTGATGTAAGTGGCTGGAGCCGCAGCTTGAAGACAATCGAGGGAGTTGAAACCTTCTCCGGCGCCGAGGGTCTCAAAGAGGCTGTCTCACAGGCTGACATCGTTGTGGTGCTTGTGCCTTTGACCGATGAGACCCGTGGCCTGCTGAACGCTGATACCCTGGCAGCCTTTAAAGCCGGTGCACGGCTGATCAACTTTGCCCGCGGTCCGATCATTGAGGATGAGGCGTTGTTGGCAAAGTTGGATGAGGGGCATATCGCGCATGCAGTGCTGGATGTTTTCGCGACTGAGCCACTGCCGCAGGACAATCGCTACTGGGAGCACCCATCAGTGACTGTGCTACCGCACATCACGGCACCAACCACAATCAGAACCGCATCGCGCATCGTTTTTGAAAACATCGCCCGCTACATCGCAGATGGCACGATACCAAAGACCGTTGATCGCAAGCGAGGCTACTGAGGCAAAGTCCCTGGCCTTGATTTTTGGCATTTGAAGTCATGAGACAAGACAAATGTTCTTGTTTTGTTTATTCTGCATCTCATGAGAAATGACTTTGCCTCCGTGTTTCCGTTGAAGAGGTCCCGTGCGCATGAAGTGGTGACGGGCGGGGCCGGTTTTGTCTTTGCCGCCATTGTCGCCGGTATGACTGATCGCAAGACAACCGGAACGCCTAACCTGGATAAAAAACTCCCTGTTGGTTCCGGGCCGCAGGGTGGCGGATTGGCCGGGACAGTGGTCTGGTGCTGTGAGAACAGGAAACCGACGCTCAACCCTGAAGGGCTTTTGCCCTACTGCGATCCGGGGCGGTTTTTGATCACACGCACGCAAACGCATCTTGATGTGCTGGCCAGTGCCGAGACGGCCCTGCGGTCCGGAGCGGTGCCCCTTGTTGTTGCCGAAGTCAGTGAACGTGTTGGCCTGACAGAAGGAAGGCGGTTGCAACTCGCCGCCGAAGCCGGGCGTTCGACCGCCGTTTTGATTGTACCGGATGGCGGCGGCAGCAATGCCGCTGAAACCCGCTGGCAGTGCCGGGCCGTGATGACAGAAGATGGACTTGAAAACAGGGTATTCAATCCGCTTGCCGTTGAGTCATTTGACTCGACTCATTGGCGTTGGTCTCTTATAAAGAACAAAACAGGAACATTATCAGAATGGATTGTACGTTGGGATGCAGCGACGCGTCGTGTCATTGTGGTTTCCGAGATTGGCGGCTGAACGCTCCTTGCGTGTGCGCCCTTTAAGCGCCTGTGAGGATGTGCCCTTTGCGCTATCGATTTTCGAGCGCAACTCCGAACGGATTTATGATCTGAACCCACGTGGTGAAGTCCGAGGATTGGACCGCGGCATGACAACCGTTCAGGCTCGCAGCCTGTGTCCTGAACTGGTGACGAGACCGGCAGACCTTAAGGCCGACCAACGTTTCCTGTCTGCATTGGCCAGGTGGGCAACGCGTTATTGTCCCTGGGTTGGCACTTATGAGCGGGACGGACTTTTTCTCGACATCACTGGTTCCGATCATCTTTTCGGCGGCGAAGAGGCGCTGGTTGAGGATATGCGGGAGCGGTTGTCGCGCTCTCGCTTGAGCCCGTGCATTGGTCTGGCCGATACGCCGGGTGCTGCCTGGGCGTTGTCGCATTTTGCCGAAGGGATTGCAGCGCCAGACCGATCTTTGTCTGCCATTGCCGAGCTGCCAGTGGCGGGGCTGAGACTGTCGCAGGAAACCTGCAACAGTCTCAAGCGCCTTGGCATCGCCACGATCAGAGATCTGCACAATTTGCCGCGTGCAACGCTTTCCCGGCGCTATGACCGGGAGGTGTTGCAGCGTCTGGATCAGGCGCTTGGCAATATGTCGGAGCAGATCTCGCCCATAAAAGAAGACCCACTTTTTGCCGTGCGGCTGACACTGCCCGACCCGATTGGGCTTCTCGGCGATGTCATGGCTGGTGTCGGACGTCTCATGACCCATCTGTGTGAGCGTCTTGATAAACATCAAAAGGGTGCACGTGTGCTGCGGCTGACGTTTCGAAAGGTCGATCAGGACAGCGAAAGCGTGGACTTGAAGCTGGCGCGCCCGATGAGTGACCCAAAACGGTTGCTGACGCTTTTTGAACGTGCGGTCGAGGCTGTGGATGCCGGTTACGGCATTGACATGATCCGGCTGGAAGCGGTTCAGGTTGAGGCCGTGTCCATGCGGCAGATGGAAACGGTTGTCGCTTCCGGTTCCTTTCCGGGGCAGGAGACGACAACAGATCGGCTGGACGATCTGATTACGCAGCTCGGCAGCCGGGTTGGATTGGAGAACATCCTGCGGTTCTGCCCTCAAGACAGTCATATCCCCGAGCGCAGTTTTTCCCTTGTGCCCGCAGCCTACAATCGACCTGCCAAGAGTTGGCCGCATCATCGTCCGCGACCTGTGCGACTGTTCCCGCCGGAACCCGTCACGTTGCCAGGGCGTCATCAGAACAATCTTAATGTTCAAACCGATCTCAAGGATCAGGAGCGCCGGTTTGCGCCGCCTGCCAGTTTTCGCTGGCGCGGCCGTCTCCTGTCGCTGGCGCTGGCGCAAGGACCTGAACGGATCGCACCTTTGTGGTGGGATGTGGACGACAGCTGGGGTCAGGGATTGCGGGATTACTGGCAGGTGGACACCCGTCAGGGGCATCGTCTCTGGTTGTTCCACACGCCGCAAAATCCGGGGTGGTTTGTGCAGGGAGAATTCGCATGAATGTTATTCATTCAGCGCCTTATGCAACACCGCCAGAAGCGTTGGGTCCCCAGCCCTATGCCGAATTATGCGTGACTTCGAATTTCACCTTTCTGACGGGTGCCTCGCATCCTGAGGAACTGGTCACACGGGCAGCCGAATTGAACCTTGAAGCGATTGCGATCACGGATCGCAATTCACTTGCTGGAGTGGTGCGTGCCTATTCCGCCCTCAAGGAATTGAAACGGACTATGGAAGGGGAGCTAGAACAGGCAATCAGCATCCGCTCCCAGCATCTGCAGGATCCTTCCTCGCGTCAGGTGACCAGCGAACCGTCGTCTTTGTCCGTGTCACCTCGTCGTCCACACGGCACGGCTCATGACATCAGGTTGCCGCGACTGATCGTCGGCGCGCGGCTGGTTTTGCGCGACAGTCTGGTGGACTGGCTGGCCTTGCCCATGGACCGGGCGGCATACGAGCGCCTGAGTCAGCTTTTGACACTTGGAAAACGGCGTGCAAGCAAGGGCGAGTGCCATCTCGATCTGGAGGATGTATGCTTGGCGGGCAATGGCATGATCCTGATCGCCCTGCCGCCCGGAGAGATTTGTCAAACTGTCCGAACCGACATTAGGAAGTTGCACGCAAGCCATCCCGGGCGCGTGTTTTTGGGAGCTGCCCCGCGTTACGATGGGTCGGATCAGGCCTGGTTCCGGTTTCTGTCTCAGGTGGCCCATTCTCTGGCAACACCCATGGTCGCTGTTGGAGATGTGCTGTTGCACAAGCCGCAGCGGCGCGCTCTTGCAGATGTTCTCACATGCCTGCGCGAAGGGTGCCGGATCGATCAGATTGGAACACGGGCACTGCCCAATGCCGAACGGCGATTGAAGTCACCGCAGGACATGCAGCGGCTGTATCGCAATCATCCGGCGGCCATCCGCAGAACGGTTGAGATCGCGACACGTTGCAGTTTCGATTTGTCGGAGCTGTCCTATGAATACCCGGATGAAGCGATTGAGGGGGAGGCGCCACAGGACCGGTTGGAGCGACTGACACGCGACGGTCTGACAAAACGCTATCCGGAAGGACCGTCGGACAAGGTCCTGTCTCTCGTTGACAAGGAGCTGAAGCTGATCCGGAAGTTGCGGTTTGCGGCTTATTTCCTCACCGTTCACGACATCATTCGCTTTGCCCGCAGCCAGGATATTTTGTGCCAGGGGCGTGGGTCCGCGGCCAATTCCATTATTTGTTATGCGCTGGGCATCACCGATGTTGGACCGGAAACCATCACCATGGTTTCGGAGCGGTTCATTTCCGAACATCGCGGAGAACCTCCTGATATCGATGTTGATTTCGAGCACGAGCGCCGCGAAGAGGTGATCCAGTATATTTACGAAAAATACGGCCGGCATCGGGCCGGTCTGTGCGCGACGGTCATTCATTTCCGGACCAGAGCGGCGATCCGTGAAGTTGGTAAGGTCATGGGATTGAGTGAGGATCTGACGTCGGCACTGTCCGGCCAGATCTGGGGAAGCTCAAATAAGGGACCAGAGGAAACGCGCATGCGCGAACTGGGTCTGGACCCGGACAATTATCGTCTGAAACAGACCATTGAGCGCATTCGTGAGGTGATCGGATTTCCGCGCCATCTCAGTCAGCATGTCGGCGGCTTCGTTATCACTCAGGGGCGGCTGGATGCCCTATGTCCGATTGAAAATGCGGCCATGGAGGATCGTACGGTCATCGAGTGGGACAAGGATGACATCGACGCCCTTGGGATCTTGAAGGTCGATGTTCTCAGCCTTGGCATGTTGACCTGCATCCGCAAGTGTTTTGCCCTGATCGAGGCCAATCACGGCACTCGCTTTACGATTGCCAACGTGCCTCAGGAAGACAAGACAACTTACGACATGCTGTGCAAGGCAGATGCAGTCGGCGTCTTTCAGGTTGAGAGCCGAGCGCAGATGAACTTCCTGCCGCGCATGAGACCGCGCACTTTCTATGATCTGGTGATCGAAGTGGCGATTGTGCGTCCGGGGCCGATCCAGGGCGGAATGGTGCATCCCTATATCAATCGGCGACAGGGTCGCGAGGCGGTCGAATTTCCATCCGAGGCTCTACGCGATGTTTTGGGCAAAACACTTGGAGTGCCCCTGTTTCAGGAACAGGCGATGCAGATTGCCGTGGTCGCTGCCGGATTTACGCCCTCCGAGGCTGATCAGTTGCGTCGGTCGATGGCAACATTTCGGCGAATGGGGACGATCCACCAACTGCGGGAGAAATTCATTCAGGGCATGCTGAGCCGCGGTTACGAGCTGGCGTTTGCGGAAAGCTGTTTTGGTCAGATTGAAGGCTTTGGTGAATATGGATTTCCCGAGAGCCATGCGGCAGCCTTTGCAATGTTGGCCTATGTGTCAGCCTATTTGAAGTGTCACTATCCCGCTGAATTTGCGTGTGCCTTGTTGAATGCTCAGCCCATGGGGTTTTATGCCCCGGCGCAGATTGTCCGTGATGCAAGAGACCATCAGGTCGAGGTCCGGCCAATTTGTGTCAATCAAAGTGAGTGGGATAACACTCTGGAGTGGCATGGCAGTGGAGATATGGCTCTGCGACTTGGCTTCCGACAAATCAAGGGGCTGCGTGAAGATGACGGACTGTGGATTGAGGCTGCACGTGGCAATGGATATCCGGACCCTGAAACGCTTTGGTTGCGCACCGGCCTTGCCTCGGCAGCTCTTGAACGTCTGGCGGAGGCAGATGCCTTTCTGGGGTTGGGGCTAAGCCGTCGGGCAGCACTTTGGCAGGTTAAGGCTATCCGATCCCCAAGTCCCTTGCCGTTGTTCAATGACCCAATTGACGGCGAGGCCATTTTCGAGCCGCAAGTGGTGCTGCCCGAAATGCACCTCGGCCAGGAAGTGGTTGAGGATTACATGGCGACACGTCTGACCTTGAGGGCGCATCCGATGGAGTTGCTGAGACCCCATATGCCGGGCTTGATACGCCACGAAGAATTGCTAAACGCAAAACTTCAACGAGCGACGGTTTGCGGGCTGGTTGTGACCCGCCAACGGCCCGGAACGGCATCCGGGGTGATCTTCTTGACGCTGGAAGATGAAACAGGGGTTAGCAATGTTGTTGTTTGGCCGAAAATGTATGAACGATACCGGGCAGCTGTTCTGGGTGCGCGCCTGTTACGGGTGCGTGGCCGCATTGAGCGCGAAGGAATCGTTGTTCATTTGATTGCTGAATACATTGAGGATTGCTCGCATAAGCTTTCCCTGCTTGGTCATCCACATGATGCGGCCCTCACGCAAACGACGTCCAAGACAGATGGTGTTCCGGCCCATATGAGACCAACTCCGCCGCCGCCGCGCGCTTACCACCCACGAGAACAGTCCAAGCGTTTGTTTCCTAGTCGGGATTTTCATTAGATGTAGTTTTGCTTTTTGCGCGCGATCCGGCTACAGGAAGTTTCTTGGTTCGTGACTTTAGATGGTTTTGGGGGAAACGTGCGGTATCTGACGTCAATGCAGCAATGGCTGCTGGACTTGCCCAGACAGTACAAGCGCCTCGTCATGATGGCTTTTGATGCCGTTAGCCTGCCGATTTGCCTGTGGCTGGCCTACGTGCTGCGCCTGTCCGAATGGTTTCCGACTTTCTTTTTAGAAAATCACTGGCCGCTGTTTCCATTTGCGTCACTCGCAGGAGTTGTTGTTTTTTCCTATAATCGCATTTACCGAACAGTGCTGCGCTATATTGGGTCGCAGGCCCTGTTTCAGATCCTGAAGTCCGTCTTGCTATTGTCCGCGATTATCGCGGCGGCAGGTTTCTTCTTTTCGATTCCCAGCGTCCCGAGATCAGTTCCGGTTATCTTTGGCCTCGTCGCTCTGGTCTATGTCGGCGGCACGCGCTTTCTGTATCGTCACTATTACCACTGGGTGGTTGGCAGAATGGCGGAGCAGGAACCCATCATCATCTATGGCGCAGGCAGTGCCGGCGTTCAGCTGGCCCGCGCGGTGTCCGACAGCCAACAATACCGTGTCGTCGCGTTTGTGGATGAGGATCCGCATTTGCAAGGGGATGTCGTCAACAATCGCCGGGTTTATCCGCCTCAAGAACTCAAGACACTGACCGCCAAATATGGGGTCAGACAGGTTCTGCTCGCCATTCCATCTGCAACGCGTCAGGAGCGCCTGACCGCTTATGAACAGGTTGCAGCAATCGGTGCCAAGGTTCTGACCGTGCCTTCCATGTCGGATATCGTGTCCGGGCAGGCAAGTATTGAAAGTCTGCGCGAGGTTGATATCGAAGACTTATTGGGACGGGACCCCGTTCCACCACAAAAGGATCTTTTGGACAAGAGCATCCGGGATAAGGTCGTCATGGTCACCGGAGCAGGCGGATCGATCGGGTCCGAACTGTGCCGTCAGGTGCTCGTCAATGGCGCCAAGAAGCTGGTGATGTTCGATTCTTCTGAATTCAATCTCTACAAGATTGAGCAGGAGTTGACCCGTTGGCTTGTCGACAATGACCAGGGCATTGAACTTGTTCCGGTTCTGGGCAGCGTTGGCGATCTTGATGGACTGGAGCGTGTGATCGCTGATCAAAAGGTGCAGACCATCTATCATGCGGCAGCTTACAAACATGTGCCCATGGTTGAGCACAATGTCTTTGCCGGTGTCACAAACAACGTTTTTGGCACTTGGAATGTCTGCGAATGTGCGAGCCGAAACGGGGTCGAGCGCTTTATTCTCGTGTCGACGGACAAGGCGGTTCGCCCAACCAATGTTATGGGTGCGACCAAGCGGTTTGCCGAACTGATCACCCAGGAACTGGCGGCACGCGGATCAAAGACAGTTTTTTCCATGGTGCGTTTTGGAAATGTACTGGGGTCGTCGGGATCGGTTATTCCTCTGTTCCGCAAGCAGATCGCAGCCGGCGGACCGGTTACGGTCACACACCCGGAAATCACTCGATATTTCATGACGATCAGCGAAGCAGCCCTCTTGGTGATCCAGGCTGGTTCGATGGCCGAAGGCGGTGATGTGTTCGTTCTTGATATGGGCAGCGAGGTCCGTATTGCAGATATGGCGCGCCAGATGATCCAGTTGAGCGGCTACACCGTCAAGGACCATGATTATCCGCAAGGCGATATTGCGATCAAATTCGTCGGCCTGCGACCCGCGGAAAAGATCTATGAGGAATTGCTTATTGGGGACGATGTTGCCGAGACGCAGCACCCAAGGATCATGCGTGCTGTAGAGGATAAGTTGAGCACCGAAGAGTTGACCAGATGCCTGGAAGGCTTGCAGTCGGCAAAGTTGAAGAACGACGAGGCGTCAGCCCGAAAAATTCTTGGCGATATGACAATTGGCAAGAGCCTTTAGCAAACGAGTATATTCGTTCAGACCAGTTACAAAGATCATGAAATGTTATTTCGCAGCGGGCAGTTTTGCTCAAGAACCGAGAGTGCAGTCAACGGATGAATCATTCTGCAATCTTCGACGGCCACTGTCTTGTTATTATAACCAAAGCCGGGCTTGCGGCGATCGCATGGATCTGGCGCCCAGAAGGACAATTGGGTGTATAGGCTTCTAACCAAACTTTTGGACTTCGGGTTCGCTCTCGCTGTGATTGTTTTTTTTGGGTGGTTGCTGCTTATTGTTGCCGTCCTCATCCGCCTTGAAGGTGGGGGGCCTGTCCTCTTCGTTCAGGACCGTGTCGGACGTTTTGGAAAGACGTTCAAATGCCTGAAGTTCCGTTCCATGAAACTCGGCACTGTGCAGGCAGGCACCCATGAAGTGGCTCAGGACCGGCTAACACGTGTCGGTAAATTCATCCGTAAGACCAAGCTGGACGAGTTTCCGCAAGTCTGGAATATATTGTGCGGAGAGATGAGCCTGGTTGGCCCTCGGCCGTGCTTGCCGGTTCAAGAAGAACTGATCGCTGAACGTAAAAAGCGGGGTGTTCTTGAGGTTCTCCCAGGAATTACCGGCTACGCTCAGGTCCGGCAGATCGACATGAGCACGCCGGAGCTACTGGCAAAAACTGACGCGGAATACATTGCTCTGAGAACCTTTCCGCTGGACCTGAAAATTGTCTATCAGACCTTTTTGGGGCGCGGCGGTGGCGACAAGACGCGATAGACCCGTCTTGCCTTCCGTTACACCCGGGGCAGGAAGCGCATCACGATACCGACCAGAAACGCTGAACTGATGCCAAAGGCGAACAGGCCGACGACTGAAGCAAAGGCACCGAAAATTGCGTAGTCTTGTGCAAGCGTGACATCGCCGTAGCCAACCGTTGTGTAGGTCACCAGGGCATAATAGAGCGCCAGTTCCAGATTTGGCAGCGTGCCGAGCTGCAACAGCACGGTCGCCCAAAGCCAGACTTGCAGCGTGTGACCTGCGATCAGGCTGAAGCATGAAAGGGCGATTACGGGCACGAAGACCGTTGACCAATGATGATTGCGGAAGACGTGTAACAGGCTCTTGACCCAGGTCAGCGTGAAATAGACCACCGCTGTGTGGAAGACGATGCAGATGCAAAGCATCACTGTTCCCCACCAAAGTTGCCCAATCATACTCATTCACGTCTCCCCGCAGGCTTCAGGCCCGGCTGTTGCAGTGCTCAGTGTGCACAAAAGTCCTTTCTCGTCTTTTAAGGCCTTGTGCGGCGATCCAGTTCCAGTGAAATTGCCTCCTCAAAGGCTCCGCGCAACAAGTGGCCGATTTAAAGATATCAATGGGAGTAGATCCACATGAGTAAGACGGTAACGTTTCACGACCTCGAAAACGCCTCGGTGTTCATCACCGGTGGCGGCTCCGGCATAGGGGCCAATTTGACCGAAGGCTTTTTGCGCCAAGGCGCGAAGGTGGCCTTCGTGGGCCGCTCGGACGCCTCTGCCTTTGTGGACGAGATGGAAAAGACCACTGGCAAGCGGCCGCTTTTCATCCAGTGCGACGTTACCGATGTGACAGCGCTCAAAGCGGCGGTTGCAGAAGCAGCGAAGGCCAATGGGCCCATCTCAATCCTGGTCAATAATGCCGCCAACGACGAACGTCATGCGGCGCTCGACGTCACCGAGGATTACTGGGACTGGTGCCAGTCGATCAATCTCAAGGCTTACTTCTTTGCCTGCCAGGCGGTTATTCCGGGAATGCAGGAAATGGGCGGTGGTACCATCGTTAATTTCAGCTCGATCAGCTACATGATGGGCGCTGCGGGATTTGCCGGATACACGACCGCAAACTCGGGCATTAACGGCATGACCCGCAGCCTTGCGCGCGAGTTCGGACCGGACAAAATCCGGGTCAATGCCCTTGCACCAGGCTGGGTTTTGACGGAAAAGCAACTCGATAAATGGGCAACGCCTGAATCCCTTGCCGCCCACATGGAACGCCAGTGTCTGAAGGAGCATCTCGTTCCCCAGGATATCGTCGATGGTGTGCTGTTTCTCGCCTCCGGCGCGAGCCGCATGATGACCGGTCAGGCGCTGGTGATCGACGGCGGTTTGGCAATGACAGGCTGATGATGACGACAACGATGACTTCAGGCACTGAGAGCACGAACAAGTCTGCCAGTCCGGCGGAATGGATCGCAGCAGATTGGGGAACCTCCCACCTGCGTGTCTGGGTGATGGGCAAGGGTGCACAAGTCCTTGCCCGCTTGTCCAGCGACAAGGGCATGGGCAAGCTGACGCCGACCGAGTTCGAACCGGTGTTGCTTGATCTTTTGGCCGACTATCTGTCTGACGATGCGGTCTTGCCGGTTGTGTGTTGCGGTATGGCGGGAGCCCGACAGGGTTGGGTCGAAGCGCCTTACGCGGCCGTCCCATGTCCGCCGCCGTCCAGCGAAACGGGCTGCAAGGTTGACGTCCGGGATCCGCGCATCAGTGTCTCGATCCTGCCAGGCATCAAGCAGCTGGAGCCTGCCGATGTCATGCGCGGCGAGGAAACCCAGATTGCCGGTGTTATTGCGCAGAAGCCTGACTTCGCCGGCGTGATCTGTCTGCCCGGAACCCACACGAAATGGGTGGCGGTAAAGGACGGTATCGTCACCGGGTTCTCCACCATCATGAGCGGTGAGCTTTTCGCTCTTCTGGGAACCCAGTCTGTACTGCGTCACTCTGTTGGAGCTGACGGCTGGCAGCAGGACAGTTTCGAGGCTGCCGTTCGCGAGGTTTGCGATGACCCTGCAGCCTTTGCACGGGTTCTGTTTTCGGTGCGTGCGCAGTCGTTGGTTTCCGATCTTTCGCCCGAGGCAGCGCGAAGCCGTCTGTCCGGGCTCTTGATCGGTCTGGAACTGGCGGCCAGCCGGACCTATTGGTCGTCAGGCGACGTCGTCATCGTCGGGGCGGACGCCCTGGCCGACGCCTATGCAGCCGCTTTGAAACTGAACGGCATCGAGGCGCAAAAGGCCGAAGCTGAAGAATTGACATTGAACGGGCTCAAAGCAGCCTATTCCAAAGGGATTGGAACCGACCAATGAGCCGCAAGATAATTGCCATTTTGCGCGGGCTGGAAACGAGCGAAGCCTGCGCCATGACAGATGCCCTGATCAATGCCGGGATCACCCGCATAGAAGTGCCTTTGAATTCGCCAACGCCGTTTGACAGCATCGAGGCGATGATCAAGCAAGCCGGTGACAGCGCGATGATCGGCGCGGGCACCGTGCTGGACACCGATGCGGTCAAGCGTCTTGAAGACATTGGTGCCCAGATGGTTGTCTCTCCCGATTGCAATCCGGAGGTCATCAAGGCGACCAAGGCGGCTGGCATGTTGTCCTTCCCTGGAGTTTTTACCGCGTCGGAGTGTTTCACCGCGCTGCGCTCCGGTGCTGATGGATTGAAATTTTTCCCGGCCTTCAAACTGGGAACAGACGGATTGGCCGCCTTGAAGGCCGTTTTGCCAAAAGATGCTGACACCTACGCTGTTGGTGGTGTCGGGCCTGATAATTTTGCCGACTGGTTCAAGGCCGGGGTGAGCGGCTTTGGCATTGGCTCCAACCTGTTCAAGCCCGGGCGCTCCGTGGCAGATGTGGCCGAGCGGGCCAGGGAGATGGTCGCAGCCTATGATGCTGCGCGATAGGACTGACTGATATTGAATTGACAGAGGCGGGAGGGTTCCTCATGACGGTTGACGTATACAGTTCCACGGCGTGCACGCTGGGCGAGGGGCCTCTCTGGCATCCTGAGCGCGGGCAATTGTTCTGGTTTGACATTCTTGGCAAACAACTCAGAACGATCGAGAACGGCGAAGAGCGGGTCTGGACCTTTGACGACTATGTTTCGGCGGCCGGTTGGGTGGACCGCGACACGCTGATCATGGCCAGTGCCAATGCGCTTTGGCGTTTCGATATTTCCACTGGTGAGCGCACCCATCTGGTCGATCTCGAGGCAGACAATCCAGTGACCCGTTCAAACGATGGCCGGGCGGATCCCTGGGGCGGATTCTGGATCGGAACCATGGGCGTTCAGGCCGAACCGGGCGCCGGCGCGATCTATCGCTATTACCGCGGGGAGCTGAGAAAACTGGTTCCGGATGTCACGATTTCCAACGCCATCTGTTTTGCCCATGACAAATCCTGCGCTTATTACACCGACACTGACATCGGCAAGATCATGCGCCAGCCGCTGAGCGCTGCCGATGGTTGGCCGGAGGGATCTCCGAGTGTCTTTCTCGATCTCGGCTCTGAAGACTTCGGCGTGGACGGCGCGGTGATTGATGCCGAGGGATGTCTTGTGAACGCCAGATGGGGCACGAGCCAGGTTGTCCGCTACGCGCCTGACGGAACCCTTTTGGACACCTTCGACCTGCCAACAAGCCAGACCACCTGTCCGGCCTTTGGCGGTGCGGATCTGACGCGTCTGTTCGTGACATCGGCGGCTGAAAACCTCAACACAGCACCCGCTGGACAGACTTTCGTTATCGACGTCCCCTTCAAGGGTCTGCCGGAGTACCAGGTGATCTTGTAGGCAGGGAGAGCCTGCCTGTACTGCTAGCCACACCCACCGCGGTCATCCCGGACTTGATCCGGGATCCAATGCCCATCGCGGCAAAACGGAGGCTTCGGGTCTGTGTGAGGAGCCTCTTCTGCGCATGGGCAGTTTTCCTCTGGCCGAGGCCGCACCGTGGAGTGGATCCCCGATCAAGTCGGGGATGACGTCCGGGAGAAGGAGAGGCGAGTTCGAGGTGAGACCTTTTCCCACCCCGCCAGCACTGAAATCACCGCAAGGTCTCCCTCCGGTGTTTTGCT